>DASRSL010000059.1:0-37487 GCA_035656495.1 Roseiarcus sp.
GCCCGCCCTGTCGTCCCCGTTTCGCGCGCCGGCATGTCACCTTTGCGCTCCTCTCGTCAACCTATCGCGCCGGCTCGAGCCTCGTCGGCTAGTGAACGAGCGGCGCCCCGTCCGCCCTCGTGCCGCAGAGCGAGACCTCGAGACCGAGCTCGGCGGCGAGCGCCGCCTTGGTCGCCAGCGCGAGGTCGGCCTCCGCCGGGGAGTTGGCGTAGGCGACCTGGATGTGGTTCGCCTTGTGACGCGCCATCATCTGATCGCGCGTCACGCCGTGCAGCACGCCGTGCATGATCGGCCATTGCGGCGTGGTGTCGCGCCAGCGCCGCTCGGTCTCCTCCCTCGGAAGCTCGGCCACCCGGGCGCGGCCGATATCCATCTTGAGCTTGCCCGCCTCGACGAAGACGCGCGACCACACGATGGCGCCGGGCTTCGCGACGCCCCGCACCGTTCCGCCGCCGAGGCGGAAGTACATCGGAGGCTGGCGCAGGCTGTCCGTGCCGGCCCAGCCGCCGATGTGGTGGGCGGGCGGCGCCGCCCCCGAAATCTCGAGCACCCAGACGTAGTCGTCGGTGCTGCCGCTAAGGTCCGCGCCGCCCCAGCGGATGTCGTGCAGGGTCGTCTCGGCCGGCTGGCCGAGCGCGCGGTGCACCCGGTTGGTGAACAGCGCGTCGAGGCCCGCGCATTCGTCGACCTCGTTGAAGTGCACGATCGCCTTCCCGTCGCGGATCGGTTTGCCGTCCGCGCCTCTGACCGGCGGACGGTCGTCGTTGTTCAGCATCCCCTCGGCGAGGTCGGAGGCGGGCATGAGGTCCTTCAGGCCCTGCTGATACTGGATGCCGATCGCCTCGCAGCCGAAAGTCTCGGCGATCCGGGCGGCGGCGATATACATCCGGCACTGATCGAGAACCTGCTCCAGCGTGAGCTCGGTCTCCGGATCCTTGCCGAAATGGAACGTCATGCCTTTCGCGACCACCCAATCGTAGACGCCGCGCGCCTCCGATTCGGGAATTTCGCGCGAAGCGGCGTAGAGGGCCGACTGTGACAGGCGCTCCTTGAACACGCCGAGCGGGAACAGCAGCTCGTCGGGGATGATCGCGTTGTACATCCCCATGCAGCCTTCGTCGAAGACGCCCATGATCGCCTTGCGCCGGCGGAAATCGGCGGCGATCGCGCTCGCGACCTCGCGCGCCCGGGGCGGGGCCGAGCCTCGATCGAAGCCGTGGACGTGCGAGGCGTCATGCGCGACGCGCCCGTTTTCGAGCCATTCCCCGAGCTTCCGCTTGAACGGCTCGTCGGCGAAAGTCTCGCTCCACAGCGTGCTGTAGGGCACGCCGGCCTTGGTCAGGGACCCGTTCAGATTGAGCATGCCGACGAGGCCCGGCCATTGTCCGGACCAGTTCGCCGCCGTCAGGATCGGGCCGCGATGGCCAATGAGGCCCGGCAGGACGTGGTTGGTGTACTGCCACACCGCCTCGGCGACCACGATCGGCAGGTCAGGGTCGGCCTTGGCGAAGACCTCGAGGCCTTGCTTCTGGCTGGCGATGAAGCCGTGCCGGAGGGCGCGGTCATAGGGATGGGCGCGCTCGACCTCGACGCCGAACGCGCCGAGCGCGGCTGTGACCTGCCTCTCCATCGCTTCCTGCGCGGGCCAGCAGACCTCGTTGGCGCTCTGGCGCAGATCGCCGCTCGCCGCCATCAGGACTTTCTTTTGCGGGGCCATGACTGATTTTCCTCCCAGAGATCCCTCGGGGCGAAGCCTCGCCGCCCGCCAGGTCTGGCTGCGATTGCATCAAAACCTCCGCGAGGGGTCAAGCTCGCCGGAGATCCGGATAGGCCGGTCCGGAGAGCCGCGAATTGAGGCAGCGCAAAAACCGGGCGCGACCAAATTGCGGGGGGCTGTCTCAGAAACGGCGGATGGCCGGACCTGCCTTCGGCCATCATTCGCTCGAGAATCTCAGGGCGGCGGGCGACGACCGCGCGAGCGAGATGAAAAGACCCCGCCGCCGAGGGAGGAAATCTCGGGGCGGGGGAGGGTCATACTGCATTGCAACAGTCTGGGGAGGTCGCAGAGCGTTGCGCCGCGCCGTACGGCACGAGCGAGATTGGATCTAAGCCACCCCGTCAGGCCAGGCAAGAGATTGTGAACGAATGTCCACAGCTCCGTCACTCCATTCCGACAGTTGGAGGCCGTCATGCCCTGCGGGGGCGGACCTGGTTTGCGGGACGCTGCCGCCGCCATCGCGACGCCCCGCAAGCGATCTCGCGCTAATGGGATGGTAGGCATGGCGCTCGCTCGGTCGCCAGAAAGTCGAACAATGCCCCAAAACCGCCTCAAATGCTTGGACTAGTTCCAACCCTACCGCTCTCGGTCGAAGGGGAAAACATGCAAAGAGCTATATTTGCTGCGGCGATTGGACTGTCCGGGCTCGCGGCCGCGCCGGTCCAGGCGATGCAAATCGCGCCGTTATCGACTTCGGTTCCCTACGTCACGCTCGTCGCGGGGGGGTGCGGCGTAGGTTTTCATCGGGGACCCTATGGCGGCTGCCGTCCCAATGGTTATGGCGGCGGCGTTGTCGTTGGCGTACCGGCCTACCGCTACGGCTATGGCTATCACGGCGGCTACTATGGCTGGCACGGCGGCTATCGCTACGGCTACCATGGCTATCGTCCCGGCTACCATTATCATTACGGCTATCATTATCGCTGATTAGGACAACCGCCGGTCCGTGAGGCTCGGGACCGCCGAAGACGCGGATGCGGCCGTGCGCGTCAACTTTCGGCGAAACAAGGAAAAGCGGCTATTGCACTTCCCCACCGAAGCCTCGGAAGGAAGTCGCCGCCGCCAACGACGCCAAAATTTCCGCGGCGGCCGGTAGGACGTCGGACCCATCCGCGTCAGAGAAGAGCGGTTGATTTTTTCGCGCCGCTCTGCTTGAAGAGCCCCATGCGAACCCGGTCGGCGAACCTCAGACTTATCAGCCCGGCGCTCTAGATAGCGCCGGGACGCATCGTTTCGCCTCCAGTCTCTCCAAGGAAAAAGGCTATCACCAGCCGGCGAATCCGGCTCGGGGCCTTCGCAATCTTCCAGAGTTCGCCATGACCGCCATGCCCGTTCACAAATACCGCGCCTTCCAGCCGATCATTCTGCCCGACCGCCAGTGGCCTTCGCGCGTCGTCGAGACGGCGCCGATCTGGTGCTCGGTCGACCTGCGCGACGGCAACCAGGCGCTGATCGAGCCGATGGGGATCGAGCGCAAGAACCGCATGTTCCGGCTGCTCGTGACCATGGGCTTCAAGGAGATCGAGGTGGCCTTTCCGTCCGCCTCGCAGACCGACTTCGACTTCGTGCGCTCGATCATCGAGGACGGCGCCATCCCCGACGGTGTGGCGATCCAGGTCTTGACCCAATGCCGCCCCGAACTGATCGAGCGCACGTTCGAAGCGGTGAAGGGGGCGAAGAAGGTCATCCTCCACTTCTACAACTCTACCTCGACCTTGCAGCGCGAGGTCGTCTTCCGAACCGACAAGAAGGGCGTGACGGATATCGCGGTCGCGGCGGCGAAGCAGGTCAGGGCGCTCGCCCAGGCCTCGCCGGAGACGGAATTCGAGTTCGAGTACTCTCCCGAGAGCTTCACCGGCACCGAGCTCGATTTCGCCCTCGAGATCTGCGAGGCGGTCAAGGACGTCATCTCTCCGACGCCCTCGAGGCGGCTCATCCTCAATCTGCCGGCGACCGTCGAGATGGCGACGCCGAACACCTACGCCGACCAGTTCGAATGGTTCGGCCGAAACATCTCCGACCGGGGGAGCGTGATCCTGTCCGTGCACCCGCACAACGACCGCGGCACGGCGGTCGCCGCGGCCGAGCTCGCGCTGATGGCCGGCGCGGAGCGGGTCGAGGGAACGCTGTTCGGCAACGGGGAGCGGACCGGCAACGTCGACATCGTCACGATGGCGCTGAACCTTTTCACCCAGGGCGTCGATCCGAGGCTCGACCTCAGCGATGTGACCGCGGTCAAGGAAATCGCCGAGTACTGCAACCAGCTGCCGGTGCATCAACGCCACCCTTACGTCGGCGAGCTCGTCTACACCGCCTTTTCCGGCTCGCATCAGGATGCGATCAAGAAGGGCTTCGAGGCGCAGGAGAAGCGCAACGACCCGCTCTTTATGGTGCCCTACCTGCCGATCGATCCGAAGGACGTCGGGCGCGACTACGAGGCGGTGATCCGCATCAACAGCCAGTCCGGCAAGGGCGGCATGGCCTACATCCTGAAGGCCGATTACGGACTGGACGCGCCGCGCTCGCTGCAGATCGAATTTTCCAAGATCGCGCAGGAGCGGATGGACGCCGACGGCAAGGAGCTGACTTCGCCCGAGCTCTGGGCGTTGTTCCGCCAATCCTATCTGCTCGACGGCGCGCCGATGACGCTCGTCAAGCAGCAGATCGTTCCGACCAGCCCGGACAACCGCGAGCTCTTCGCGGTGTTGCGCAGGGCCGACGGAACGACCTCCGCCATCGAGGGCGAGGGCAACGGACCGATCGACGCCTTCGTCGATGCGCTGAAGAAGGCGTTCGGGGTCGAGTTCTCCTTCATCGATTATCACGAGCACGCGGTCGGACGCGGGGCCAACGCGACCGCCGCGAGCTATGTCGAGATCCAGGACGCGGAAGGCCGCTCGCTGCATGGCATGGGGATGGATCCGAACATCGTGATGGCCTCGCTCAAGGCGACGCTCGGCGCGGTCATGCGGCTCATGCGCCGCGAGGGGAGGATCTGACGAAAGGCCGCCTCGCCTCGAGCGCGGCCGGATTCCATGCCGCAGCGAATATAGCAGGGACTCTCTCGTTTTTCGGCCCATTCGAGGAAAAACCGTCTCGAAAAGCCCAATGAATCGAGGGTGCTGCGGCAAAATTTCCTACGCGGGCGAACAGGGACATTTTTCGGCCCATCAGGGAAACGAAAGTCCCTGTTCAGGCTAGTGCAGGGATATCTCGCGCCTTGATGCGCCCTGTCCGGCCCCGTCCAGCGAGCTAGCCTTGCGCGATCTCGGCGCATCAGCTCGATCGCTAGCAGCTCGCCCGCGCAGCGGAATTTCCGGCGCCGATGCATCGCCCGATCTCCTCGACCATGCAGACGACCTTGGCGTTCGGTTGCGCCCTGCTGAACAGAAAGCCCTGCACCTCGGTGCAGCCCTGGGCGAGCAGGTAGTCGAGCTGATCGAGGCTCTCGACGCCTTCGGCGGTCGTGCACAGGCCGAGGCTTCCTCCCAGGCTGATGGCGGCGCGCACGATCGCGCAGCTTTCGGGGCGCCGGAGCATTTCCTGCACGAAAGACTGGTCGATCTTGATCTTGTCGAACTGGAACGCGCGAAGGTAGCCCAAGCCGGAATACCCGGTCCCGAAATCATCGAGCGCGATGCGCGCGCCGAGCTCGCGCAGCCGGCCGAGGATGAACATGTTCTGTGCGCTGTTCCGCAACACGACGCTTTCGGTGATTTCGAGTTCGAGCCGTTCCGCAGGCAACCCTGAAGCGGCGAGGGCGCAGAGGACCACAGAGACGAGGCCGGCGCTGCGGAACTGAACCGGCGACAGATTGATCGCGACGCGCAAATCGTTCGGCCATTGCGCGGCGTCCGCGCAGGCCTGGCGCAAGGCCCATTCGCCGATCGGGACGATGAGGCCGGTTTCTTCGGCCAACGGGATGAATTCGCTCGGCGGCACGAAGCCGCGGGTCGGATGGCGCCAGCGCATCAGCGCTTCGAAGCCCGCGACCTTGCGCTCCTTGAGGCCGACGATCGGCTGATAGTAGAGCTGAAAGTCGCCGTTGTCGGCCGCCCGGCGCAAATCGAGCTCCAGGCTTCGACGCAGTTTGGCCTGATCGGCCATATTCGCCTCGAAGAAGCGATAGACCCCGCGTCCGTCGGCCTTCGCACGGTACATCGCGAGATCGGCTCGTTTCAGCAGAGCCGCCGAATCGTCGTCGCCGCCCTCGAGCACGGAGACGCCGATGCTCGCCCCGACGAAGACCTGATGCCCTCCGACGCTGTTGCAACCGTCGACGGCCGAGATGATCCTTTGCGCGAGCGATGCGGCCGTCGTGCGGACGTCCCTGGAAACGTGAACAACCGCGAATTCGTCGCCGCCGAGTCGCGAGCAAAAGTCGGTTGTCCCGACGACCTTCGTCAGGCGGGTCGCCACTTCCTTCAGGAATTCGTCGCCGACCGCATGTCCGAGCGCGTCGTTGACGTTCTTGAAGCCGTCGAGATCGATGAACAGGAGGCTGAGCTGGGAGCCGGTGTCCCGTGCGAATTGGCGCTCCGCGTTCAGTCTTTCGTCGAAGGCGAATCGATTGGACAGGCCCGTCAGCATGTCGTGATGCGCGAGATGGGCGATCTGCTTTTCCAGCGCCACACGCTGCTCGAGGTGAGTCATCGCGTTCAGGAGCGACTCGTTGGCCTTGCGAATCGCCGCCTCGCCCCGACGGCGGGCCACTTGGTTGTTCACGCGCGCCAGCACGATGGAAAGGTCGACGGGCTTCGTCACGTAGTCGTTGGCGCCGGCTTTCAGCGCCTCGACGATGTCCTCCGGCTGGGTCTTGGCGGTCACCATGATGACGGGCAGGAGCGCCGCGGAGAATTTGTTGCGGAGCCGGCGCAGAACCTCCATGCCGTCCATGTCCGGCATCATCACGTCGAGAAGCACGACGTCGAATGTCTGCTCCTGGACGAGCCTCAGCGCCTCCGCGCCGCTGTCGGCTTCGACGATCTCGAATCCGCGCTTCACAAATCGCCGCGACAGCACCGCGCGATTGTCCGCGATGTCGTCGACGATCAGCAGTCTGGCGGCCGGAAGCGCGCGCTCGTTCGTTTTCGCCGTCGTATCGACGGCGCCAAGCTCGAGCTCCGCCCGCCGGCGCGCGGCCTGGTTGTTGACCCGCGCCAGCGCAATGGAGAAATCGACAGGCTTCGTCACGTAATCGTTGGCGCCGATCTTCATCGCGTCGATGACGTCTTCCGCTTGGCCGCTGGGGGTCATCATGATGACGGGCAGAAGCGAGGCCGAAAATTTCTGGCGAATCTGACGCAGGACCTCGGCGCCGTTCCCATCCGGCAACGTCAGGTCGAGAAGCACGACGTCGAACGTCTGCCCCTGAACGAGTCTCAGCGCCTCGGCGGCGCAATCGGCCTCGACGACCTCGAACCCGCGTTCGACGAACCGGCGTGACAGGAAAGCGCGATTATCCGCGACGGCGTCGACGACCATCAGCCTGGCGGCCGGAAGCGCGCGATGGTCCAACGCCGGCGCCGTCAAAGCCGTGTGGGCGAAAGACCTCATGGGGGTTCCTCTTTCGGCATGTCACGCCAGGGCGCCGATCAGCGCCTCGTCCTCTCGAGGGCGCGCGAGTCGATCGGCGTCGGCGCTCAAGATTGCGGGAACGCGAATCGTGAACCGGGCGCCATGGCCGAGCTCGCTGTCGACGAAGATGCTCCCGCCCATCATCATGCAGAGCTTCTGGCTCAGCGCGAGACCGAGGCCTGTGCCCTTGCGTTTGCGCGCCTCGGCGGAATTCACCTGCATATAGTCCTGGAAAATGTTCTTCAGATCGTCCGGCGCGATGCCGATCCCGGTGTCGCGCACCTCGATTTCGATCCAGTCGCCGGACTCGACGCGCAAACGGCGAGCGGAGAGCTCGATGAGGCCGTTGGAGGTGAACTTCGCCGCGTTGCTCATGAGATTGAGCGCCGCCTGGCGCAGACGCAGCTGGTCGGAGGCCATGCGCCCGGCGTTGGGATCGACGCGCGTCGCCAACCGATTGCCGTTGGACTTCGCCAGAGGCGCCGCCGTCGCCGCCACGTCCTCGATCAGGCGCGCGACGGCGAAGTCGCCGATCTGCAGCTCCATCTGGTCGGCTTCGATCCGGGTGATGTCGAGAATGTCGGTGACGAGCGACAGCAGATGCTTGCCGGCCGCGGTGATTCTCGACAGATCCTTGGCTCGCCGGGCGTCGCCCGACAGGTCGGCGTCTTCCTGCAGAATCTCGCTGTAACCGATGACGGCGTTGAGCGGCGTCCGCAGTTCGTGGCTCATCTTGGCGAGAAAGATCGACTTCTCTCGGCTCGCCCTCTCCGCTTTGTCCCTCGCCTCCGCGAGCTGTTCCGCCGTTTGGCGATGCCGCTGGGCTTCATGCTCGAGGGCCGATTCGGACGTCAGGAGACGCCCGTAGTAGATGGCGAGCCAGGCCATGTACAAGGTCGCGCTGGTCACGGACACGATGCCGACGGCGGACATCTGGTCCATCGGAACGCGGTTGGGAAGATCGCCGGCCGCCAGCCAGATCGCGATGAAAGCCGCGACGTTCAGGACGAAGATCGCCAAGACGCTCAAGGGCCGGTCGCTGAGGTAAAAGAAGCCGTTGGCCAGCGCAATCAGCAACCACGCCAGGAATGGCGAGCTGACGCCGCCGTAGTTGTAAACCCCGAACAGGGTCACCGCGATCAACGTCTGCACCGAGAGGATTGCAACCAGGTGGAGGTTTCCGGTCACCCGCAGCACGGGGAGAAGCACCCAGAAGCTGGCGATTCCGAACGCGATCAGCGGGACGTGGAGCCCTGGCGACGGATCGGCCATGAACAAGAAGGCGACGATCGACGCGCCGCTGGCCGGACCGACGAGATGCGTGAGCACGAAGGTGCGGGCGCGCCCGAGGTCGGACCTGCTGCGCCTCGACCGCTCGGGGATGAACCAGTCACTGATGCTTAGCGCGATGGAGAGCATGGAAACGGCGTTTCGGCAGAGCCGGACGACCATCGGAACAGCAAGTGAGCATTGTCTTGCGATCCGGCGGGCCGCCTGGTCTTTACTTTGCGGAAACGAAAGCATTATCCATTATTATGGTTAACGAATCGTAAGCGCTGCTCGTCCATTAGTAAAACGATAACCATTGTCACGTATGAAGAGAATGTCGCCGTTTACCACATTGTTTAGAGCCATGCTAACGCATTCGAAGTACGGTTGACGGCCGGAATCGTAGACCCAGATGTCGTTCAGCACCGCATTCACAGGGACAATCGACTGGTTCATTCCGGGCGAGCTGCTCGCCGACCGCGAGATGCGCACCCGAGCGCGCATGTTCCTTTTCAGCCATATGTTCGGGCCGATCCTGGGCAACGTCATTCCCGCTTACCTGCTATGGGCGGACCCGAAAGACGCTAGAACGCTCCTCGTCCTCGGCGCCTCGATTTGCAGTTTCTGGGCCTATCCGTTCCTGCTCAAGCAGACGGGCCGTTACGCCCTCCTATCATTCGCGTCGATTCAGAATCTTCTCTTCGCGATATTATGGGGCTGCTTCTTCTACGGAGGCCTTTCCTCGCCGTTTCTGCCGTGGCTGGTCACTGTACCGTTGCTCGCCTTCTTTTATCTCGGCGCCAGCGTCAGAAACTGCGTCACGATCCTGCTGCAGATAACGACGAGCTTCGCGGTCTTTATCGCGGTGTTCGCTCTCGGCGGTCACTTTCCGCAGACGATTCCTCTCGCCGACATGCAGGGGATCGGCCTCATATCGATCATCAGCGCGTCGATCTACGTGTCGATGATGGCGCTTTTCTATGCGCGCATTCTGGCTTCCCACGGCGAATTCGAAAAAGAAGTGCGCAAGCATCTCGAGACCGTAAGCCAACTGCGCGGAGCGGTGTCGGAGGCCGAGCGCTCGAGCGCGGCGAAGGCGGATTTCCTCGCGAGGACCAGCCACGAACTCAGGACGCCGTTGAACGCCATCATCGGCTACAGCCAGATGCTTCTCGAGGATACCGATCCCGACGTCGATCCGCAGGGCGTCGACGATCTCAACCGGATCCATGACGCCGGCCGTCACCTTCTGCGCCTCGTCAACGCGATCCTCGACCTGTCGAAGATCGAAGCCGGCAAGATGGAGGTCTTCGCCGAGCCGGTCGATGTCGCCGCGCTCCTGCGACAAGTGGCCGATCGCTGGGCTCCCGGGCGCCGGTCCGAAGGGCGCAGCGTTTCGTCGCGCATCGAAGGCGTCGTCGGGTTGATCGAGGCCGACACGGCCAAGCTCGAGCAAATCCTCGACGCGCTCATCGACAACGCCGTCTGTCACGCGCCGCAGGGCGACGTGGAGATTGTCGCCCGCGCCCCCAGCTCGGCGGCGGCGAGCGAATTCGTCGAGATATCGGTGGCCGACGAGGGGCCGGGCATTGCGGAGACGCTCTTGCCGGGCCTGTTCGAGACCTTCAACAGCAGGGACGACGTCAGCGCGAGCAAATACGGCGGCGCGGGCCTCGGCTTGCCGCTTTGCCATCGGCTGTGCGGCCTCATGGGCGCTTCGCTGTCCGTGCGAAGCGTCCCGCGCGCCGGAACGACCGTCGTCGTCACGCTGCCGCGCCGCCGCTGCGAAGCGAGTTGGGTCGATCGCCCCGCCGCCGATCTCGCTGAAGCCGCCTGACCGGATGAGAGCCGTGCCGCTCATTCTCCTTGTCGAAGACAACGAATTGAACCGAGACATGCTCAGTCGTCGACTGATGCGCGCGGGCTACGAGGTCCTGTGCGCCGAGGACGGGCCGCAGGGCGTGCGGATGGCCGGCGAGGCGAGGCCGGATCTCGTGCTGATGGACGTCGCACTCGGCGCCATGGACGGTTGGGAAGCGACGCAGCTCATCCACGCGAACGCGGCGCTCTGCGCGACGCCGGTCATCGCGATCACGGCGCATGCGCTCGAGAGCGACCGTCGCCGCAGCGTCGAGGTCGGCTGTTGCGATTTCGACACCAAGCCGATCGATTTCGTCCGCCTCATCGGGAAGATCGAACGCCAACTTTCATCCAGCGGAAAACCTGTTCGCGAATTCGCGATCGGCTCATGAGAACCCACCATGCGAAGCAATTGCAAATCTGCGCTGCCGTCGACATTGACAGGCAGCTTGCGCGAGTACCGCGTCGTCGAGGGACCCGATCTGCTTCAGCGCATTGAGGGTTTCCACAAGTGGCAGTACCAGCGTTTCCAGGATGGGTTCTGGCCCTATTCCCGTGCGACCGACGCGGGCCCGCGGCCGTCAGGCGCGGTGCGCGACGACCTTGGCCGCAAGACGGAAGGGGTGAATTTCGGCTCGCAGGACTATCTCAGCCTGTCCTCCCATCCCGCCATCCGCCAGGCCGCGCATGACGCGATCGAGCACTATGGCGTTCACAGCGCCGGATCGCCGGCGTTCATCGGCAACACGACGCATTCGATCGCCCTCGAGCGCAAGATTTCCCACTTCCTGGGCATGGAGCGGACGGTCCTGTTTCCGACCGGCTTCGCCGCCGGTTTCGGCGCGATCAAGGGGCTGGTGCGCTCGAGCGACTACATCGTGATGGACTGTCTCGCGCATGCCTGCCTGCAGGAAGGAGCGGCGGCGGCGACGAAGAATGTCTATCTCTTCCGGCATCGCGAGGCGGATTCGGCGCGTCGCTGGCTTGCCGACATCCGCGCCAAGGACAAGACGAACGGCGTCCTCGTCGTCACCGAGGGCCTGTTCTCGATGGATTCCGATACGCCGGACATCGCGGCTCTCGCCGATCTCTGCCACGAATACGACGCCACGCTGATGGTCGACGTGGCGCACGATCTCGGCTGCATCGGCGACGACGGGCGCGGACACGTCGGCCTGCAAAAGATGCTCGGCAAGGTCGACATCGTCATGGGGAGCTTCTCGAAGACCTTCGCCTCCAATGGCGGGTTTGTCGCCACCCCGTCGCGCGGCGTTCAGCAATATCTCCGTTACTTCAGCACGCCGACCACCTTCTCGAACGCGTTGTCGCCGATCCAGGCCGCGGTCGTGGTGAAAGCCTTCGAGATCGTCGAATCGCCAGAGGGACGAACGAGGCGAGACGCGCTCATGCGGAACATTCTTTCGCTGCGGGAGAAGTTGATCGCCTCGGGAATGGAAGTCTACGGCGCTCCGTCCCCGATCGTCGCCGTGAAGACAGGCACCGAAGCGCTCGCCCGGCTGGTCAGCCGACAGTTGTCGTATAGGGGCCTGGTCGCCAACCTCGTCGAATTCCCGGCCGTGCCCAAGGGGGCGGCGCGATTCCGGCTCCAGGTCATGGCCAACCATGACGAAGAGCAGGTGGCCGAGGCCGCCGACATCATCCGGAACGCTTACCAGGCCGCCGCCGTCGAGCTCGAAGCGATCGTGAATGCGGAGGAGCGCGCGGTCGCCTGACGAACGCCTCGGCTGGGAGACGTCCTTTGCGTACTCGCGGCCGGTCCCCTGCAATCCCTGCTGGCGCGGACCTCGGCCGCCGAGTGCTCGTCAATCGGGAGGCGGGAGTTTGCCCGCTTGCGCGGAGCCGAATATCGTGATGGCTTTGCTTTAGGCGAGGCTCCGCGCCGGGATGCGGCCGTTGCGGCGCGAGGGCCGGATCTCGGCGAAACGCGCAAGGCGAAAAGGAGCTTCGCATGCCTCTACATCCCTCTCTCGGCCCCGGCCGGGTCGCCGTCGTCACCGGCGCGGCGAGCGGAATTGGCCTTGCCGCCGCGGCGAAATTCGCCGGACTCGGCATGAAGGTCGTCATGGCCGACGCCGACGCCGAGGCGCTCGAGGCGGCCGAGGATCGGATCGCGCGGCTTGCCGCTCATCCGGGCGACGTCCGCCTCTGCGTCGTCGACGTCAGCGAGGCCGCCGACGTCGAGCGCCTGAGGGACCTGACCATCGCCGATTTCGGCGAGGTTGCGGTCCTGATGAACAATGCAGGCGTCGAAGGCGGCGCGGGCGTTCTCGGCGACCTCGAAAAGTGGCGCCGGGTCATCGAGGTGAACCTTTGGGGCGTTATCCACGGGGTCAATGTCTTCGCGCCGGCGATGATCAGGCAGAGCGCGCCCTCGGCGATCGTCAACACGGGATCGAAGCAGGGGATCACCTGCCCGCCGGGAGACGCCGCCTACAACGTGTCGAAGGCCGGGGTGAAGGTCGTAACCGAGGCGCTCGCCCACGAGCTGCGCAACATCGCGGGCTGCAGGGTCAGCGCGCACCTCCTGATCCCGGGATTCACCTTCACCGGGCTGACGAGGGCCGTCGAGAAGCCGGCCGGCGCCTGGATGGCCGATCAGGTGGTCGACTTCATGATCGACTCGATGGCGGCCGGCGATTTCTACATCCTCTGCCCCGACAACGAGGTCACCCGCGCGACCGACGAGCGACGCATCCTTTGGGCGGCGGGCGATATCGTCGAGAACCGTCCGCCGCTGTCGAGATGGCATCCCGACTACAAGGACGCCTTCGCCAAATTCGCCAAGGGCCCTCGGTAGGGCGCGGCCTCCGGGTCCCTCACGCGGTCGGCACGGTCACCGTGAACGTCGCCCCCTCGCCGGGCCGCGAGCGAACGGTCATCGGCCAGCCGTGGCGGTCAGCGATCGCCTTGCAGATCGCCAGCCCGATACCGGTGCCGGAATAGTCCGCCATGTCGTGGAGCCGCTTGAACGGCTCGAAAATCTGCTTGGCGAACGTCTCGTCGAAGCCGATTCCGTCATCGGCGATCGACAGCGTCGCCTGGGCGCGGCCGGCGGGCTTCGCGCGGATCTCGATTGCCGGGGCGGCTCCGGGCTTGTGATACTTGATCGCGTTGGAAACGATGTTCAGGACGAGCCGGCCGAGCTGCGTCCTGTCCGCGCGGACCACGATCGGCGCGATGTCGATGTCGATTCGCGCGCCGGTCTCCTCGATCGACGCCGACAGGTCGCCGAGCGCGAGATCGACTTCCGCGCGCAGGTCGAGCGGCTCGGACCGCGTCTCGTTCCCGGTGACCCGCGAAAAGGCGAGGAGGTTCTGGACCATCCGCCGGGCCCGCGCGGCCGAATTGGCGATGACCGAGGTGGCGCGGCCGATGTCACGCTCGTTGGACTGCGCGATCGCTTTCTCCAAGAGGTCGGCGTAGACCGCGATCTTGCGCAGCGGCTCCTGCAGATCGTGCGAGGCCACATAGGCGAACTGGGTCAGGCGCTCGTTGGCGATTTCGAGGTCCGCCGCGCGCCGGGCGTGCTCCTCCTCCGCCTTGCGCCGTGCGGTGATGTCGACGATGGTCGCCAGCACGATCGGACCGTGCTCGGCCTCGATCGGGGTGAGCGCGATCTCGACAGGAAACTCCTGTCCGTCCTTGCGCGTCCCGTAGAGATCGCGCCCCGCGCCCATCGGGCGCGCGCTCGGATTGCCGAAGAAGCCGCGCCGCAGCCCCGCGTGCGATTCTCGCGAGCGGGTGGGGACGAGAATGTCGATCGACTGTCCGATCAGCTCGAAAATGGCGTAGCCGAACATCCGCTCGGTCTCGGCGTTGGCGAACTCGATCAGGCCATTCGCGTCGACCATGATCATGGCCGCGGGAGAGGCGTCGACCGCCAGCCGGAAGCGGTCGTCGCTTTGCGCATTCGTCGGCATGGTCTCGCCTCACTCCAGCCTCTTGCGGCTGTTACGGCCGCTCTGATGCCGAGAACCGGTGGCTGTGATATAGTGTTCCCGGATGCTTACCTACCCGCCGATCATGCCGATGCCAGATGCAACCGCCAAGCCGAGACCCTGCCGTGTCATGTTGATCGAGGACGATCCGGACGACGTCTTCCTGTTCGAGCGCGCGTTGGACAACGTGAAGTCCGGCGTGTTGCAGGAAATCGCCCTCGAACGCGCGGGCGACGGACTGGAGGCGGCCTACCGGGTGTCGATCGAGGATCTGACGAACAAGCTTCCGGACGTGCTGGTGCTCGATCTCAACATGCCGCGCCTGAACGGCGTCAAGTTCCTGCGCGCCTTGCGCGCGACGCTGGAGCTGAGCGAGCTGCCGGTGTTCGTGCTGACGACGTCGACCGCCCAGCCGGTGCACGACGAGGCGCTGCGCGCCGGCGCTGACAAGGTCTATGTCAAGCCCGACAGCGCCGACGCTTTGTCGGCGATCGCATCGGAAATCGTCGAGTGCGGCGTGGCGTTCGCGCAGTCTCGCCTCTGAGCCTTCTTGCACGAGATCGCGCCCGGGCGGCGTGAACTGAAAAGACTTCGGCCAAGTTTTCTGCGACGCGGGCGCGGAATTTCTTAAGCTTGCCTAAATCGCAGGCTATGCGTGCGCTTTCCGCGCAGAGTTGCGCGTTTATCGATAAGTCCAGACCCCGTCGGCTTCTCGAAGAGCGGGGAAACGCGATTTGCGCTTTTGTGCGCGGGCGCCTTCGGGGCGCTTCGGCGCAAGAGAGGAGTCTTGGACATGTCTCACGCCTCCCACCTCGTATCGCCCGGCGAGCTGCGCCGCGATGCGCGCATCATCGGCCTTTTGTTCGCCAGCACGACTAGCATTATCGGGTCGGGCTGGCTGTTCGGCGCCTTTCACGCGGCGAAGATCGCCGGCCCCTTGAGCATCTGGAGCTGGGTCGTCGGCGGCGTCATTATCGTGCTGATCGCGCTCTGCTTCGCCGAGCTCGCGGCGCTCTTCCCGAAGAGCGGCGCGCTCGTGCATATGAGCCACGCGAGCCACGGGGAGGGGCTCGGCCGCATCTGGGCCTGGATGCTGTTCCTCGCCTATGTCGCAGTGCCGTCCGTCGAGGCTGAGGCGGTCGTCACCTACGCCAACAACTACCTTCCCTACTTCCTCCAGCCGCACACATCCGGCCTGCTGACGGTGGCGGGCTTTTTCGCCTGCGCCGTGTTGCTGTTGATCTTCGCCTGGCTCAATCTGCTCGCGGTGCGCATGCTGCTGACCGTCAACTCCACCGTGACGTGGTGGAAGATCGCCGTGCCGGTGCTGACGCTCATCGTCCTCATCCTGGCGAGTTCACATTGGAACGTCTGGGCGGCCGATCCGAAGAGCTACAAGTTCACCGGCATCTTCACCGCCTTGCCGACCGCCGGGATCGTGTTCAGCTATCTCGGCTTCCGCACCGCCATCGACCTCGGAGGCGAAAGCGCGAATCCCGGCCGCGACATTCCCCTTGCGGTCGTTGGCTCGGTCCTGATTTCGGGCGTCATCTACGTCCTGCTTCAGGTCGCGTTCCTGATGGCGCTGAGACCCGACGATCTCGCCCATGGATGGGCGAACATCACCTTCGCCGGCGCGGCGGGACCCTTCGCCGGGCTGGCCGCGACGCTCGGGCTCGGCTGGCTTGCCGCCCTGCTCTACATCGACGCCTATATTTCCCCGAGCGGCACGGCGCTCATGTACATGACCGGCGGCTCGCGCATCCTGTTCGCGACGGGCGAGACCGCTGCGGGCCCGCGCTGGCTCAGCTCCCTGAACGCTGCCCGGGCGCCATGGGCCGGCGTCCTCATCATGTGGATCGTCGGCGTCTTGTTCCTGTTGCCGTTCCCGGCGTGGCAGCTCATGGTGTCCTACATCACCTCGGTTACGGTCATCACCTACGGGCTGGGGCCGATCGTGCTCCTGGTTCTGCGCCGCAATCAGCCGACCGTTCAGCGGCCCTTCCGGCTGTGGGGCGCCGAGGTTATCGCGCCGGTCGCCTTCATCTGCAGCAACTGGATCCTCTACTGGACCGGCTTCAAGACGGACAGCTTCCTGTACATCATCATGATCGTCGTCTTCGTGCTCTACGCCCTCTATTACCACCTGGTCGCCAGAATGCCGGCGGGGGAGTTCGGCTGGCGCTACATCGCCTGGCTGGTTCCCTGGTTCGGCGGCATGTGGATTCTCTCGGCGATCGGCGACGTCGACGGCGGCCTGGGATGGATGACCTTCTGGCCTGGCGTGGTCGCCGTCGCGATCTGGAGCCTCATCGTCATGGAGCTCGCCATCCGGTCGGCGCTGCCTGCGATCGAGACCGCGGAGATGATGACGAAGATGGAATCGACGGTCTGAGACGGCCTTCGGGGCGGTGCCCGGCTCACGCCTCCGCGCCGCCCGCCAGCCGCTCGGCCAGCGCCTCGAGCCGTGCGCCGAGCGCGTCCATGTTCGCCGCGGCCGCGTCCGATCGTGCGAGCGCGGCGCGGGCGCGCTCCCGCTCGGCCTCGAGCTCGTCCCGCGCCTCGGTCAGGCTGTCGGCGATCGTCAGGGCCGCCATGATGATGAGCCGTTGGTCGCCGATCTCGCCGAAGGACTTGCGCAATTCGGCGACCTTGCCGTCGATCATCGCCGCGAGCTGCGTGAGCCGCGCCTCCTCGCCCTCGTTGCAGGCAACCCGGTATCGGCGATTGTCGATCGTCACTGATACGTGCGCCATGACGCGAGCTTCCCTTGCCGGCGCCGGCTGTCAATCCGCCGGCCGCTCCATTCGTTCGATGAGGGCGCCGATCGTCTCGGCGGCGCGCGCCAGCCGAGCGCCCGCTTCGGCATTGGCCGCCTCCAGCGCGCGGGAACGATCGAGCGCGGAGTCGAGTTCGACCGCCAGTCGCGAGCGGTCGTCCTGCATGAGGGCGTATTCCTCTTCGGCGCTGGCGCGCGCCTCGTCGCGGCGGATGCGCCGCTCAGACGCCCGCTCGAGAGAGGCGACGGCCTCGGCGAGACGCTTCAGGGAGCGCTCCAGCGCGTCCGGCATGGTTTCGCGTCCGTCCATTGCGGCGTTTTGTTTACGCGACGCGTGAACGGGGCGTCAACGAGCGGCGAGGGGGAAAACTGTGCACATTGACAGGGCGTCGGCCGCCTCGCTTACTTGGGGGCGTTCCGCCCGGCCGGGCGACGAAGCAACAGCATGAGGAGACCCTCCATGGCGACGAGTCCGAGCCACGATTCCATGGCCAACGCAATCCGGTTTCTCGCCGTCGACGCCGTCGAGAAGGCCAAGAGCGGCCATCCCGGCCTGCCGATGGGAGCGGCCGATCTTGCGACCGTGCTCTTCCGCGACGTGCTCAAGTTCGACGCATCCGACCCGGACTGGCCCGACCGGGACCGGTTCGTCCTTTCAGCCGGCCACGGCTGCATGTTGCTCTATGCGCTTTTGTATTTGACCGGCGTCGGCGGCGACAAGGGACTGACGGTCGAGGATCTGAAGCAGTTTCGCCAGCTCGGCTCCAAGACGCCCGGCCATCCCGAGTACGGCCATACGATCGGGGTCGAAACGACGACGGGCCCGCTGGGGCAGGGGCTCGCCACCTCGGTCGGGATGGCGATCGCCGAACGGATGCTGGCGGCGCACTTTCCCGAGATCGTCGATCACCACACCTATGTGCTCGTCTCCGACGGCGATCTGATGGAGGGCGTCAGCCAGGAGGCGATCTCCATCGCCGGCCATCTCAAGCTCCATAAGCTCATCGTGTTCTACGACAACAACGGCATCTCGATCGACGGCAAGACGTCGCTCTCCGACTCGGTCGATCAGGTCATGCGCTTCGAATCCGCTGGCTGGAACGCGAGCGGGATCGACGGACACGATCCCGAGGCGATCCGCAACGCCATCCGCGCCGCGCAAAACTCCGACCGGCCGACGATGATCTCCTGCAGGACGACGATCGGCTTCGGCTTGCCGACCAGGGCCGGGACCAACAAGGCGCATGGCGAGGCGCCCGGCGCCGCCGAGGTCGCGGGAGCGCGCAAGAACCTCAACTGGCCCTACGAGCCTTTCGTCGTGCCGGACGACATTCTTGCCGCCTGGCGGGCGGTGGGCGCGCGCGGCAAGCCGCAAAACACTGCGTGGCGGGAAAGACTCGCGGCGCTCGAGCCGGGGAAACGGGCCGAATTCGAGCGGCGCATCCGCGGCGACCTGCCGAAGGACTTCGACGGCGTCATCGACGCCTACAAGCGCAAGCTCGCCGCCGACGCGCCGGAAGTCGCGACCCGCAAGGCGGGCGAAGCGGCGCTCAACGTGATCGCGCCCGCCGTGCCGGAGCTCGTGACGAGTTCCGCCGACTTGACCCCCTCCAACAACACCAAGGTCGCAGCAACCCCCGAGATCACGCCGGACAACTTTTCCGGCCGCTACATCCACTGGGGCATTCGAGAGCACGGCATGGCCGCGGCGTGCAACGGCATTGCGGTTCACCGCGGTCTCATTCCGTCGGGCGCGTCTTTTCTCTGCTTCACCGACTATTGCCGTCCTTCTCTGCGGATAGCCGCCCTGATGAAAGCCAGGGTCGTGCATGTGTTCACCCACGATTCGATCGGCCTCGGGGAGGACGGGCCGACCCACCAGCCGGTCGAGCATCTGGCGTCGCTGCGGGCGATGCCCAACCTCTACCTGTGGCGTCCGGCCGACAGCGTGGAGACGGTGGAATGCTGGCAGGCGGCGCTCGAGCGGCATTCGCCCTCGATCCTCGCGCTGACCCGGCAGAACCTGCCGGCGCTGCGCCGGGCGCACGTGTCCGAGAACCTCTGCGCCAAGGGCGCCTACGAGATTTCCGCCGCCGACGGCGAGGCTATCGTTTCGATCTTCGCGTCGGGGTCGGAGACGTCGATCGCGGTCGCGGCGCAGGCGCTCCTGAAGGAACAGGGCGTCGCGTCGCGCGTCGTCTCGGTGCCCTGCATGGACGCCTTCTTCGAGCAGGGAGAAGATTATCGCCGCGCGGTGATCGGCTCGGCCAAGGTGAAGGTCGCCGTCGAAGCGGCGGTGCGCCAGGGCTGGGACGCGATCATCGGCGACGGACCGTTCGTCGGCATGACCGGCTTCGGCGGTAGCGCGCCCTACAAGCCGCTCTATCAGCATTTCGGCATCACGCCCGAAGCTGTCGCACAGGCCGCCGCAGCGAGACTGCGGTAACCCGGCGAATATCCGGGCGCCATTGTAGGGCGGGGTCGGCGATCCCGCCGGCGCTGAGCGAGCGCGCCCTACAGGGAGACCACACCCTCCGATTTGCCCCGGTTACAAACGACGAACCCAGGTTCAGAGTCGAAGGCGAATTGTCGCATCGCCCGAGGACTCTATAGACTCTGGGCTAGGGAAGGAGCATGTAGCGGGCGCTTTCACATGGGCGGCCGCTTCCCGCGGGACGAGCGCGGGCAGCCGCCGATCGGGGGCGGCATGAGGAGAGGGTAACGATGGTCACCAGAGTAGCGATCAACGGGTTCGGACGTATCGGCCGGCTGGTGTTGCGGGCGATCGTCGAATCGGGCCGCAAGGACGTCGATGTCGTCGCGATCAACGATCTCGGCCCGGTCGAAACCAACGCGCATCTCTTGCGCTTCGACAGCGTGCACGGGCGCTTCCCGCACGAGGTCGTCGTCGATGGCGACACGATCCTCGTGGGCGCACACAAGATGAAGGTCACGGCGATCAAGGATCCGGCGGAGCTTCCCTACAAGGAGCTGCGCGTCGACGTGGCGATGGAGTGCACCGGCAGGTTCACCGCCCGGGACAAGGCCGCGGTTCTCCTCGCCGCCGGCGCCAAGCGGGTCGTCGTCTCGGCTCCGTCGGACAGCGCGGACCTCACCGTCGTCTTCGGCGTCAATCACGACAAGCTGACCAAGGACCATCTCGTCATCTCTAACGCCTCGTGCACGACGAATTGTCTCGCGCCGGTGGCCAAGGTGCTCAACGACGCGGTTGGAATCGAGCGCGGGTTCATGACGACCATCCACTCCTACACCGGCGACCAGCCGACGCTCGACACGCTGCACAAGGATCTCTACCGGACGCGCGCCGCGGCCCTGAACATGATCCCGACGACGACCGGCGCGGCCAGAGCGGTCGGCCTCGTCCTGCCGGAGCTCAAGGGCAAGCTCGACGGCTCGGCGATCCGCGTGCCGACGCCGAACGTTTCAGTGGTCGACCTCAAGTTCGTCGCCAAGCGGCCGACGACCAAAGAGGAGGTCAACGGGGCTGTCAAAGCCGCCGCCGACGGCAACGGTCCGCTCAAGGGCATCCTCGGCTACACCGACAAGCCGAACGTCTCGAGCGACTTCAACCACGATCCCCGTTCGTCCGTGTTCCATCTCGACCAGACCAAGGTCATCGACGGCAGCTTCGTACGCGTCCTGTCCTGGTACGACAACGAGTGGGGCTTCTCGCACCGCATGTCCGACACGGCGGCCGCGATGGCGAAGCTGATCTGACGGAGATTTTCGTGAGCGAGATCGCTCCGGAGGCGTGGGGAAGGAAATGGAAAACGCTCGCGCAGCCTTGCGCAAGCGCTTTCCCGATCTTCATTGCCTCCGATGCGGAGCGGACAATTTTCTGGTTCGGATGTGGACCGACCAAACTCTTGTGCCGGGGGTGGCGTCGGACGCCGACAATCGCGTCGTGGAGATCATTTGCGAGAGCTGTGGCCTACAAGAAAAGCACGTCGTCCGACTTTTTGGCGGCAGCCGAGCAGGAATGAGATCGTCGCTGAAGCTTGTCGGCCCCGGGGGGACCGGATGGTCCAGAGGATTCCATGATTGAACAGCGCGCGGTCGCGCTCGAGTCCAGGGCCGGCCAGATCGAAGCGAAGATTGATCGCATTGACGCGGCTCTGCAGCGACTCGAGCCGGCCATAAGAGACATCGCTGCGAAGTTTTCCGACTTGAACGCGAGGGTGGCCGGCGTGGAAGGTCACCTTCGCGCGACGCCGACGTTCATCCAATTAATTGTCGCCCTGATTTCGACCTGGGCGGCCGGAACGGCCATCGTATTCGCACTCTTGAAGGCGACACACACATGAGCTCGTCTTTTCGCACGCTCGACGACGCCGACGTTTCCGGCAAGCGCGTCCTCTTGCGCGTCGACCTCAACGTTCCCACCGAAAACGGCCGGGTTACCGACGCGACCCGCATCGAGCGAGTCGCCCCCACCATCGAGGAAATTGCGGGCAAGGGCGGCAAGGTCGTCCTGCTCGCCCATTTCGGCAGGCCGAAGGGCGCGCGAAACGAAACCTATTCGCTGAGGCCCGTCGCCGCCGCGGTCGCCGACGTCATCAAGCGTCCGGTCGCCTTCGCGGCCGACTGCATCGGCGAGACAGCCGCCGCGGCGATCGCAAAAATGAAGGACGGCGACATTCTGCTCTTGGAGAACACCCGCTTCTACAAGGGCGAGGAAAAGAACGATCCGGCCCTTGTCGAGGAGCTCGCCAAGCTCGGCGACCTCTATGTCAACGATGCCTTTTCCGCCGCCCACCGCGCGCACGCCTCGACCGAAGGCGTCGCCCACAGGCTTCCGGCCTATTGTGGCCGGGCGATGCAGGCCGAGCTCGAGTCGCTGACGATGGCGCTCGGGGCGCCGCAGCGGCCGATCGCCGCGATCGTCGGCGGGGCGAAGGTCTCGACCAAGCTCGAGCTGCTCGGCAATCTCATCAAGAAGGTCGACGTCCTCATCATCGGCGGAGGCATGGCCAACACCTTCCTGTTCGCTGAGGGCAAGCCCGTGGGAAAGTCGCTCTGCGAGAAGGATATGGCCGACACCGCGCGCTCGATCATGGCCGAATCTCGGAAGGGCAATTGCCGCATCGCGCTGCCGGTCGATGCGACGGTCGCCGAGGAGCTCAAGCCGCATGCGCATGCGCGAATCGCCGACGTCGACCATGTCGCCGAGGGCGAGATGATCCTCGACATCGGGCCGAAGTCGGTGGCGGCGATCGAAGAAATCCTCGGCGAGATCAAGACGCTGGTGTGGAACGGGCCGTTCGGCGCCTTCGAGACGCCGCCCTTCGAGGCTGCGACCTTCGCGATCGCCAAGACCGTCGGCGCCCTCGTCCGGAGCGGCAAGCTCAACGCGATCGCCGGCGGCGGCGACACGGTGGCGGCGCTCAATGAAGCGGGCGCCGCCGACCAGTTCACCTACGTGTCCGCCGCGGGGGGCGCGTTCCTCGAATGGATGGAAGGCAAGGCCCTTCCCGGGGTCGAGGCGCTGCGCGCGAAATAAGCGAGCCCGCGTTCGAATTCATCGGCAATCAAAGGGCCTGAGGGGCGTCCTTGCCTCGCATCAAGAGGCGATCACAAAGGTCTGCAGGCGGGGAAGGCGTCGATGAATGGTTCGCGGTGAAGTTGGCGCCATTCGATTTCGGAGACTCGCTGCGATTGAACGGGGTGTTGAGTTGCGCCGGCGCGCGGCTGTGTATAAAACATCATATTTATACACATCCGGCCTCCTGCAATGCGCACCAATATCGAAATCGACGAAAAGTTGATGGCTCGGGCCATGAGGCTGACCGGCCTGCCGACCAAACGGGCGGTGGTCGAAGAGGGTCTGCGGCTGCTGGTTCGAGTCCGCGAGCAGACGAAAGCGCTGAAGGCCCTCGAGGGATTGGGTTGGGAAGGCGACCTCGACGAGATGCGTCGGGACCGGCCTTCGCGCCCGTCGTGATCCTGGTCGATAGTTCGGTGTGGATCGCCCACCTTGGTGGCTCGTGGACGGTGGCGACCGCCAAACTCGAGGCTGCCGTCAGACGCGAACCGATCTTAGTCGGCGATCTCATTCTGCTCGAAGTTCTTCAGGGCGCTCGGGATGAGGCGCACGCGGCGCGCATCGAACGCGGCCTGCGCCGTTTTGATGTCGTGCCGCTCCTCGACGACGATCTCGCGCCCCGCGCCGCCCGGAATTATCGCAAGCTGACGGATCTCGGCATAACGATCCGCAAGACCGCGGATATCGTCATCGGCACGTTCTGCATCGAACGCCGCTGCGCGCTGCTGCACGACGACCGCGACTTTGCGCCTATGGAGGAGCATCTGGGTCTCGTGGCGGCCTGAAGAGGGCGGCCAGCCGATCATGGCATTCGCAGCCGCCCCGATGCAGTCGCGGGTCGAGGGCGTTCGCCGGGCGACAGGGGCGCCTGGGACTATTCCTGGACCAGCCGGAACCGTTCCGCGCCGCGGCGGAAGAACAGGCTCCAAAGCGCGCCGCTGCCGAGAACGCGCGCGACCTCCTGGAAGGCGAAGAAGGGGATGAGCGCGACGAAGAAGATCGCCGCGTAGGTCAGGAGGCCGGACAGCGTGCCGCCGAAGTCGGCGAAGCCGGCTGAGAGCGGCTTACTCTCGAACCAGGACCGGATCGCCTCCTCGCCGATATGAAAGGCGATGAGCACGATGGCGAAGATCAGCGACTTGCCGAGCACGATCCACGCCAGAATCCGCCTTTCCAGGCTCTTGCCGAGCTCGAGCGCCTGGGCGATCAGGATGACCTTGCCGAAGATCAGCGCGTTCACGATGGCGAAGCCCTGCTGCCAGACGCTAACGCCGTGCGTCAACAGCACCTGCCGCTTGTACAGGCCGAAGAGCGCGAACAGGAGCCAGAGATAGACGGTGATGACGGCGTATTTCTCGAGCTCGCTGACCGCACGTTCCTTCAGGCCCTTCTTGCCTACGGCCTCGGTCCCTCCAGGGGCGGCGTTGGCGACGTTTTGCATGGGTTTGGCCTCCGCGCGGCGCGCCGGCGCCCATCGCGCGCAGGAACATGGTCGCGGTCGGGGCCGATTGTCAAAGCGTTCCCAATCGCTCTACCGTTTCCTCACCGCGAGAGTCTGGGTCGCGCGGCCGATGAGCCCGGCCTCGTCATAGAGGGCGGACTCCGCCACGCCGCAGCCGTTGCCGCCGAACCGGCTCGCCGACTCGAGGCAGATCCATTCGCTGGCCGGGCGGCGGAAGAGGTTGATCGTCAGATCGCAGTTGGAGAAGAGATAGAGATTGAAGTCGAGCGCCGCGCTGATGCCGTTGCCGGAATCGGCGGCGACCGCGACGCGCTGATAGGGGCTCGGGTCCTCGCCCGCAACCAGCGGATGGTTCATGCGAAACCAGGCGGAGCAGGGGCCGTCGAAGAATTTTCCCGACGCGAGACGGTTCTCGACCAGTTCGGCATAGCCGAAGCCTTCGCTGGCGAAAGGGATCGTCACCACCGGGGACTGATCGACCGGCTTCGGCGCCTGGGGCGCCGGGTGGCCCGGCGTTCCGGCCGGAACGGGAAGCGCCTCCTCGCGCTGCATGAGCGCGGTGAAGCGCGCGATCTCCTTGTCCCCGGCGACGAGGCGGCCGGAAAAATGTCCGGCGTTGCGGCCGACATAGTCGGGGCCGATCTCGACGACGCATTCGCCGATCGGCGTGGGCCGCAAGAGATTGACGGTGAGCCGCCCGAGATGGGTGAGGCCGTCCTTCGCCGCCGCGCGCTCGACGGCGCGGCAAATCAGCGCCGACGGCGGGCCGGCGTGCTGATGCTCCGGGCTCCACGGGCCGCCGGTGAGCGGGCTCGCGCGAAAGACGCCCTCGCTGAGTTCAACATACGCAGCGTGCAAGTCGAACTCCTAATCGGGAGGATCAAAACGAAAGAGTCCGGAGCATCCAGTCTCTTTGAAGGAGTCGCACAGAGGCGCAGGGAAACGTAGTGTCCTAGGGCTTGCCACGCGGAGGCGAACTGAACGGATCGACCACGGAGACGCCGGCCGGCTCGAAGTCCGAGACATTCCGCGTCGCCATCGTGAGCCCACGTTCGAGGGCGGTCGCCGCGATCTGAAGATCAGCGCTGCGGTGACCGAGCGCTGCGCTGAGCTGCCCCCAGCGACGGGCGGAAGCAAGATCGAACGGCAGAATGCGGTCCCGTAAACGCTGACGACTTGGTCGAGCCAATTCGCAAGCTTCGAGGCGAAATCCGGATCCCTATCGCGCTGCGAGGCAATGCCGCGCTCGATCTCGCCAATGCTGATGACGCTGACGAACAAATCCCCCGTTCGCTGACGCCCGATTCCAGGCTTCGACATTGGGGTCGCGCCGCCGCTTGGTCAGCGCCGAAAGAACGTCGGTATCGACGAGGAACATCAAAATTCAACCTCGCGCGGCGCCGCGTCCAGGCGTTCAAACTCAAAATCGCCTCGGGGCGGCGAGCAGCATCTCCGCGAAACTGGGCGCTCTGAGCTGTTTCAACCTGCTCAGGCGATCGTATTCGTCCGCGGCGATCACAACGACGGCCGGCTTGCCATACTTGGTGACCGTCTGCGGGTTTCGGCGCGCGGCCTCGACGACTTCGCTGAAGCGATTCTTTGCGTCCTGGACCGACCAGGTGCGACGAACCATGCCAGCCCTCCTAGCCAGAAAATCTGGCTAGAATGTCGCGCTGTGTCCCCGGTTCGTCAAGCCGGCTCGCCAAAATCGGCGGTAAGCGCGTCCGACATCCGCTGTCGTTTCCTCAGCTATCGCGCGATTCGTGAATCCGATAAGGACGAGGGCGAGGATATGACTGACCGCTCGATGTCGACCGAGATCGTTTTTGCCGCGGTCGGGCGAGCCGGCCTCGTTCCGCGCGGCGCCTTTCTTCTGTCAGACGGCGAGCGGACGGGCCCGCTCGCGGACGTGCGGGCGGTCGTGCTGATCGGTGTCACGGGGCGGCGCGGCTGGGACGCCTTCGCCGCGAGCGCGGAAGCCCGCGATGGCGGCGACCATCCGCTCGACCGGTTCAGCAGGCGCGTCATCGACGGGCTCGCGGCGAACTTAAGCGCGGCCGCGCTCTACCCGTTCGGCGGCCCGCCATATTTTCCTTTCCAGCAATGGGCGCGCCGCGCGGAGCCGGTCCATTTCTCGCCGCTCGGCCTTCTCGTCCATCCCGTCTACGGCCTCTGGCACTCCTATCGCGGGGCGCTCGGCTTCCGCGAGGCGCTCGAGGTTTCGGCGTGGGACGCCTCGCCGAGCCCATGCGACTCCTGCGCCGAAAAGCCGTGCCTCGGCGCCTGCCCGGTCGGCGCGTTCGCCGTCGACGGCTACGACGTCGCCGCCTGCGCGGCGCTTCTGAAGAGCGCCGTGGGCGCCGACTGCATGCAGCGCGGCTGCCTCGCCCGCCGCGCCTGCCCGGTCGGCGCCGAGCATGCGCACGGACCCGCGCAGGCGGCCTTCACGATGCGAGCGTTTTTGCGGGCGCGGGAGCCGCGATGATGGGGCGGCCGCTCGATTGGATTCCCGTCTTTGGCAAGCGCACGACTTCATCCGCGCTCGCCGCAGCGCCCCCAAAGGCGGCGCCGGCTCTGTAGCCGCGCTCGCTGGCACGATTAATGTGGTATTATCAATACCACTTTAGGGGAGGCGATGGTCGGGGCGCCCGCGACAACTTGCTGCGAGGCGAGAGCGCGAAGGGAGCGAACGCGCCGAAGGAAACTGTTGCGGTATCCGGCCCATCCAGGTATATTGAAATGAAGTCAATGGCTTAGAAGGTTTCTAAAACGCGACGCAACGGCATGGAATCGTTTGGACAATTCGACGCCGAAAATCAGCCGTCGGCTCCGACGACGGCGGGGTCGGTTCGCGACAGGCTCAAGAAGGTGGGCTTGCGCCCGACGCTGCAGCGCCTCGACCTCGGCCAGGTGATTTTCGGACGCGGCCATCGGCACTTCACCGCGGAAATGCTGTTCGAGGAAACCCGCGCGCTTCGCTACCCGCCGTCCCTGGCCACGATTTACAATACGCTTGGTCAATTCGCGAAGTGCGGACTGTTGCGTGAAATCGCGGTGTACGATGCGAAGCTGTGGTACGACACCCGGACCGGCCCGCATTTTCACTACTACCGCGAGGACACCGACGAGCTGTTCGACATCCCGAAGCATCTCGTGCCGGAGCTGAACATTCCCGCGCCGCCGGGCGCGAGGATCGAGACCATCGACATCATCGTAAGGCTGACGCGAGCCTGAGGCTTTGGCGTCTCTCATCGCAACGTCCGCAGGCTGAATTTTCGACAGGTCTCTGCCAAGGGACGATGGTCGGCGCGGGCGTTCCACCATTTCGCCCAGGCTCTCATCCCGGTCGCGGGCTGCGGCGTCTTTCTCGGGCTTTCGACGCTCACCGTCACGATGCTGCGCGCTTCGGGAGTGACGCCTTTTCTCGACCTCATCCGGGCGGAGCTGATCGCGCTCGCGGGCCTCTGGTCGCTCATGCTCGCCTGGAGGATCGCCGGCGCTGCGACAAACTCTTTCGCCTTGCGGCTTTCGGCGATGCCCCCGATGGCGGTCGCGGTCGGCATCGGAGGCCTGAACGCCGCTTCCCTGTTCTGGCGCCATTGAGCCCGGATAGCCTTCGCTCAAGACGAGGCCGCGCTCCTTCATGCGCAAGAGCTCCTCGCCGAGCGCCCTCGAGGCGGCGTCTAGCGCCGCGCCGCCTCGGCCTGGCGGCGCCGGGCGAGTTGGCGCAGCGACAGCGTGTGCAGCAGGATCGAGCTTGGCACGACGAAGGCGGGGGTCAGCACGCTGGGGTAGGCGCCGGCGCCGATGCTCGGCACATTCGGAACGATCAACTGGAACGGGCCGGGCGAGGTGATCATCCCCAAGGTGATCGCGACGGCGAAGTCGGCCAGGCCGAAAACGTTCCAGGCGATCGCCGCCCTCCGTCCCTGAGCCGCGCCTGTCGCCACGGCGATCGCCGCCGGGACGGCGAACAGGCCGGTCAGCACGTCGCCAATTCCCGCCGGCACGGCGAATACGCCGGGCAGCGCCCCACGCAGCCCGGCAGCGAGAAAGACGCTGCCGAATACGCGGTAAAGCTGAAGAGCGACGAGCCAGGTTACCGGCATCGCATCGAGCAGGCGCCCCACCCGCTTCGACAGCAGCAGCAGCGGCGCGCCGACAATCACCGGCAGGAAGATCGCCAGCGGCAACAGCGGGACCGTTAAGGGCGCCGCGACCGCGCCGAAGACGTCGTTGATGGCCGCGCTCCAGGCGACAGCGAACCAAAGCGTGTATGGGATCGTGACCGCCAGCCAGGTCGTGCGGCGTTCGGCCGGCGTCAGGTCGGCGCGTTCGAGGCCGAGCCACAAACCGACCGCGATGAGCCCGTAAGTCATCAGCCGGACGGCCGTAGTCGGAACGCCGCTGGCGGGGATGATCGGCTGCCAATAGATCAGCAGTGTCCACAGCAGCGTGAGCGGCGCGATCCAAATCAGGCTGCGCCAGGCGGGGCGCGGGGAAGCGACGCCAGCGGGAACAGCGGCGGCGGTCATCGGGGGTTCTCCTATGTGGGCTCTTGGATCAGGCGTTGATTGAGGCGGCTTCGAACACTGCGGTCAGGATGCCGAGCCGGCCCTCCAGGAGATTTCGTCCGAGGTTCGCGGCGAGCTCGGCGAAGTCCGGCCCCATCACCACGCCGAGATTCGGCGAGGGCGGCGGCCACGATGCGCGCGTCTGGGCGATCCAGGCCTTGGCGGCTTCGGTGTCGTCCCGTAACGCCAGCGTGCGGAAACCGACCGATTCGATCGCCTCGCGCGTCCCTGCCGGCGTCATGAGAAAGCTCGCCGCCGGCGTTCGCGCCCAGGGGACGGGATAGCGCGGCTCGCCGCTCATCGACACGACGTCGAAGGTCGCAAACCTGCCGCCTGATCTCACCACGCGCCTCATCTCGCGGTAGAGTTTTGCCCGGTCGGCGACGTTCATGGCCACATGCTGCATGAGCGCGACGTCGAAGGCGCCGGCGTCGAACGGAAGCTCGAGAACGTTCGCGACCTCGAACGAAACGAGCCGGCTCTGTCCGGTGCGTTCCGTGAGATAGCGCGCGGCGTCCACGAACGGCTCGCTGAGGTCGACGCCGGTGACCCGGCAGCCATAGGTCTCGGCCAGGAAGCGCGCCGGCCCGCCGACGCCCGAGCCGACGTCCAGAACCGACATGTCTGCTGTGATCCGAGCCAGCTCGGCGAGCTCCGCGGTCGCAGCGAGCCCGCGGGTGTGAAACTGGTCGATTCCAGCCAACTCACGGGGCGTGAGCCGCCGATCCTCCGGCCCGAGGACAGCGAGCGCCGTCTTCAGCCGCTCGGTCAGGCCGGTTGCGCGATAGTGGTCGCGCACGCCGTCGGGCGCATCGGTCATCGCGGTTCTCCTGGCTTTCGTTTCGCAAACCCGATGTACGGCGGCTTCCGGCGGGCTTCTATCCACGATAATGTCGATGGGTCATGAAGCAGAGCTTCACAGTCCGGCACGGCGCGCTCGACGGCGTCGAGGCGTTCCTCAGCGTCGCAAGGCGCCGCAACTTTCGCAGGGCGGCCGCGGACCTCGGCGTGACGCCGTCGGCGATGAGCCAGGCCATACGGACGCTCGAGGCGCGGGTGGGCGCGGCGCTCTTCCTGCGAACCACGCGCAGCGTCGGCCTGACCGAAGCCGGCGAACGATTCCTGTCGCGTGCGAAGCCCGCCTTCGAGGAGATCATCGCCGCAGCCGAGGCCGCCCGCGGGCTCGGCGAGCGGCCGGCCGGACTGTTGCGGCTCTCCGTTCCCCGGGCGGTCGTGCCGCTGATCCTCGAGCCGATGATCGCCTCTTTCTGCCAAAACTATCCCGAGGTCGAGGTGGAGGTCGCCGCAAGCGAGCAGCTGGTGGATCTCGCGGCGCAAGGGTTCGACGCCGGCATCCGCTTTGGCCAGCTGATCGCAGCCGACATGGTCGCGGTGCGGTTGACGCCGCCGTTCCCGTTCGTGGTCGTCGGCAGCCCCGATTATCTAGGCGGACGGAAGCGGCCGGAGCGCATCGAGGATCTGCGCGGCCACGCCTGCCTGCGCCTGCGCCGCACGGACGGGTCGATCGCGCCCTGGCCCTTCGTCGACGGAAACAGGACGGTCGAGGCGATGGTCTCCGGGCCGCTCATCGCGCACGACTACACGACGCTCGTCGGAGCGGCGATGAAGGGCGTCGGACTCGCGCAGGCGCCCGCCCCGCTCGTCAAGGCGGCGATCGCCGACGGCCGGCTGCAGGCGCTGCTCACGTCCTTCGCCTTCACGACCCCCGGCGTCTTTCTCTATTACCCGGACCGGCGTCAGGTCCTGCCCAAGCTGCGCGCCTTCATCGACCACGTCAGGCGTCACAACGCCGAAGTTCCGCGCGCCGGAGCGACGACGCGGAAGGCGGGCAAGCGCGGCGGCGCGAACCGCGTTTAACGCTGCGCGGCCTGCGCGCGCGCCTCGAGGCCGGGGAAAAGGAAGTTCTCCCCGGCCGAAAAATCGAAGTTGGGGTCCTCGAAGGCGATCATCTTGCCGGGATTGAGCAGGCCCTGCGGGTCCGTCTCCCGTTTGAAGGCGAGCTGAACGGAATCCGTCTGCTTCATGCCGCCTTCCTCGAGCGTATAGCGATGGGGGTTGAAAATTGTGGCCCCCATCGCCTCGTGCTCGTCGATGATCTCCTGCAATCGCGCCTCGGTCGTGAAGCGCACCAGCGGCAATCCGGCGAAGCCGATGCGTCCGTTGAACCGGATCACCTCGAGATGCCCGATGACCTCCGGGCCGAAATGGTCATGGACGCGCTTCACGATCCCGAGCGAATCGTCCTCGAAATAGCGCACCTGGAGGTAGGTGATGGTCGGATCGACCCGCAAGGCGCGAAGAGTCGTGTGGTTCCAGGTCAGTTCGTAGATCGGCGGCAAGCCCTTGAGCGTTTCGGGGGAAGCGCGGCTGGACACGAACAGGATCTGCGCGCTCCCGAAGGGGCGGGTGAACGCCTCGAACGCATCCAGCGCATGCGGCGCCACCATCGCGAAAACCGCGCTCTTGCCCGAAGGGATCAGGCTCCGATGGCGAAGGAAATAGGCGTGCGGGGCAGGCGCCGCGACGACGGTGACGAGCTTCTTCAGGATTCCGTCCTGTTCGCCGAGCGCGAGCCCGTAGGCCGCCGCGGCGTCGAAGGAGTCGAAGCCGATGATCGCCTCGACCCAGTCGTATGTCGCGGTGAGCGGCATCTCGACCTCGGTGATGACGCCGTTGGTGCCATAGGCGTGGACGGCCTTGTGCAGGTCCCGGCCCGTGAGCTCCAAGGCGCGCGGCTCGGCCTCCATCGTGAGCACGCGCAGGCGCAGCACGTTGCCGAAGTCTCTGAGGCCTCCCCACGTGATCGACCCGACGCCCCCCGAGCCGCCCGCGACGAAGCCTGCGACCGACGCGGTCGCCCGGGTCGAAGGGAACATGCGGAGCTCCTGGCCGGAGGCGGCGGTCTCTTTGTCGATCTCGCGGAGGATCGCGCCGGGTTCGCAGACGACCCGGCCGGGCTGGATCGAGCGAATCTTGTTCATCTCGATCAGATTGAGAAGAACGCCGCCGGTCAGCGGCATTGCCTGGCCATAATTGCCTGTTCCGCCCCCTCGCGGCGTGACCGGGACGCCGAGCTCGTGCGCCGCCTTGAGCACGGTTGCGACCTCGGCCTCGGTCTTCGGCGTGACGACGATGTCGGCCGTCACCGCTTCGAGCGCGCGTTTCAACACCGGCGAGTACCAATAGAAGTCGCGACTCTTCTGCTTGACCAGAGTCGGGTTGTCCTCGCATTTGATCGCGCCGATGCGATTGCGGAACGCGGCGATGTCATAGGCGCGGCTCACGACGCAAGTCCCTCCAGAGAGTCGATCTCGGCATAGTCGGGCGGCGGCGCGGGCGACTCCTTGCCTGCGCGAAGCACGAGGCGATCGGCGTGGGGACGGGCGAAAAGCTCGGCGAAATCGCGCGCCTCGACGATGATCATGTCGGCAGGGGCGCCCGGGCGGAAGATTTCCAGTTCGAGGCCCATCGCCCGGGCCGGACTCGAGCGCACGGCCGGCGCCCAATCGGCGAAAGGATAGTCCAAATGCAGGATTCTCACGCCCTCGCGCCAGACTTCGAGCATGTCGAAGTCGCCATAGGCGAAAAAGGGATCGCGGACATTGTCGCTCGCGATCATCACGTTGACGCCGGCCGCCTTCAGTTCGTGCAGCGCGGTTACTCCGCGCCAGCGCGGGGTCAAGCCCGCGCGCCGGTCTTGCAGGAACATGTTGCACATCGGCAGCGACACGACGCTCAGGCCCGCCTGCGCGACGATCTCGATCGTGCGCTTCTGCTCGTCCTCCCCCTGACGGGCGAGCGAGCAGCAATGGCCGACAAGGATGCGCCCGGCGAAGCGGCGCTCGATCGCCATCTCGGCGATGGCTCGAAGAGAGCGGGCGGCCGGGTCGCCGGTTTCGTCGACATGGAAATCGAGATCCCATTCCTTCCGCTCGGCCAGTGCAAACAGAATTTCGAGCCCCTCGCGGAGGCGCGGCGCCATATAGGTCACGGAGCCGAGAATGTTCGAGCCATGGGCGTCGAGCGCCGCCTCCACTCTCGCCATGTGAGCGGGGTCGAGCGCGAAATCGATCATGAAAAGCGGCACGCCCTGCAGTTCGATTCGGCCGCGCCACCTCTCGCGCGCCGCGGCGAATACAGGCCAGCTGATGGCGGTCTGCTTGCCGATGCTGTCGATATGCGTGCGGACGGCCGTGGCGCCGTGAGCGTAGGCCGACCGCAGGGAGAACTCCATCCGCGCCGCGACGTCGCGGGCGCTCCAGTTTGCTTCTCGGTCGCGGGCGACCGCTTCCAGCGCCCCGGCGAAGTCGCCGGTCGGATTGGGCGCCCGGCGCCAGATGTGCGCCTTGTCGAGATGCGTATGGGCGTCGACGAACAGCGGCAAGACGATTCGATCCGCGAGAGAGATACGCGGCGCCGCGCCGAATTCGCCTTCGCCTCCGGGCGCGACATCGGCGACCCGTCCCCCGTCGACGAGCATGTCGACCGTTGCAAAGCCGTCGCGGCCGACGGGCCCCGCGCCTCTGGGCAAGTGCGAAGCGAGGACGCGGGCCCTGGAGAGAACGAAGCGGGCCGGCGCCGGAGCGGGAAAAGAGGCGTTCACGCGGCCGCCCGGCGTCCATCGCGCGGCGGCGCTCCCGAGAAGCCGGGCCGTCTCGGTCATCGACGCGACGCTTTCCTCATCCTCGCCTACTTCGGCCGAAGATCGAGGCCGACGCCCTTGTCGACGAACTGAAGGGTGTAAGCCTTCTTGTAGTCGAGCCCGGGCTTGACGACGCCCGCCTTGACCATCTGGTCGTAGAACGCCTTGACCCGTTCGTCGGTCATGGCGCCGATGCCGAGCTTGACCGTGTCGCCTGAATCGACCAGTCCGTACTCCTTGATCTTGCCGGTCGAAAAAGCGATCTGCTCGTCCGTCATTTCCGGATTGTCCTGTTTGATCCGGGCGTTGGCTTTCGAGTTGTCGCCGTAGAGATAGTGGTACCAGCCAATCGTCGAGGCGTCGACGAACCGCTGCACGACGTCGGGATGGTGGGCGATGATGTCGGCGCGCGTTTCGATGGTGGTCGCATAGGTCCCGTAGCCGTAGTCGGCGAGCAGGAAGATGTTCGGCTTGAAGTGGCCTTCGCGCTCGACGGCGAAGGGCTCCGAGGTGACGTAGCCCTGCTGGATGGAGTGCTTGTCAGCGATGAACGGGCCGGGATTGAAGGTGTAGGGCCTGACGTTCTCCTCCTTGAATCCGTACTCCGTCTTCATCCATTGATAGAAGGAGGCGAGTCCTTCCTTGCCGATGTAGGCGGTCGCCTTTGGCAGGTCCGTCCACTTGTCGAGCCCGACCCCTGGGTGCGACATCACCATCTGGGGGTCCTTTTGCAGATGGGCGGCGACGACCACGATCGGCACATTCTTGTCGACGGCGTCGAAGGCGAGCAGAAGGTTTCCGCCCATGTAGAAGTCGAGCTTGCCCGCCGCGAGCAGAAGCTCGTTGGCCTGCTGCGGGCCGCCGGGGACGATCGTCACGTCGAGGCCGTATTTGGCGTATGTTCCGTCGACGAGGGCCTGATAGTATCCGCCATGCTCGGCCTCGGCGAGCCAGTTCGTGCCGAACGACACCTTGTCCGCGGCCAGGGCGGACGAAGCTGCCAAGGCGAAGCCCGCAGCGAGCCACACGCCAACCCCGTTCATGAGCGACCTCCCGAAACAGTGCGATTGCTCGACTCTTGCAACTTTCCCGCGAGGGCGCAACTCGGCCCCGATCGAGGCGGGGTCATTGCGCGGGAATTGCGCGGTTACAACGCGGGCCTCTGAGTGCAGTTTCAAAGTCACGGACCTCATCCTGAGGCGCCCTTTGCGAAAGCAAAGGGCCTCGAAGAGCCCGCCCCGAGCCTGGCGAGGGGATGCTCCAGAGGATGCTTGCGGCGCGCCCGCGCCCGTGGATCGTCCTTCGAGGCCCCGTCGGGGCGTCTCAAGACGAGGATGATGGCCTTTTGAAACAGACTCTAAAAGTTGGTCATGAAGACAGGAGCTCCCGATGCGCCGACTGAATCCCGCTGCGATCCACCCGCCGTTCGCCAACTACGCGCATGGAGTCGAGATCGAACCGGGGCAGCGGGTCGTCTTTTGCTCCGGCCAATTGGGCGTGGGGCGAGACGGAACCGTTCCCGAAGGGCTCGAGGAGCAGGCGCGCCTCTGCTTTCGCGCGATCGCGGCGGTCCTCGGCGAGGCCGGCATGACGCTCGCGGACCTCGTGCGCGTCAACGCCTACGTATCGTCCGCCGAGCATCTGAGCGGCTATATGAAGGTGCGCGACGAATTCGTCGGCGCCCCGCCGCCGGCGTCGACGCTCCTCGTCGTGCAGGGCTTCGCCCGCCCCGAGTTCAAGGTGGAGATCGAGGCGGTCGCCGCGCGGGCGCGTTGAGGCAAGGGCGAGTCTTCTTGCCCTCATCCCAGCCTTCTCCCGCACGCGAAAGAGGGGGCGAATCCCTTCTCCCGTTTGCGGGAGAAGGTGGCCGGCGTCAGCCGGCCGGATGAGGGCCTGCGCCGCATAGTCTCAGCGTTCGCGGGACTTGCCCTCACCCCAGCCCTCTCCCGCAAGCAGGAGAGGGGGCGAAATCCCTTCTCCCGCTTGCGAGAGAAGGTGCCCGACGCCAGCCGGCCGGATGAGGGCCTGCGCCACGAAGTTTTGGGATTCTCGGGGACGCGCCCGCGTCTGCTGGGCTATACCGACCGCGATCAGGGCCTGGCGTATAGTGGATGAGGAGACGCAAATGCTGCCGACGAAATATTGGGCGGAGATGAGCTCGCGCGATTTCGCCGCCGCCGACATGAGCGAGGTCGTCGCGGTGCTGCCGGTCGCGGCCATCGAGCAGCACGGACCTCACTTGCCCGTCGGCGTGGACATGTTCATCAACGAGGGCTATCTGGCGCGGGCGATCAAGCGCATGCCCGCGGACATGCCGGTCCTGTTCCTGCCGCTGCAGGCGATCGGGAAGTCGAACGAGCACGTCGGTTTTCCCGGCACTTTGACCTTTTCGCTCGAGACGGTGGCGCGCGCATGGATCGAGATCGGGGCGTGCGTCGCGCGCGGCGGTTGCCGCAAGCTCGTCTTCTTGAATTCGCACGGCGGCAATGTCGCGGTCATCGGCGCCGTCGCGCGCGAGCTGCGCGTTCGCTTTTCGATGCTCGCCGTCAACGCAGCCTGGAGCGCCCTCGGCTATCCGCCGGACATGTTCTCCGAGCGCGAATTGGCTCATGGAATCCACGGAGGGGACGCAGAGACGTCGTTGATGCTCGCCTTCAGGCCGGAAACGGTGCGCATGAGCGAGGCCAGGAATTTCGTCAGCGCCGCGATCGGAATCGAGGAGGAGTTCAAGCAGCTCAGGGTCACCCGGCCGATCGGCTTCGGCTGGATGTCGAGCGACCTTCATGAGCTCGGCGCGGCCGGAGACGCCTCCGCTGCGACCGCCGCCAAGGGCGAAGCTTGCGCCGATTACGCCGCCGACCGATTCATCGAGCTGCTGCGGGACGTCCTCGCCTTCGATCTCGAACGCTTGCGCGAAGGACCGGTTCGCCTCGACGAAGGAGATCCATCATTGAAACGGTAGACGAGGCGCAAAGTCGATGGCGCAAACTTGGTGCTCTTTGCGGGACAGACGGTCGATCGGCTCCCTTCTCCCCTCGGGAGAAGGTGGCGCGGAGCGCCAGATGAGGGATCCCGACGCCGGACTTGTCGGGTGATAAAGCGATGACGGCGAGGCTCCCTCGGCCCTTCTCCCTCCGGGAGAAGGCGGCGCGCGCCGCCATGCTCCAGACAATCGCCCTTGACGAACCACCGACTGAATCCATAGCCTTTTGATTGTCTTGACGCCGATCGCGAAAACACGCCCCGCTGCCGACGTCGATCGAGGTTGACCCGCCCAAGGATGAGGCGCGATCGTGTCTGCGCAGGTCGAACGCGTGCCGCCGCTGCGGCGCCTGATGATGCCCGAGTTTCGGCAGCCGGCCTTCATCACGCTGGCGGTCTTGATCATTGGCGTCGTCATGGCGCTGACGTCCGAGCCCTTCCGGAGCTACGACAACCTCTACAACGATAGCCGCAACTTCGCTTTCGTCGCCATCATGGGCATGGGCGAAATGCTGGTGATCATAACCGGCGGGATCGATCTGTCGGTAGGGTCGGTCATGGGGCTTGTGGGCATCGTGACCGGGCTTGTGCTCCAGGCGGGCTATTCATTGTGGATCGGCGTGGGCGCGGGCCTCGGAGTCGCGCTCCTCTGCGGCTTCATCAATGGTTATGCAATCGCCCGGTTCAAGCTATCGCCCTTCATCGTGACGTTGATCATGCTGTCCGTCGCGCGCAGCCAGGCGCTGGTCATATCCAACAACAAGATGATTTATCAATTTGGTCCGGACGAGAAGCTTTTCGGAGCGCTTGGCGGGGGCAGCCTGTTCGGCGTCCCTTCGGTCGTGGTCACGATGGCTGCGCTTGCCGTCATCCTCACCGTGGCCCTGAGGCATACGAGCTGGGGCCGCTACGTTTACGCAATCGGCGGCAACGAACAGGCGGCGCTGCTGACCGGCGTCCCGGTCCTGCAGGCCAAGGTTTCGGTCTACCTGATCAGCAGCCTCATGGCGGGCGTCGCGGCC
>DASRSL010000060.1:0-33585 GCA_035656495.1 Roseiarcus sp.
CGGCTCGACGCGCTTGGGCATTTTGGGTCTCCAGGTTCCATAGAGGTTCCACCGTCCTTGAGAGACGATGAGACAACATGAAATGATATGAGGTTCCAAAAAAAGCAAGACACGCGTCAAAACAACGGTTTATGAGTTTGCCTAAGACAACCTGAGACGAGCTGAAAAGACGGGATAACTTCAATGGCATTGAAGAGGTCGTCGGTTCGATTCCGTCTGGCTCCACCATTTTCCCACGAAAGCTCAATCGATTAAATAACAGCGCAATCCTGCGGCGGGAATTGATGGTCCGTCTCAAATTCCATTTGATGCCGAGTGCGGAACTCGCGCTTTGGAGGGTGCGGCGCACTGGGGCAGAGCGCGGTCGATGCACGTCTCGACGACACCCGTGGTGCTTGCTTCGAGTGCAAGGTTTAACTCAATTCGCGAACGTCCTACCGCTGGAGGCGTAAGAGACCTCCCGAATGGGGAGTCGTACAGCTGTGTCTCCAGCTTTCAGCCCGCCGCGCGCAACGCCTCGATCTGCACCGTGACCGCGCGACTCTCCTCGACGCTCAAAGCCGAGCGCGGGCGGGCGACGCGGATCTCGCCTATCACATGCGCGGGACGGGCCGAGAGGACGAATATCCGGTCGGCGAGCGCGATCGCCTCTTCGACATCGTGCGTAACGAGCACGGTGATCATGCGGCGGCTTTCCACGAGCCGCGCCAGATCGCGCTGCATCTGCAAGGCCAGCGGCGCGTCGAGCGAAACGAAGGGCTCGTCGAGCAGCAACAGGGTCGGCCGCACGGCGAAAGCGCGCGCGAGCGATGCGCGGCGCGCGAGTCCGAGGGAGAGTTCGCCCGGGAAATGCGTGCGGTGCTCGGAAAGGCCGAGCGCGGCGAACAGTCCGGTGATTTCGGCCTCGCTCGCCTCGGGCGCGGCGAGCCGCACATTGTCCTCGAGGCTGCGCCACGGCAAGAGCCGCGGCTCCTGGAACGCCATGCCGATGCGGCTGCGCGGGGGTGCGTGGACCGCGCCCTCGAAATTGCGGTCCAGGCCAGCGAGAATGCGCATAAGCGTCGACTTGCCGCAGCCAGAGGGACCGATCAGCGCGCCGGTCTCGCCGTCCTCGAGAGAGAAGGACAGTTTCGCAATGACCTCGACGCTTTGGCCCGAGGCGGTGCGAACGGTTTTGTTCGCGACGCGCGCTTCAAGCCGCGCGCGGTCGCCAACGGGAGACGTGACGTTCAAAGGGTTGAACCAGAAGCGTTTCGATGACGAGCATGATCGCCGTGAAGGGTAAAGCATAGGCGAGCAGCAGCGGGACGTCGAATAGTTGGAAGGCCATATTGATTTCGAAGCCCACCCCGTTCGGTCGCCCCAACAACTCGACCACCAGGACGATCTTCCAGACCAGCGACAGGCCCGAGCGGGTCGCCGCGGCGAAAAACGGCGCTAGCTGTGGCAGCACGACGTGGCGCAGCCGGCTCGCCGGCGAGAAGCGGAAGACGCTCGCCATCTCATCCAGCCGGGCGTCGAGCGCCCTTACGCCCTCGCGTATCGTGACGATCGCGTTAGGCAATTTATTGAGCGCGACTGCGCCGATCGCCGCCGCCTCGTTGAGGCCTGCCCAGACATATGCGAGGACGACGATCACGAGCGCGGGCAGATTCAACAAGACAACGACCCAGGGGTCGGCCACGCGATTGAAAAGCGCCTTGCGCCCCATCGCATAGCCGATCGCAGACCCGACCGCCATCGCAAGAATGAACGCCGCCGCCACCCGGGCGAGCGTAGCGCCGAGCGCCGCGAAGAGCGCCCCAGATGCGGCCTCGGACTTCATGGTCGCGAAGACCGTCGCCGGACCCGGCAATAGCCGGGGATTGCCGAAATGAGCGGCGATCTGCCAGAGCGCCAGGAGCGCAAGCAGCGAGATGAGGCGCGTCGTCACGCGTTATCCGTCGGGGTTGGGATCGTAGAACAGACCCGTGTCGAACTCCGTCCCTTCGCCCACGAGCGCCTTGCCGCCGATGTCCGCCAGCGCCCGAAAAAGCACGCGCGCGTCTACAGCCTGCTCAGCGACCGTCCGCTTGGGAACGCCGGCGAGATAACGCTTGCGATAGACTTCGAGCGTCGCGTCGTCTTTCAGGCCGAGACGCGTCTTGATCGGCGCCCAGGCGCCCGGATCTTGCGCCAGGGTTTTGCGCGCCTCGGCGGCCGCGGCGAAATAGCGGCGGAGAACGTCCTTGTGCGCGGCGGCGAAGGACTCGCTGAAGACATAGCCGGTCATGGCCACCGGACCGGCCGCGCCAAGCGTCTTCTCGACGTCAGACATCTCGATCACGCGGCGGAAACCGCGCCTCTCGAGGTCGGCGCAAAAATTCCAGTATTCGAGCGCGGCGTCGGTCTCGCGCTGAGCGAGCTTCTCTGCAAGAAGCGGCGGCGCGCCGTATACCGGCCGCGCATTCTTTGCGAGATCGAGCCCGGCGCGGAGCGCCGCCGCCCGCAGCAGGAGCCAGCTTTTGTCGAGCGGCCCCCCGGCGACGCCGATGGACCGGCCGGCGAGATCGGTGAGCGCATGGATCGGCGAATCCTTCGGCGCCATCACGGCGCCGAGGGCGCTCGAATAGGGCGTAAATAGAAGCTTGTCGCCGAGGCCTCTTTCGCGCGCAACCCAAAGCCAGTCCGAAATGATCATGTCTGCGCCGCCGCCTTCGAGCGCGATCTTGCCTGCGTCGGTCGAAGCGAGTTCGGTCGTCTCGATGTCGAGACCAGCCGCCTTGTCGAGCCCGCGCGACTTCATCAGCGCGATTTCCCAGGCCGCCGTTCCGGTTTTCTGGATCGCGATGCGCAGACGGTCGGCGGCTTCCGCGCCGCCAGCGAGACAAGCGCTCGCGTACAAGACGAGGGCCGCGATGAGTGGGATTTTCCGCATTTCCTGACGTCCGCCGCGCATCAGCCGCCCCGGCGCATCAGCATGCCGCGCGCCGGATCGTAGGCGATCACTGCCGCGCCGAGGAACGCCGCGGTACAACCCGCCACGACCCCGAGCGCGATCCAATTGACCTGTCCGTAGAAGGCGAAACGAATCAATTCGACCGCGTGGGTGAACGGGTTGAATTCGCACGCGGTCGCGAGCCACGGGCTGCCCTCCCGCACCCGCCACAGCGGGTAGAGAGCCGACGACGCGAAAAACATCGGGAAAATGACGAAGTTCATCACGCCCGCGAAATTCTCGAGCTGCTTGATCAACGACGACAGCAACATGCCGAGCGCGCCGAGCATCAGACCAGACAGCGCGAGTGCGGGCAGCACGGTCAGATAGCCCCACCAGGTCGACGGTTCGATGTCCCAGAAATAGGCGACGACGAGATAGGCATAGACTTGCAGAATCGAAACCGCGACGCCGGCGACCAGCTTCGACGTCAGCAGAAACCACCGCGGCGCGGGACTGACGAGCAGCATGCGCATGCTGCCTATTTCTCGGTCGTAGACCATCGACAGGGAGGACTGCATGCCGTTGAAAAGCTGGATCATCGCCATCAGTCCAGGCGTGATGTAGACCTCGTAAAGAACGTAAGTGTCGTAGGGCGGCATGATCGACACGCCGAGCGTCTGCCGAAAACCAGCGGCGAAAATAAATAGCCAGACCAGCGGGCGCACGAGCGCGGAGACGAAGCGTTCGCGCTGATGAAGAAAACGCAGGCCTTCCCGCCACACGATGCCATAGAGACAGATCACGCGCTCGCCCCAGCCGAACGGGCGCTCCGTTTCGATAAAAGCTTCGCTCACGATTCGCCCTCTTCCTGGACCGGGCCGGTCAGACGCCTGAAGGCCTCCCCGATCGAACCCGCGCCCGCCGCCCTAACCACGGAACCGGAGGCGTCGTCGGCGAGCACCCGCCCCCTATGCAAAACGACGACATGATCGTCGTCGCGAATCTCGTCGACGAGGTGGGTTGTCCAAAGGACGCCAATTCCCTCGTCTGCGACAAGGCCGCGCACGACTTCGAGAAGATCCGCGCGCGCCTTGATGTCGAGGCCGGCCGTCGGCTCGTCGAGCAGCAGCATGCGCGGACGGTGCAGCAGCGCACGCGCGATCTCGACCCGCCGCATCTGCCCGCCTGAGAGATAGCGCACCTTGTCGTGGACCCGATCCGCGAGGCCGACGCGCGCCAGTTCGCCGGCCGCCCGCGCGCGCGATTCTCGCGGTCGAATTCCGTGCAAAGCCCCGTGGTACGCGAGATTCTGCCCGACCGTGAGGTCGGGATCGAGCGTACGCTGCTGGAACAAGACCCCGAGCAGGGACAGCGCGGCGCCGCTCTCGCACGCAACATCGCGGCCGAAGATTCGCACCGCCCCCGATCGGCTCGCATAAAGATGCGTAATCACAGAGAAGAGCGTGCTTTTGCCCGCCCCGTTGAGCCCGAGCAGCACGGTGAAACTGGCCGGGGCCACCGTAAAGCTGACCTCGGCCAGCGCGATGCGCGCGCCGTAAGCATGCGACACATTGTCGACCGAAAGCGCGCTGACTGCCGTCTTCGACTGCGCGGCGAGAACCGAGCTCATTGCTTCGAAATCGCGACGCCCCAGGGAAACGAGCCGACTGGAATCGATTTGATCACCTTCAGCGCGGCAACGTCGATCACCGAGACGTCGTTGGAAACGCCATTGGTCGAGAGCAGATACTTCCCGTCGGGAGTCAGCTCCAGTTGCCAGACGCGTTGGCCGACAAGAAGGTATTTCAGGACCTTCTTGGTCGCCGAGTCGATCACGGCGACGCGATTGGCGGGGCCCAGCGCGATGAAGGCGAGCTTGCCGTCGGCGCTGAAGCGCTCTCCCACGGGTTGGATCTGTTCCTTCGACAGCCCAGGGACGTCGAACGTGATTTTGTGCACGACGACGCGCTTGACCGGATCGATGATGCTGACCGTTCCGCCGACCTCCGACGACACCCACAGTTCCGAGCCGTCCTTGTTGTACTCGGCGTAGCGCGGGCGCGGGTCGACGAGAATGTTGGCGACGACCTTCTTCTGCCGCCAATCGATGAGATGCGCCATGCTGGTTGTTTCCGAAGTATTGACGACGATCGAGCCGTCAGGACTGACCGCCACCCCTTCGGGTTCGATGCCGACCGGAAATTCGCTGACCACCTTGCGCGTCGCGATGTCGATTGCGGTCAACAGTGCATCGTTTTCGTTGGCGACGAAAACCAGCTTTCCGTCCGGGCTGACCCGCAATTGTTCGGGATCGGGGCCTGAGGGAAGTTCGCCAACCTCTTTCAGCGTCTTCGTGTCGAGAATGGCGATCGTATCGTCATCCCCAAGGCAAACGAACATAAGCGCATCGTCCTTAGTCAGCGCGATGCCGCGGGGCCTCTGGCCGACCTTGACCGTGCGCTTGACCTCGAGCTTGTCGAGGTCGATGACCGATATCGAGTTGCCCTTCTCGTTGGTGATGTAGGCGGTCGCCGCCGACGCGTGATTTGAAAAGGCGCTCACGATCGCCAGAAGAGCCAGCGCGCCGGCTTGGCTCGCCAGGCGTTTCATCGCAGTTTGCATTTGGTCTCCGGCTGGTCGAAGCCAAGGGTGTCGAGTTCGGTTACCTGGTGCAGGAAACCTTCCTGGGGCGAGACCGAAACCGTGCCCCGGCCGTCCGTCAGCAGGATCGGCTGACGCAGCTGCTGGTTCCAGGGCCGCAGGGTCAGCCTCTGTCCCTTGAAATCGGCGACCTCGAAGTCCGGCGACACCAGTTCGTCGTGAATCGTCTTGGGATCGGCCGAGCGCGTGTGCGCGACGGCGTCGCCGATCATACGCATGGCGACCCAGGCCTGGTTGTCGCGCGCATTCATGCCGCGCCTGAACAGGCGCTCGAAGCGGCTTTGCAGCTGCGCGGCGCCCCATAATTCATGCGAGGGGTCCCAACTGGTCGGCCGCAAGCCTGCGGAGCCCACGACGGGCCGCGGATCCCAGGTGCGATAGGGCAGGTAGCCGGCGAAGACTTCACTTTCGTCGGCGGCGACAAGAACGTCGTAATCAGGAGCCTTTTGGGTAAAGACCGGCATCTGCCGCTGAACCTGAACGCTCCCTGAGTCAGAGCGGCGGCCGCCGCCGGTGTCCTCGAACACCCGCCCCTCGACGATCTTGGCGCCGAATTTTTTCGCCGCGTGTCGATAAGCCTCCCCGAGCAGTTTGTCTTGCGGATGCGACCCGACCACCAGAAGCCAGCGCTTCCACTGCTTCCAGATCAGATATTGGGCGAGCCCGTCGGCCAGCATCGAACGCGTCGGCGCGGTGTGGATCAGATTGGCGCGACAATCCTCTTCGCGCAGACTGTCGTCGGGAGCGCCGGCGTTGAAAACGAGCGCTCCTGTAGGTCGCGCCGCGTCGGCGACAGAGAGAACCTCGGCGGGGGGAAGATCGACGATGAAGAAGCGGACGCCGTCGGCGACCATCTTGTTGAGCGGCGCAATCGGATCTTCGCCTGGGGCGAGCTTGGCGTCGACGATCGAGAATGATTGGTCGAGAAAGCGCCCGGTGGTGTTGTCGTCGTCCATCGCCATGCGCGCGCCGGCGACGAAGTCGTCAGCGGGGGGGATATCGAGGATGGAGATCGTCTCGCGGCTATGTGTCTCGTGGAGGACCCCGACCTTGACCGAGAGCGGATCCGCCTTCGCATGCGCGATCGGCGCCGCCAACAACGCGAACGTCGCGAAGAAAAGCGCGCGAAACGCTCGCGACCCACAATCTGACCTGGGCCCATTCGCGGCGGACAAGCCGCCGCCATTCTGGATTCTGACCACTTCGACAGTCACCGAACTCGGACTCTTCTAAATCGGGCGAAAACGCTTTCCAATCCAAGCAGACCGTCGATGATCCCGACGGCGCGGCCGAACGGACGGCGCCGCAAGTTGACGGGCGTCGAGAGGGGCAAGGTACGGCCTTCTGCCGACGCTGACGGATGGGCACGCGTGGAAGGATGGGCACGCGCGCCTAGCGCCGAATGTCAACATCCGGCAAGGCAAACCTTTTCCATTGAAGGCAAGTATCTCGTCGACCGCTCCAAAAGGTGATGCGTCCTGTCGCTGAAGGGCCAAGCTGCGCAACGCGCGAACTTGAACCTTTGTGCGACAAGCCTTTTCGGCCTCCGCAGCTCGCCCCTCGGAACTTCGTAGGAGATCAGGCCCGCTCGTCTGAGAGGCCCCAGGACCGCTCCTTGCGACGCATGGCGGACGTCACTCCGGAGCTCAAACTGTGCTTCCTATGCTTCACGGGTCATCGAGGCGTTCATCCCCGGCGGCAAAAGCCGCCGAGATAGCTGGGCTCGACTCGATGGAGACCGCCGACTAAAGCCAATTTCCGAGACCGGTTCGACGCCGCCTCGTCCACGACTATCTGACCAGTGGCGAGGTTCGCTCCCTGGGGAAACGGACGCCAAGAAATCGGTCGCCGACCTTCCTTCCACCTCGTCCGCCTTTTTGACAGGCGGACAGACCCGCTTTACCTCACATCTGCGCCGACAAATAAGCGGTCACTTCCATGCCTGCGCAAACTTCGGTGACGATTGGCGTATTCCAGCTCATGAATCGAACTCCCTGAGTTTCTTTCCTCGTGGGCCGTTTCCGTCCCACTGACTCAAACTAGCACCCAATACGAACCGCGTCATCTGCTTTGAACGTGCAGGCGAGGAGACCCTCGGGCGCCTCCGGTAACATTTGAACATGGGATCAATGTTGGATTTGCTTGCCGGGCTGCGTTCGGCGGAGCTGGCGACGCGGCTGAGCGCGCCTTGGCGCATCGCTCAAGGCTCAAATAGCTTCGAGATCGGCCTTGACGATTCGCCCTTCGTGCAGGGCGGTTGCGATCAGCGCGCCGGCGGCGCCCGCCGTTTTGAGCGCGGAGAGATCGCCGGCGTCGCGCACGCCGCCCGCTGCATAGATTCGGCGACCTTGGGCGATCGACCGGATGGCGGCGAGCCGCGCGAAATCGGGACCGTTGCGACTGCCCACCCGCGCCAAGGTCATGACGATGACTCTGCCCGGCCAATGATTGGGTTCGGCCAGGATCTCCCCTGGGCCCTGAAAGTCGTCGCCCCGGAAATCGAGCGAGAGCACGACCCGCCCCGATTCCCGATGGCGGGCGATCAGCGCGCCATCACGTTGCGACTCGCTGCCGAGGACGGGCGTGCCCAGATCGGCACGGACGAGGGCGTCGATCGCGTCGGAACACGCCGCGCCGCGGTCAATCCACATTCGCACTGCTGGAAACGTCGCGCGAATGCGGCGCAGCACGGAAAAGTTGTCGCCGGCGCCCTGAATGGCGTCGAGATCGGCGACATAAAGCGCGGGAAACGGGTACGCCGCGAGAAGTCCGCGCACGACATCGATGGGGTCGGCGGTTGGCGAGAGTGGCGTTTCAATCGGCCGGTAGGACAGGCGATCCCCCATCCTCGCACGCACGACCTCGCCGCCCATGAGGTCAATGACCGGGATGGCCTGCATGCCGAGCCTCCGGCGCTCCGGCCGCGAATGCCTGCGCCGCCCGGTCTTTGAGCCAGCCCCAGGCTTCAGCCTCCGCGGCGCCGGCGGTCTTGCCGACGATGATTTCGAGGCGCGCCAGTTCGACCTCCACCTCCGCGCGAGGCAAGAGGTGCAAGCGACTCACCAGGACGGCGCCCTCGATCACCGCCGCTTGCGCGCGATTGAAGCCCTCGAAGGGCGCGTGCGATGCCCGATGCGCAACGCGGCACACGAAGCGGGGCCGCAGCTCGTCCTCGCGAATCTCCACGACGACAAGTTCGAGGTGCGCCAGGGTCGCCGCCAAACGCGGCGCGGCGACGACCTTCGCGGCGGTCAGCGGCCAGTCGCGACGGCCGGTGAGGCATCCGGCAAACACGCGCACGTCGTCGGTCAGGCTCGCGACCGCGAACGGCGCCTGGCGCAGGTTGTCGAGGGTCGTCGAAGGATGAAACGGCGCCAGAAGCCATCTCTCGCCTTCGGCGATCAGCCCGAGAGGGGCCAGATGCGGATCGCCAAGGGCGTTGACCGTGGTGACGATGGCTTCGCGGATCAACGGCATGACTTTACCGACTCGCCCTCGCGGCGGCGCAGGGTGTGGCCCGCCGCGCTCAGCCTCGTGTCATCCTCAACGCGCCGGTCGGTCGCGCAGCCCCAGTCGAGCGGTTCGTCCTGCGCGTAACGTTTGCCGAGCCGAAAGGCGATTTCCGCCTTCATCAGCTCGGCGCCGAGATAGAACGCGTGGGCGCCGTCCGCTTCGACGCCGAGATTACCGAACAGGGCGAATGCGTCCTCCGAGACGAAATGGCCGGCGCGATTATAGACGTGAATCCCGTCCTCCGCGGTCTCGATGCGGTAATTGTCGTCCTTCACCTGCGCGGCGAGCTCCGCAATTTCTTCGCGGGTATTGGGAAACGGCGAGCGGTCGTGGACCTGCAGCAAGGCGCGCCCAAAGCCGACCGGCTGGCTCCGGTCCGCCGCAGCCGCGTACATGATGCGCCGCGCCGCGTCGTGCTCCTGAAGGGTGCGGCGCGTGTGCTGGCTGACATGGACGGTCAAAGCATTGGCGATGCCGAGCTCCGAGCAGATCCCGAGCAGCACCGCTGTAACGCCCGCGGAGTCGGCGTCGGTCAGCTCCGTCAGGTTGCCGGTGCCCATCAGCATTTCCGCTTCGGGCAGCCGCGCGCGCACCTCGCGATACCGCGCGAGCGCGTCGGCGAAACCGGAATGGATCGGATCAAGCACGGGATCGAGAATGGGCGCCAGGCCGCGCCTTTGCGCATCTTCAGCGGCGCGGAACAGAGAAGCCAGATCGCCGTGTCGGACCGGGACCAAGACCGGCCGTGCGCCGGTCTCTTCGGCGATCGCGAGATTGCGCTCGGTGAGGCTGAGCAGATAATCCGCGCCGGCTGCGCCGCCCCGACGCAACTCGTCGGCCTCGGCCGAATCGACGCTGACCGCCAATCCCCTCGCTTTGAGCGCTCGCACTGCTTGCTCGAGATGGGGGAAAGGGGTGTCCGGCAGGCAGCCGAGATCAATCACATCGGCGCCCGCGGCGCGCAGGGTCTCCGCGCGAAGGAGAATCGACTCGAGGCTCATCTCCGGGGCGTCGACGATCTCGGCGAAAATCCGCAGCGCATGACGAGAAAGATCGGGCGGCCTGCCGGCTTTGCCGAAGAATGCTGGCAAGTCCTTCAAGTCGTCTGGGCCGCGTTCGAAGGGCGCGCCAAATTCCTGTGCAAGCCGTGCGAGGTCGGCGCGGCAGCGGCCGGGGAGGACCACGCGATCGGCGTCGAGCGGCCGCGGCAGCCGACGCATGAGGATCGGTTCCGTCATCAGCGCCGCGACCTTTACCCCGACGTTCAAGATCGTCCAGTCGAACGCGGAGGGCGCCATGCCCTGCAAGACCTTTTCGAGGCGGCTCTGCGCCAGGCGGCCGGTCAAGAACAGAATGCGCCCGCTCATGCGGCGATTTCGCTGCGTCGCCGGGCGATCGCCTCGCGAAGCTCGGCGATCGAATCGACCGTCGTCGCGCCGGGAAAGCGCCCCAGGCGCTCGCGGTTCTCCAGATCGATGGGGCGCGGATAGACTTTCACCATCCCTTTCGGCGCTTCGGTCTCGAGCTCGGGCGCGGTGTCGCAGGCGAAGACGATGGCCGGGACGCGACACTTGCCGCTTTGGGCGAAGACGTTGCTGATGAGATCGTCGGAAATCCCGTAGACGAACTTGGCGACCGCATTCGAAGTGGCGGGAGCCACGATCAACGTGTGATACACGCCATAATAGAATTGGCCGACCGGCACCGAACTGGCCGAGGTGTCGCGGTAAATGCGGGTGTCGGGAGGCAGCGCAAGCTCTTGCTTGTACATGCGCAGCACTTCGGCTCCCGCCTTGCTGACGAAGAGGTCGGCGTAGTCGAGCTCGCGGATGAGCGCCAAGCTCTCGCTCAGGAAATGCCCGGAGCCGGTGAGGGCCCATCCCCAACGCGGCGTTTGGCGTTTCGTCATTCCGCTGTCGGCGCTCGGTTCTCGGCCGCCTCGTCTGAGACCACAATTTCAGGAAACGCCATTCGCCGCAACCCTTCGGCGAATCTCGCGCTGTCGGTCGGCGCCGCGAGCCAGGCGCGAGCGCCGCTTTCCCCGAGATAGCGCGGAAACAGCGGATCGACGACGCCTCGCGCGACGAGATCGCGGGCGTCGAAGGCGGCGGCCGAGAAGAGGCCGTGCTTGACGAGCACCAGCCGATCGGCGCCGAGCGCCCCCGCGAGCCACGCGGCGAGGCTGTCGGAGGTGAGATCCCACGATTCCGGCAGGGCGGCGGCTCGCGTCATCGGCTCCGGCGACCAGACGGGGACTTTTCCGTCCTTTAGCATGCGCCGGATCGCGGAATAGGACGACGTCAGCCTCAACGCGGGATTGAAACTCTGCAGCGCGCGACCGAACTGCGTCATCGCCATCAGCGCCATGGCGTGCGCGGCGCCGTCGTCGTAGCCCATCGAGGCCTGAGCGCGGCGCACCGCATCGGCGAAGGGGCCCCCGCCGGGCACAAGTACGATCGAGCCCGCTTCCGCCGCGATCGCCGCGAGCCAGTCCTTGAGATGCGGCCCGCTGGCAAGGCTCCCGCCCAGCTTGACGATGACGAGCTTCGCGCTCGACGAGCCGGCCGCGCGCGTCAAGCGAAGAGCCCACTCCGTCGTGGCGCCGACCCCAAGCCGATGCGGCGCCGACCGCAAATCCATGCCAACTTTTTACAAGAGCCGCCCATTGCCGTTTTCCGCCTTTTCAATGACTTGGTCATCGCAAGGGGAGGAATCCGCCCCAAGGGCGACGACGATGGGGCATATCACATCGGTTATGTCTCCCTCTTCCGGAATTTCGCGACTTTCATCGGCGAGCGCCACTTTGTTCTATATTTGTACCCGATCTCTCGATGATCTGCAAGAAGGCGCTGCAGAAATTTCGCCGCATCGAGGTCCTCCGATCCCCGCAAGCGCGCGAGCGGACGGGCTGGCGCCGCCGCTGCCGCAAGCGGGCGCAACTGCGTCATCGTCCGGCCGTAGGGCGATCATTCCGGCAAGAGGAAGCAGGGAGGCGGCGATTCGGAACAGGGAATTATTTTCCGCGAACACGGAGTTTACTCGAGGGAAACAGCGACGCGGTGGCCGGTCTTACCTTCTTGACCCTCCCGTTTATTCGGACCTAGCGTTCGCCCGGCAAATAGGGAAGTGCGGTGAGCGTCGTCATCGGGTGGGACATCGGCGGAGCGCACCTGAAGGGCGCGCGCGTCAGGGACGGGCGCGTCGAGGCGACGCGGCAGGCGGCGACGCCGCTTTGGCTTGGCCTCGACAGCCTCGAGGCGGCGTTCGACTCGCTGAAGGCCCAGTTAGGCGGGGCCGACCGTCATGCGATCACCATGACCGGCGAGCTCTGCGACGCCTTTCCCTCGCGAAAAGACGGCGTCACGGGGCTCGCCGCGATCGCGGCGGACCATCTCGCCCCTGCGGCCTTGCGCCTCTATGCAGGGCGCTCCGGCTTCGTCGAACCCGGCCAGGCCGCCTCGCACGCGGGCGACATCGCCTCCGCCAATTGGCATGCGACCGCCGCCCTCCTGGCGCTCAAGCTTCCGGACGCGCTGTTGATCGACATCGGCTCGACGACGGCCGATCTGATCCCGATCGTCGCCGGTCGCGTCGCAGCGCTCGGCTACAGCGATGCGGAACGCCTCGCGACGGGCGAGCTGGTCTATACCGGAATGACGCGCAGCTTCGTCATGGCCTTGGCCTGCCGGGCGCCGTTTCGCGGCGCCTGGACCCCGCTGATGAACGAATATTTCGCCAACAGCGCCGACGTCCATCGCATTCTCGGCGCCTTGCCGGACGGCGCCGACAAAATGCCGAGCCCCGACGGCCGCGAGAAAACCATCGGGGCCTCGCGCGCCCGCCTCGCGCGGATGATCGGACACGAGGCGGAGGACGGCGCCGCGCCCGAATGGGATGAGCTTGCCGCGTGGTTCGCCGAAGCGCAAATTCGTGCAGTCGTGGACGCCGCCTTCCTGCGCCTGTCTCGCCATGACCTGCCGGCCGCGGCGCCGGTGGTCGCCGCCGGAATCGGGGAAAGCGTCACTGGGGAGGTCGCGCGGCGCCTGCGCCGGTCCTGCGTGGGGTTTTCGCCGGCGATCGGCGCGCCTGCCGAAGCCGCCCAATGCGCGCCCGCGGTCGCCGTCGCGCTGCTCGCAGAGGGAGAGTTCCGTTGCTGACCAAGCGGGGGGGTGCGCGTCCCGCGCGCACCCCGGGCGGCGAGACGCCGCCCCTCCGAGGCGTTTCGGCGGCGCGACCTACGGGGTCCGGATGCCGGCCCGCCGGCGCCTGACTCGTCGAATGACAATGAAGGGGCGTTAAAGGAGAACCAATCATGAGACTGGCAGGCGTGGTATCATTTCTCGTTGCACTCGCCGCCACTATCGCAAGCGCAAGCCAGGTCGTCGCAGCGGTCGCGCCGGCCAATGACTATCCGACCTCGGTGCGCGCCGATTATGTCTTCGCCTGCATGAAGACCAACGGGGACACCCGGGAGGCGCTCGAACAATGCTCGTGTTCGATCGACGTCATCGCCTCGCTGCTTCCCTACGACGCCTACGTCACCGGCGAAACGGTGGCTTCGATGGATCAGGCGCTCGGACGGATCGGGGCCATGTTCCGCGGCGCCGCGATCGCGAAGGAGGACCTGGCTCGGTTGCGGCGCGCCCAGGCGGAGGCGGAAGTGCGCTGTTTCTTATAGCCCGCGCGCCTGTCCTCGGCCTCGGCGCAGAATCCTTTCGCGCCGTTGGGATTGAAGGGGAAGCGAAAGAAGGCGCCTGGCGCGATCTCCTGGGCGGGCAGCGGAGCCGGCGCCTCAGCCCGGGCCGAATCCTTGCGGCGAACGCCAGAATTATGACGAAAAGGGCGTTTAGGGAAACTACATGAGCCCGGCAAATCCGGCCGGCTGATCTCGAGGAGGAGGGAGAGAGAGAGGCGGCGAGCCGCCGGCGCGAGTGACAGCGGCTATGGAAGTATCGCGGTTTTCGTTGAAGTTTGCACTTGCGCCAAAGACTCGACCGCCATATTCTGACTTTCGGCTTCGGCTGCACGCGTGTCGGGTCACGGGAGGTCCGGCACACATATCGAAGGCAAAGCGAGAGTCCCTTTGAGGGAGTCACTCGTTTCGCTCTGTCGTGACACGCTGTCGACGCCGTCCCAACTGAGAGTGTCGCTGCAAAGCGCGTGCCGAATGGCGGTGCGCCGATGCGGGCTTGACTCGCAAATGGAAGCTCAATGAGGGAGGATACGATGCGCAAATTCCTGCTTGCTAGCTGTTTTGGCGCCGCGGCCTTGTTCACCGCCGGTTACGCGACCGCCAACGACGATCTGATCAAGATGTCGGCGGACGCCAAGCAATATGTGATGCCGACTCTCAATTACGCGAACACACGCTATTCCGAACTCAAGCAGATCACCGCCGACAACGTTCACAAGCTCGCGCCCGCCTGGACGTTTTCGACCGGCGTTCTGCGCGGGCACGAAGGCGCGCCGCTGGTGATCGGCGACGTGATGTACGTTCATGCGCCCTTCCCGAACACCGTTTTCGCGCTCGACCTCAACAACGACGGCAAGATCCTCTGGAAATACGAGCCCAAGCAGGACCCCAACGTCATCCCCGTGATGTGCTGCGACACGGTCAACCGCGGCCTCGCCTACAGCGACGGCAAGATTTTCCTGCATCAGGCGGACACGACCCTCGTCGCGCTCGACGCGAAGACCGGCCAAGTCGTCTGGTCGGCCAAAGACGGCGATCCGTCCAAGGGGCAGACCGGCACCGACGCGCCGATGGTCGTCAAGGACAAGGTGTTCATTGGCGTCTCGGGCGGCGAGTTCGGCGTTCGCGGCTGGCTGTCGGCTTACGACACCAAGACCGGCAAGCTGGTGTGGCGCGGCTATTCGGAAGGGCCGGATTCCGACCTTCTCGTCGATCCGGAGAAGACGACCTCGCTCGGCAAGCCGATCGGCAAGGACTCTTCTCTCAAGACGTGGGAAGGCGACCAGTGGAAGATCGGCGGCGGCGACACCTGGGGTTGGTTCTCCTATGATCCCGAGCTGAACCTGATCTACTATGGCTCGGGCAACCCCTCGACCTGGAACCCGAAGCAGCGCCCCGGCGACAACAAGTGGTCGATGACGATCTGGGCGCGCGACCCCGACACCGGCATGGCCAAGTGGGTCTATCAGATGACGCCCCACGACGAGTGGGACTATGACGGCGTCAACGAAATGATTCTTACCGACCAGAAGATCGACGGCAAGGATCGCAAGCTCCTGACCCACTTCGACCGCAATGGTTTCGGCTATACGCTCGATCGCGAAACGGGCGAGCTTTTGGTCGCCGCCAAGTACGATCCGAAGGTGAACTGGGCGACCGGAATCAATATGGACAAGAGTTCGCCGGACTACGGAAAGCCGATCCGCGTCAAGGCGATGTCAACCGAGGCCAGTGGCGAGGACGTCAACACGAAGGGGATCTGCCCGGCGGCGTTGGGCACCAAGGACGAGCAGCCGTCGGCCTATTCGCCGGAGACCGAGCTCTTCTACGTGCCGACCAACCACGTCTGCATGGACTACGAGCCGTTCAAGGTGGCCTACACCGCCGGTCAGCCCTATGTCGGGGCGACGCTGTCGATGTATCCGCCCGAGGGCGACAGCAACATGGGCAACTTCATCGCCTGGGACGGCAAGACGGGCAAGATCGTCTGGTCGGATCCCGAGCAGTTCTCGGTCTGGTCGGGCGCTCTGGCGACCGCGGGCGGCGTCGTCTTCTACGGCACGCTGGAAGGGTACCTAAAGGCGGTCGACGCCAAGACGGGCAAGGAGCTCTACAAGTTCAAGACCCCGTCGGGCATCATCGGCAACGTGATGACCTACGAGCACAACGGTCGTCAGTATGTGGCGGTGCTGTCGGGCGTCGGCGGCTGGGCGGGCATCGGCCTTGCTGCCGGTCTGACCGATCCGCATGCAGGGCTCGGGGCGGTCGGCGGCTACGCCGCGCTCTCGAACTACACCTCGCTCGGCGGAACGCTGACGGTCTTCGCCCTGCCGCAGGACTGAACGCGTCTGATTGAACACGACATCGAGGCCCCGGCGCTTGCGCGATCAGCACGCGCCGGGCTTTTTTGGTCCGGCATCGGACGGAAAAACAAAAACAACCAAGCCAAGGAACGGGGCGCGTGCGGACCGTCTATCTGGTCGTGGGTTTCGCATTCGCCTTGGGCCTTGCCGCGCCGATGGCCGCGCGCGCGGACGCGCCGGGCGATCCGACCGCGGTCAGGCAGGACGAAGACGGCATATGGCGCGACAAGAACGGAGATCCGACCTACAAGATTGAAAAAGACGGAAAGGTCGACTGGTACACCTATTCAGGCTTCCGCCGCTACCATTCGGAATGCCATGTCTGTCACGGCCCCGACGGCGAAGGCTCGAGCTATGCGCCGGCGCTGGCGGACTCGTTGAAGACGCTTCCCTACGCCGACTTCTACGGCGCCGTCGTCAGCGGACGAAAGGACTTCCTGAACGGCAAGGACCTCGTCATGCCGATGTTCGCGGAAAACAAGAACGTGATGTGCTATCTCAACGACATCTACGTCTACCTTCGCGCACGCTCCCAGAATGCGGCGCCGCGCGGTCGCCCCGCCGAGCATGCGCCCAAGCCGGAAGCCTACACGAAGAACGAAGACAAATGCATGAGCTCCAGTTGACGAGCGAAGACTTGGACGTTGCCGGTTCGCGTCGCTTACCCAAAGGAGCGCTTCTCGCTCCGTGACTGACAGGCCTTGCCGACCAAGGTTTGGTCCGGCGGCGGCCTGGCCGGGAAAGCAAGATCAAACCAACAGCGAGGAACGGGCGTGCGGATTGTGCATCCACTGATCGGCGCCGCATTCATCTTGGGCCTTGCCGCCCCGATCGTCGCGCGCGCCGACGCGCCTGGCGACCCGACCGCTGTCAAGCAGGATGACAACGGAATGTGGGTCGACAAGGATGGCGATCCGACCTACAAGATCGAAAAAGATGGAACCGTCGACTGGTACACCAATTCAGGATTCGTCCGTTATACTGCGAACTGCCTTGTCTGTCACGGCCCCGATGGCGACGGATCTAGCTTTGGCCCGGCGCTGAAGGACTCGCTGAAGACAATGCCCTACGCGGAATTCTACGGCATTGTCGTCAGCGGGCGTAAGGACTTTCGCAACGGACAGGACCTCGTGATGCCGTCCTGGGGCGAAAACAAAAACGTCATGTGCTATCTCAACGACATTTACGTCTACCTTCGAGCCCGCTCGACGGGCGCGCAGCCGCGCGGGCGCCCCGAGAAGCATGCGCCCAAGCCGGCGGCTTGGACCAAGAACGAAGACAAATGCATGGGCCCCGATTGATGAACGAACGCTCGAGAGTCGACCGTTCACGGCGTTTGGCGAAAGGAGCGCTCATCGCACTCTCCCTGGCCGGCCTCGCCTGCCTCGTTTGGCCTGGCGGCGGCCGCGCCCAGGAGGACGCGGGGGGAGCGATCGAGCTCGTCGACCCGCATGTGTTTCGCGCCTGCGCCGATCCACGCAACCTGCCGTTCTCGAATGAGGCCGGGGAGGGCTTCGAGAACAAGATCGCGGAACTGTTCGCCAAGAAGCTCGGCAAGTCGGTCGCCTACACGTTCTATCCCGGCGCGACCGGGTTCATCCGCAATACGCTGAACGCGCATCGCTGCGACGTCGTCCTGGGAATCGCCCAAGGGGTCGACATCGTTCAACCGACCAGCCCCTATTATCGAACGAGCTATGTCGCCGCGTACCGCAAGGGCGGCCCCCTGGATGGACTCGATTCCCTCAGCGATCCGCGGCTGAAGACGGCGAAGATCGGCATCGTCGCGGGAACGCCGCCCGCGACTTCTCTGGCCGCCAACGGGTTGCTCGGCAATATCAAATCCTACGCGCTGGTCGTCGACACGCGCTTCGATTCGCCGACCCGCGAGATGATGGACGATCTGGACCGCGGCGAGATCGACGTCGCCTTGCTGTGGGGTCCGATCGCCGGCTACTACGGGTTGAAGGCCAAGACGCCGACGACGGTCGTCCCGCTGCTCAAGGAGCAGAACGGCCCCCACATGGTCTATCGGATCGTGATGGGTGTGCGCCATTCCGATCAGAACTGGAAGCGCACCCTCAACAAGCTGATTTCCGACAACCAAAGCGAAATCGACGCGATATTGCGCTCCTACGGCGTTCCGTTGCTTGATGAGAACGACCAGCCGATTACGCACTGACGCATCATGAGCGCCCGCCTCGCGTTCCCTCGTATCGAAGCGCGAAGTCCGCGGCTAGAGCATGATGGAATTCGGTCGGATCGACTTGCCCTCACCCCAACCCTCTCCCGCAATCCCCGGGTCAAGCCCGGGGAGGGGAGGGGGCGCGGCGGCGCCGACAAGCCCTTCTCCCGCTTGCGGGAGAAGAGCCTGCCCCCGGGCGAGGACCCGGGGGTGGCCGGCGACAGCCGGCCGGATGAGGGCCTGCGCCGCAATGCGACTAAAGCTCATCCGTCTCTAAAGAGCGTTTTGCACGGCGCGAGCGATCGCGCCAATGCGCTGCTCGATCAGCGTCGGCGTCTCACAGACATAACCAACAGTCTTACGCCGATCATCAAAGACGCGCAGGTCCCATTGCAACCGCTCTTGGCTCTCGGCGTCCGACGGCGCCTGGCCGGTCTGATTCTGGTCCGCGGACTTTGGCGCCGCCTGGGCCTCCGCGCGGATGCGATCGGCCATTGCGCGCTGTTTGCGGCCAATACGATCCAGTCCGACAAGAATCTGAGACCGTTGCTGCGACAAGTCCTCAAAAGCCGCGGCGAAAGCGCGCAGGAGCTTCGGGTCGGCGTCGGCTCCGCCCTCTTTCTTGAAGTCGACGATCGCCGACTCCACGTCTGCGATCGGAACCCGCCGCTGCGACATCATGGCGACCAGATCCGCGACATCCTTTTCGTCGCGCCAGGTTCGAGAGTTCAAATCGAGTTGGGGCCCCGCCCAAACGGAGACGAGCGAAAAAGTCGGCGTCTTGACCTGGGGACAGGGCCAATCCGGATCCGCCTTCGGGGGTTGCGCGGTCGACGGCTGCGCCGATGTGGCGGCAAGCGCGATCGCGAGGGCGGCGCGGAGCGCAATATGCATTCGTATTCTCTCTCCGATGAAAGCATAGGATCGCGTTCGCTTCGATTCAAGCCGCAGCGCCATGCTGACGCGCCGCCTGACGGATTGTTCGGCTTGGGCGAACGCAGCGGCCGGATCGCCCGCGACCGCGCGGTTCGGGGCCGGGAGGCGACACGATGACGCGCATGCTGGCGAGCGTCGTGAACTCCGCTGAAGCGGAGGTTGTCTTGCGGCTCGGCGCCGACGTCATCGATCTGAAAGATCCGCTAAGCGGCGCGCTCGGGGCGATCCCGCTCGAGACGGCGCACGGTGTGACACAGGCGGTTGCGCGGCGCCGCGAGACGAGCGCGACGCTCGGCGATCCGCCTTACGACGAGGATGCGCTTCTTGCACGCGCACGATCGCTGGCTGCGCTGCGCGTCGACACCCTCAAGCTCGCGGTGGATGCTCCGACGCTCGAACGTCTCCGCGGTCCCCTGGCGATTTCGGCCGGCGAAATCGCCCTCGTCGGAATATTGTTCGCCGATGAAGAGCCGGACTTCGCTTTTCTTCCCGATATGGCCGGGGTCGGGTTCAAGGGCGCGATGCTCGACACGCGGGACAAGACCCGCGGTCGACTGCTGGCGCATCTCGACGTCGCCCGGCTCGAGGACTTCTGCGCGCGCTGTCGCGCCGCAGGACTCGCGAGCGGCCTGGCCGGTTCGCTCGAGGCCCCCGACGTTCCCCGACTCTTGCTCGTGCGCCCCAATGTCCTCGGCTTCCGCGGAGCGCTTTGTCACGCGCACGATCGAAAAGGAGCGATCGACCCGCAGGCCGTCGCGCTCATCCGCGACCTGATCCCGCGCGAGAGGCCCGAAGCGGAGGCCTCTCCGAAGATCGATTGGCGGTTGCTCGCCCGCGGGATCATCGGCGGGCGCGAGGCCGAGGGCGAGGTCGACCGCGTGTTCGTGCGCGATTTCGTGGTTGATGCGCAGATCGGCGCTTACGATTTCGAGCGCCATGCACAGCAGCGCGTGGTTTTCGAGGTCGAAGCCTCGGTGCGGCGAGCCGGCGCGCACGTGGAAGACATGCGCTCGATCTTCTCCTATGACATCATCCTCGATGCGATTCGACTCGTCGTCGGGCGCGGCCACGTCGACTTCGTCGAAACTCTCGCCGAGGAGGTCGCCGCGATCGTGCTCGGGCACGCTCGCGTGCGAAGCGTTCGCATCAACATCCGCAAGCTCGATGTCATCGAGGGCTCCGTTGGCGTCGAAATTCATCGCGAGCGCGCGGCGAATTCGGCCGACGCACGGTCTCTCGGCCTGGTCGCCAAAGGCGTGACGCCATCGAAGGACTGATTCGAGTCGGCCGCATACCGGGGGCGCAAGCGCCGGCGGCGCGCGGGCCTGCTTGGACCCACGCCGCCTCCGCTTACGCGAGCGTCCGAGCCAATTCGAACGCCTGACGAAAGTCGAGCCGTAGCGCGCTCTTGCTCTCGGTCATTTGCTTGAACAGCCCCGACTCGGTTCGATACTTGACGTTGCCGATCGCAAGCGCGCCGACGCCGAGCGCGCCGTGCTCGCCGAGCGGCGCGCCATTCGCCTGCAGATCCACGCCTTCGATGCCGAGCGGCGGCACGGCGTTGACGTCGGCGGCGATCAGCAATTTCCCGGCGCTCGCAATCTGGGCGGCGTCGAGCACGCGAACGCCGGCTCTCGCCGCAGAGAACGCGACTTCGGTCGCAGCGAGGATCGCCGACTTTTTCTCTGGCGCCGAACCATCAGCGACGGCGAGGTCGACGCCGAACCGACGTTTGATCTCGGCGGCGTGACGAGCCACGCGCTCGGTTCCGTCGTATCCGATGAGCGTGACCGATGCGCCTTCGAGCGCGGCGATCACTCCGGATGCGGTTCCCACGACGCCGGTGGCGCCGAAGATGGAAACCGCGGCGCCGCGCAGAGCGCGATTCTTTTTCTCTCGGAGCGTCTTTTCGACCACGGCGATCATCGCCGCGGCGGTCGTAAATGATCCGGCGGGATCGGCGAAAAGCGAAATCTCGAACGGTTTCAGGAGAGCCTTGGCGGCGGCGTCGAGCATGTCGAGGGCGAGGAAAGCGTCCTTGCCTCCGATGAATACGCCTGTCCTCGCCGCATCGCGCGGCGATCGCGAAAACATCGCGTCCTGAACGAGACCGGTGATTTCCTTCACCGAAACGTTGGTGTAGGGCTCGATCGCATCGTAACCCGCGTCGATCGCCATGTTGACGTCAAAGGGGCTCATATGGGCCAGCGGCGTCATCATGTGCAGAATGTTCTTGGCCATGTTTCCTCCAAGCGATCATTGAACCGGGACGTCCTCTTCCTCGCGGATCTCTGCGCCCCGATCGCGCGCCTTGCAGATTCTGACTTCAACTCCGGGCTCGCCATCGGCGCCCAATCGCCGAGCCAGGAACTCCGCGTGATCGGGGTCTCTCGCGAAGGCGAAGCCGGTGGGGCCCCAGGAGCTCTGGCCGATCCCTCTCGCGCCGCCAGAGGCGAGACGCTCCGCGACCCTGCCGACCGCCGCGCTGGTGAATCTGCCGCCGCCCTGAACCGGTGCAAAATGGTCGCCGACGATTCCCTGGACCCCGGTGACGCCCTCGCCGAAAGCCACGAAATCCCGCTCGGCGGCGCCGGGAAGGATTTGCAGGAGCGTTCGTCGACAAATCTCGCCCGCGCGAGCAGCAGGAAAATGCGGCAAGCGGGCGAACGCCTGCTTTTCCGCCTCGCCGTGCACGCCTTTCATGCGCGGGTCGAAGATCAGAAGGACGCGCCAATCCGAGGGAAAAGCCACGCGCGCAATGACCGGCGGGATCTCGGTGTTCGGGCCTCGTCCCGCGTCGACGACCAGCCCGCCGCGCTCGAACAAGGCTGCGCCGACGCCCGAACGCGCGCCGCGATCGAGCAGTCGAGCGTCGAAGGACGGGTCGAGCGGCAGGCCGTCGAACCGACGAAAGGCCGAGGCGATCGCCATCGCCAGTTGCGTCCCGGAGCCGAGCCCCGCATGCGCGGGGATGGCGCTCGCAACGACGAGCTTCTTCGCCGTATCCAGTCCGAGGCGTTCGGCAATGCGAAGCGCCAGCCGCGCGCTCCGCTCGCGCTCCTCGCCCGCGATTTCAAATCGGGAGGCCGCACGAAGCTGAACGGAAGTCTCGAATGCGTCGATAGCGAGGCCGATGGACCCGAAGCGCCGGCCGAGGTCTCCGTTGAAGTCGAGAAAGCCCAAATGCAGGCGCGCCGCTGCCGTGACCCGAACGCCTTTCAATTTCGCGCCTCGCTTCAAGAACGTCCGGGCATTTGTCGCCCGCGGCGTGATTGGAACTTTGCGAAACTTTGCCGCTTTTGCCAAGCGCCCGACGAGAGAAATCCGGCCGGCGAGCCATTCGGGCGCCCAGGGCCAATCCTCGGTTCAGCCGTGGTCCGGCAAGCCAGCTCGCTTACCCGGAATATTGTGGTCGCCGAAGGAAAATGCCACATTCCGGAGGCGACGGTACGAGTGTCGCCTGAAGACAGGTGGCGATGATCGAGCTGATACTGACGGTATGCGCGCTCAATGCGCCCAGCCAGTGTGAAGAGCGGCGGATTCAGTTCATGTCGCAGGAGTCGCTGATGCAATGCGTGATGCGGGCGCCGCCCTATATTGCGGCCTGGTCCGGCGAGCATCCGGGGAGCCGCGTCACGCGGTGGCGATGCGCCTACCCGGGCGAAGGAGGCCAGAAGGCCTGATCGACGTTTTTTGCGTGGCGCAAGAACGTCTTGCGAGCGCGGCATTGCCCGCGCCGGCGCATGTGACTATCGTCGTCTTATGCAAAGAAAACACGCATTCCGGTTCGTGGGAGGCTCGCTCGCGATAGGGCTCGCAGTTGCGCCGCTTTGCGCGGTCGAGGCGCAGGACATGATGCGGGGGCTCGACATGTCCTCGCCTGAGATGACGACGGCGGAGATGACGCGCGCGGAGGTGCAAGCCGCGGTCGCCGCGACGCCGCAGGGGCAAGGGCCGGATCTTTCTGGGAAGCGGCTTAACGGTCTCGATCTTTCCGGTCTCGGCCTCTCCCGCGCGAACCTGCGCGCGGCCTATCTCAACCACGCCAACCTATCGCACGCCGACTTGAACGGAGCCGTTCTGGACCAGGCTTGGGCGCTCGGCGCCAATCTCGCGGGCGCCGGCCTCGTCAAGGCCAGTTTGTTTGCGACGCAATTGGCGGGCGCGAACCTCGACGGCGCCAATCTCTCGGAGGCTCGCATCGCCGCGGACATGAACCGCGCGCGTCTCGTCGGCGCCCGGCTGGAAAAGGCGGATTGCGGAGCGGACTTGAAAAATCAGTCGATGGGCCTCATGCACGCCTCGTTCAAGTCCGCCGATCTCTCCGGCGCCGATCTCTCCGGCGCCAATCTCACTCTGGCGGATTTGCAGTTCGCCAAGCTGACCGGCGCCAATTTCGCCGGCGCGACGCTGCGCGAGGCGGACGCGAGCGGCGCGGATCTGCGCGGCGCCAATTTCGAGGGCGCCGACACGTCGGGCCTGGACCTCGATTCCGCGCGCATCGACAACGCGAGCGCGCCCTTTCTCGGCAAGGCGATCCACCTCGATCGGGCCTTCCGGGAGTGATGCGCATTTCGGTTGTGGCGTTCGCGGGCGGCCTTCGCGCCAGCGACAAAATTAAGGGCGCGGGATCAAAATCTCCCCTTTGCCGAGCGCCGCCAGGTCTCCCGCGAGACGTCTCAGAGGCCGGCGAAAAAGCCTGGCCAGCTTCGCGCTCGCCTGAGCGACATAATCGGCCAGAAGCCGGGCCGCAACGAGATCATGCTCGCCGCAATCGGCGAATGTCGGGGAGAGAAGCGACGCGCCCCGCCCCAAGAGAATCGTGCCGCGGTCCATCAGATAGCCGGGCAGGTCGCCGGCCTCGCCGCCGATCGCCAGCGTGCCCGCGATCATCCGACTGCCGGCGTATTCGCCTGCGCGGCCCTCGATCAGGATGGCGCCGCGCCTGAGCCTGTCCCCGGCGCGCGGTCCCGCGCCGCAGCGCACGTGAATAAGCCCCCCGCTCATGCCGACCGCTTCGCCGCTAAGGGGGCCTCCCAACCGCTCGCCCGCGTCGCCCCCGATCTCCAATGCGCCCCCCTTCATACCGGAACCGGCGAACGGGCCGGCGTCGCCGCTGATGGCCAATCGCCCGCCCGACATCGCCCGCCCGGCCTGGACGCCGACCTCGCCCTCGACTTGAACGGTCCCCTCCGTCATTCCCATGCCGACGCGATCGAAACGCGGGCTGCCGCCTTCGATGAGAACCGCGGCCGCATCGCCGTTGCGGATACGAAAAACGTCTCCCGCCGTCACGCGCTCGCGCGTCGTTCCGAGTTCGATCCGGGCGATTTCCGCGATCGTCTTCCCCGCCAAATTTTGCGGGATCAGCGGCGACAGATCGAGGCGCTGGGTCGGGCCGCCGCGCGAGGCGAAGGTCAGCGGCTTCACCGCAAGAGGTCCCTGAGACGATAATGGTGTTTGCCGAGTTTGCCGCCGTAATTGCCGGCGCCCACCCGCAATGCGCCGCGCTCAGGCCCGAGCTCCACGATCGCGCGGAGCCCCGCGCGCATCGCATCAGCGACCGCCGCGCTGGTGAGGCCGTCAATGACGATTTCCAGCACCGAGCCGATCTCCGCGCCAAGAGCGCTCTCGACCGCGCCCCTCAAGGTCGGGCAATAGGCGTCGTTGGTCGACGCGCTCGCGCCCTTGTACTTCGAGCCGACCTTCGAGCCCGAGCGGGCGATGCCCCCCGGGAAGGGCATGATGACGTCGTCGACCCCGCGCATCGCCTTGACCGCCGCCTCCGCCGCCGCAAGCGTCTTGGCGGCGCTTGCGCCCATGATCAGAAGGTTTCCGCCGCCGACCGCGCTCTTCGTCAGAAAGGTCGTCGATTCGCAGACGAACTCTCCGTCCATCACCGGCACTCGCCAGTACCGGCGGGGACCGAGTTTCTTGGCGATCTGCCAGCCGTCGCCGAAAAATCGGATCGCCGCTCCGAGCTTGAGCTTCTCCTCGCCTGCCTCGATTCCGGCGTAGCAGGCCGAGCCTGGGCTGGTGAGCACACATTGACCGACGCGGTTCTGAAGCTGTCGCTGCAGTTCCGACGTCGACACCGCGAACATGAGCACGCGCACGCCCGGACGTCCGTCCGGGGTTTCTTGCGCCGGCATGACGCGATCGACGCCGGCCTCGCAGCCGCAGGCGATCACCGAGGTGGCGAATCCCGTCGCGGTCGCCGCCGCCTGGAGAGCCCAGCGCGCAGTCGGCGCAGTAATGACGACCGCCGTCGCCCGCATGGCGAACGCCTCGGCGAACGTGTCGTCGATCGCGACGCCGTTGACGGTCAGCGCACGCATGCGACCGCCTCAAACGGGCTCGGCCGGCCGACGGCGCCTTCCGGCACGCGCATGAAATCGGAGGGAAGCCCATAGCGGGCGTCATAATAGCTCTTCATGCGCCGCTGCATCGAAGCTTCGACGCCGGGCGTCACATGCAGCGCGCGGCCGAACCGATAGTGCGTCACCGCGCCGTCGCGGACCACGAGATCGCCGTCCTTGTAGACGCGCGCCGCCGCGCGGAACATTTCGGCGATATCCTTGCCCGGGCGATAGAGCGCGACATCGGCGCGCGCTCCGGCGCCGAGGTGACCACGGTCGGTCAAGCCGAGAAGCCTGGCCGGCGCCGCGCGCGTCATCGTCGCGATCTCGTAAAGCGTATATTCGCGCTTGAGCGACGGAAGCGTCGTCACCGCCGCCGCCTCGCTCGGAAGCCGTGACACCCACTGAGCGCGCAGATCCTTGTCCATCAACAAAGCGAATATCTCGGGATAAGTGGTGAACGGCGCGCCGTTGGGGTGATCCGTGGTGAAGAACACCCGCCAGGGGTCGTCGATGAGCAGGAACAGCTCCAGCCCGACGGCGAATTGCACCGCGTTGTGGAAGCTGCCCGCACGATATTCGTAAGGCACAATTCCGAAACCGTTCGAGTCGCCGTCGACGATGACGTATTTCTTCGGGTGGGCCTGCGCTCGCGCAGAGAATTGCCGCAGGACGTCGGACGAAATCGTCACCGTCTGCCCAAACATCACCTGCCCCACGTCGACGGTGACGTTTCTGGCGGCGTTGACCGCCTCGGCGAGCCGCGGCGCGGCGGACGAAAATCCCTGCGCACCGTCTGTTCCGTAACCGTAGAACTGGAGATGCGCCAAGTGCAGCGGCAGGTCGTCCGCCGCAGCGATCGTCGTCAGGGCTGTTTCGACGTTTCCCGGCATGCCGAGATTATTGCAGTGGACGTGCAGGGGATGCGGCGCGCCGGCCTCATGGACCGCCTTCTGCAGGGCCTTGAGGATCTGACGGCTCGTCACGCCGTAGGAGGGAACCACATCGTCAAAGGAAAAACTGCGCATATTCTCCTTGAACGCGGCGACGCCGCCGGCGTTGACGACCTTGATCCCGAGCCCCCGCGTCGTTTGCAAGGTCCAGGCGACGTGGTCGCGGATCGCACTCTCGCTCTCTCCGGAGCGGATGAGATCGAGGACGAAATCGTCGTTGCCAAGAATCGTCAGGATGGCTTTGTCGATGATCGGAATGTCGGCGAGTTCAAGATGGGCGTGCAGCGCATGGTGCGGCACGACCGCCGGCTCGACCACCGTCGTGAAACCCATCTCCGCATAGAGGCAACCGGTCTGGAAGGTCGACCAACCGGCGTTGGAAAGCGGCGTGGCGGGGGGACGGCGCGCATGGGCCCGATGCTGTTCGGGCAACAGCAGACGCGCTGTGTTTACGTTTGCGCCGGCGATGTGCGAATGGATGTCGATCCCGCCGGCCATCGCGATGAGCCCGGTTGCATCGACTGTCTCATCGGCTTGGGCGCCTTCCGGCGACGCGACGATGCGCTCGTCGTGAATCCAGAGATCGCCGATCGCGTCTCGTTTGTTGGCGGGATCGACGACGCGAGCGCCTCCGATATGGATCAGCATGCGCCGGCCGTAGGATCTGGAAGGAAGGCGGCGACGCGCCCGAGAGCCTCGGCGACGCTCAGACTTGCAGCGGGGGCCGAGGCAGTCATGGCGACCAAAGTCCCAGTATCCGCGGAATGGAGGATCGCGTCGTGATCGACGCCGGGGCGCCCGACGACGATGCGCACCTTCGGTTCGTCTTTGAATCGCGTTCCGCGCTCGCAAAGCCCGATGACCTTCAGTGCGCCGAGCCAGTCAGGCGGCGGCGCCCCAAACGCCGAGATCCACAACGCGCAATCGGTTTCCCCTGAGGCCGCCAGCCGTTCGGCGTCGAAGCGCCATGGATCGTGCAGCGGCATGCCTGTGCCGAAACCCGTTCGCATAGGAAAGCCGGTCATCCAACCGCAAGCCGCGAGCACGCCGGCGCCATTGTCGGGCGCGGCGAGAGGCAACGTCGAGAACCGCGTCGTTTCGTTGAGATCGCGCGCGAGGCCATTGAGCATTTCGAGTTCGAGCGCCCCGAGACGCTCCGCCGTCCAGACAGCCAGACCGAATCGCGCGCCCTTCAGAGCGGCAGCGAGAGACTCGAGCGTTGGCGAAGGTATCCGAGTTTGCGCGACAGGACGGCCTTTGATGCTCGCGCGCAGCGCGGCGAGATTGGAGGCGAGCGTCGCGCCGAGGCCCGCCGCGACAACCTCGATATCGCCATCAAAGCCCGAGATTCTCGCGTCGGCCTCTGGCGCGAGCCACACGATCCGTCGCGGGATTTCCGCGCCATCCGGTCTGGCCGGCGCTCGCAACAAACGCTCATTCAAAGCTGGCCAGGTTTCCAGCAGGGAGTCGCCGACGAGCAGCACTAGATCGGCGCGGACGCGCGCTTCGCCCGGGGTCGTAAGCATGACGCCAGTTTCTCGCAAACAGTCCAGGTCGCGAAGCAACGCCGCGGAATGCGTGTGCTCGATAACCCCGCCAATGCGCTCGGCAATGGCGATCGCCGCTTTCGCTCCCGCAATATCCACGCCCAGTCCCGTAATGAGCGCCTGATCGCTTCGCGCCAGAAGACGAGCCGCGGCGGCGGATGCATCGTCCAGCGACGCCGGCGCGCCGTTGATCCATGCTGAAGCCTCAGCGTACAGCAGATCCTTCCCCGTCATACGCTTCGCTCCCTTCGTCCGTCCCAGCCCGAATTCGACATCGTCGATCGCGGTCCAAGAGTCGGGAATCCGAACCGCCTAGCGACGTTATTCTCGAAGCTGCGCCTCCCGCTCTACATTGGCGACTCCGACGACGCGCATTGCCCGCCGCCAGCTTGTCGCTTCAGAGCGCATCCTAGATGCGGATCGTCGGCGAATAAACAAGGAAAGCTATTTCCAGCGGCAGCGTCGTAGGTCGCGTGAAGGACGACCGGCAAGAGAAAAGTCTCCGGTTTGCGCGGCCGCGCGACTCTTGCCTCCTTTCGACTAGACAGATCACAAGTCAGAAGGTTCAATCCCATCGGTTCAACCGTTGCGCGGAAATGCTTGCCCGTGGCCTCCAAGTTCGCCAAGTCTTAGCGCCGTGCCTCACCACGTCTCGCGCGCGATCGTGGCGGCCCGAGCCGAATGCGAACGAACACGAAAGCCGGTCTTCGGGCGATGACTGACCGCCCGGCAATCATCGTTCTGGCGAATTCGGCCCGCGCGCTCGCGGCATCAGCCAGACGCGCGGGATTCGCTCCTCTCGCGATCGATGTCTTTGGCGACGACGACACACGAGAGACGTGTCTCGCGGTCATAACCCTCGATGGCGGACTATCGGCTGGCCTGACGAGCGGCAAAGTCGTGGGCGCGGTCGAAACCCTGATTCGCGCCTATAATCCAATGGGGCTTGTTTATGGCTCCGGCTTCGAGCGGCAGCCTGAATTGATCGCCGCGATCGCCCGAATGACGCGGATTTTCGGCAACGACGCCGAAACGATCAAACGCTCGAAAGATCCCTTCGTCCTTGCGAGACTGTGCGCGGCGGTTGGTATATCGCATCCGTCAATCATGCTCGCGGCGCCGGGAGAACCAGAGGATTGGCTCGTGAAAGCCCGCGGCGGCTCCGGAGGCGCGCACATCACCACGGCAAGGCGCGGACGCGCGGCGCCGCCGGATTGCTACTTCCAGCGCCGGGTCACGGGCGAGAATGTTTCGGCGCTATTTGTTGCGGACGGGCGAAAGGCCGAAATCATTGGCCTCAGCGCACAATGGCGCTCGCCCACCCCGGCGTCGCCGTTTCGATATGGCGGTGCGGCCGGGCCCATCGATGTCGGCGCCGGACAAAGCGAAGGCATCGCCCGCTCTGTCGCCGGAATCGCTTCGGAACTGGGACTCGTCGGTCTCAACAGCGCGGATTTTATCGTTTCAGACGATACGGTCTGGCTCATCGAAATCAACCCGCGGCCCGGCGCGACACTGGATGTGTTCGAACCCGACCAGGGGGCGTTGATTGTCAGTCACATCGCCGCCTGTGAAGGCCGACTGGTCACCGTTCCATTGAGTTCGGAGTTCAAGGCGGCGCAAGTCGTTTACGCCCCATGCGACATTGTGATGCCGAACTCGAAGCGCAACTGGCCGGACTGGACATCTGACAGGCCGCTTCCGGGAACGCGGGTCGCCGTCGGCGGTCCGCTATGCACGGTTCTCGCCTTGGGAGCGACCGTGGAATTGGCGCGAAATCAGGTCGAGACGCGAGCGCGAGACATCATCGCTGACATCCAGGAGTCGAGACATTGAGCGCCGTCGAGATCATAAGCGTCAATCGTCAGGCTGCTGAGCTCACGGCTGCGCTGCGCCGCGACGCCGCAATGCTGAAGCTCGGCTTTGCGCAGGGGCCGCTCGGCGAAACATTGATCGACGCCGGCGCAGGGCGGCCGGGCGGCATCGAAGCCGGTCTCCGCATCGCGGAGATTTGCTTGGGCGGTCTCGGCACAGTTCGGCTTGCACCGAACGGCGCCACGCCGAACTGGCCATGGACGGTCGCAGTCAGTTCGCCGCAGCCGGTCATCGCCTGTCTCGGCAGCCAATATGCCGGTTGGAGCCTTTCGCATGGCGCCGGCAAGGACGCCTTTTTCGCGCTCGGGTCCGGGCCGGCGCGTGCGCTGGCGCAGAAGGAGGCCGTCTTGAAGGACATCGGCTACCGGGACGAAGCCGACGTCGCGACGCTCGTCATCGAAAGCGGGCGGCCTCCGCCTCCCGAGGTCGTGGAGAGAGTGGCGCTCGACTGCAGCGTCGCGCCGTCGGCTTTGACCGTGATATACGCGCCGACTCAGAGTCTGGCCGGGAGCGCCCAGGTGGTCGCGCGGGTGTTGGAGGTGGCGCTGCACAAAGCCCATGAGTTGAAGTTCCCGCTCGAACGGATCGTCGATGGTATGGGCGCCGCGCCGGTCAGCCCGCCGCATCCCGATTTTATCGCCGCCATGGGCCGCACCAACGATGCGATCATCTACGGCGGACGCGTGCAGCTCTTCGTGACTGGCCCGGCGGCGGACGCGAAGGTCCTCGCCGAGGCCCTTCCGAGCAGCGCCTCGCGCGATTTCGGCGCTCCATTCGCTGAGATCTTCAGACGTTTCAACGGCGATTTCTACGCGATCGACCCCATGCTGTTCAGTCCGGCCGAGGTGATCGTCACCGCGATCGAAAGCGGGGCGAGCTTTCACTCGGGTGCGTTGCGTCCCGAATTGCTCGATGCATCCTTCGCCTGACCCGGCGGCGCGTTCCGCCGAAGGTCCGATGATTCTCGTGGTCAGCGATCAGCGCGATTGGCACGCGCGCCAGATGGAGGCGGCGCTCGCCGCTGCGGGCGCCCGCGTGGCGCAGATCGATCTCGCCGCATGTGACTTCGACACGCAAAGCCCGAGCGGACTGGCGTTGCCTCTCCTGGGATCGCGATTGCCGGACGCGGTGCACGTCCGCACGTTCTCGGCCGGCTCGTTCGAGGCGATCACCAAACGATTAGGGCTTCTGCACGCGTTGGCGGACCTCGGTGTCGTCGTCTGGAACGATGCGCGCGCGATCGAACGCTGTGTCGACAAGTCGATGACGAGTTTCTTGCTCGCGCGCGCCGGCGTGCCGACTCCGCCAACCTGGACGACCGAATCGGCCGAGACCGCGCGGGCCCTCGTCGCGCGGGAGGCGCCGCGCGGACCCCTCGTGCTCAAACCGCTGTTCGGCGCGCAGGGCAAGGGCTTGCGCCTTATTCGCAGGCCGGACGAGTTGCCGGATCCGGGAGCCGTCGCCGGCGTCTATTATCTCCAGCGGTTTCAACCCCTCGCGACCCGGGACTTCCGGGACTATCGCCTGTTCGTTCTGCGCGATCGCGTCGTCGCCGCCATGATGCGTCGCGCCTCGACCTGGATCACCAACGTCAAGCAAGGAGGCGAACCCGTCGCGATCGGGCCTCATCCGAAGATGGAGCGCCTCGCCGTCGCGGCCGCGAAAGCAGTCGGAGCCGCGATCGCCGGCGTCGATGTGCTGGTCGGAATTGACGGCGCGCCGACTGTCCTGGAGGTCAACAGCATGCCGGCCTGGAGCGGCTTGCAGAAGGTCAGCGCGGGCAACGTCGCCGAAGCGATCGCGGAAGGCCTGGTGGACGAGTTGGCTCGCCGTCACGCAATACGGCGGATCCCATGACTGGCCGCGACGATCAGGTTGCGGCGGCGTACGTCGAGGCCTGCCTCGCCGAGCTCGACGCGCTCAAACCCGGCAACGTGCATCGCTTCGCGCCCGGCCACGGCATGTGTCTGGCCGATTTCGTCCGCAGCGCCGAGTCGAGCGCCGGCCCGATCGCGGCAAGAGGCGCGCGCGTCGGGATTCGGATTCGCGACGCCGTCGCGGCGAGTCTGCTGGCGGTCGGGCAGAACACAAATCTCGGGATCATCCTCTTGTGCGCGCCGCTGGCCGCGGCGGCGGCGGTCGAGGACGTCACGCTGCGCCCCGCGCTGGCCCAGGTGCTCGACGATCTCGATCAGGCTGATGCGGCGAACGTCTTCGCCGCGATCGCCGCCGCAAATCCCGGCGGACTCGGTCGGGCGGACCGGCACGACGTGAACGCCCCCGCAACCGTGACGCTCCGCGAGGCGATGGCCGCGGCCGCGGATCGGGATCGCATCGCTCGGCAATATGTCACGGCCTATGAAGATGTTTTCGCGCTCGGCGCGCCCGCCGTGGCGGCGGCCCGAGAGCGGCGACTCGATGAGCGTTGGTCGACGTTCGCCGTCTATCTGACGTTTCTCGCCGCGTTTCCCGACACCCACATTTTGCGCAAGCACGGCGCCGCGACCGCCGAGGCGGTTCGCCGCGAGGCGGCCGCCTGGCGCGAGACCTTCGGCGCGGCTCGCGATCCGGAGGAGATGACCGAGGGACTGCTGAAGTGGGACGCGGCGCTCAAATTGCGGGGGGTCAATCCGGGAACGAGCGCCGACCTGACGGTTGCGACGCTCTTTGCCGCGAGGCTATCTTCGCCGCGCCGTCACAATTGCGCTGCGACCATCTTGCCCTCGCGCCCCAAGGATGATTGATTTGCGCCTGCGGGACATTACCCCCCGTGACTATCCGGCCAACCGATCCCGCCCCAATCAGGAGGGATGCTGACAACAAGGATAGCCAGTTCGGCGCCTCGCGACTGGCGAGGGCACGTAGTTTGGCTTGATCCCAGGGAGGAATGAGTATGGCCAAGATTAACAGACTGATGGTCGGCGAATCGCTCGTGGGCGAGGGCAACGAAGTTGCTCATATCGACCTCATCATGGGGCCGCGCGGCAGCGCGGCGGAAACGGCTTTCACCAATGCGCTGACCAACAACAAGGATGGTTTCACGTCGCTCCTCGCGCTGGTCGCGCCCAACCTGCCGACCAAGCCCAACACCGTCCTGTTCAACAAGGTGACGATCAAGGGCGCCAAGCAGGCGGTGCAGATGTTCGGACCCGCGCAACACGCGGTCGCCAAGGCGGTCGCCGACAGCGTCGCCGACGGCGTCATTCCCGTCGAAGAGGCCGACGACGTGTTCATCTGCGTCGGCGTGTTCATTCATTGGGAAGCGGCCGACGACAAGAAGATCCATGACTACAACTATCGCGCCGTCAAAGAATCGATCGAGCGCGCCGTCTCCGGCAAGCCGTCGCCCGCCGAAGTCGTCGCTCAGCGCGATAGCGCCAAGCACCCCTTCAGCCCCTAGGATCGCGACTGACGCTCCGATCCTCCTTGACGGCCGGAACTGTTGGAGTTCCTCCGCGAGGAGGGGTCGGAACGTCCAGCGGCAGAACACAAACCTTCGGCCCGAGGAAGCCGGGGCCTCGAGCGCGGGTCGAATTGTAGAGTCGAGGAAGGGCGCGGTTGCGTTGAGGCGCGTGCCCAG
>DASRSL010000061.1:0-6056 GCA_035656495.1 Roseiarcus sp.
ATCTCACGCGAGCTCTTCTGCGCAGACGGCGTCGCGGAATAGTGACGTCCTGCAACGAGGAGCCGCCCCACGCCCTTGGGCAAGAGGCAGCGATAGGGGGTGTAATAGTCGCGTCCGCGCGCCACGCTGTCTGCGAAGTGCCGTCGCTCAGCGACGTCGTCCTTCGTCATCACATGGACCCCGTCGAGCAGTCGGGTCTGCCGCACGCCAAGTTGCGGCGCTACGTCAACGACGAAGGCGCGCTCGAAGCCCGGCATGCGGGCGCGGGCGTAGGCGACAAGCTTTTCGATGCGCTCGCGCCCCTCGAAATCGGCGCGGGTGAGATCCTCGACGACGAGGCCATCGAAGCCCGTCATGTGCGGGCAATTGCACCAGACCACGCCGGGCAAGGGCGTCTTCAGCCACCATTTCTCCCACGAGCCGCCGATCAGCCGGCGCGCCTCGCGGTCGAGCGCGTGATAAGTCTCGGGCTCCTCGTATTCGAACGTCTCCGCCGCCTCGACATCGACTCCGCCGAGCCGGAAAACGGTCGTGACGATATAGGCGCCGTGCACGAAAGGCGCGCCCGCGGAGGCCGCAACGTCGAGATCGCCGCTGGCGTCGACCACGACGTCGCCCATGACGGCCTGTGGGCCGCTCTTGGTCTCGCAGACGGCGCCGACGATCCGGCCCTCCTCGACGATCGCCCGGCTGAACCAGGAATGCAGCCTGAGTTCGACCTTCGCCTCCGCCACCATTGCGTTGCTGGCGCGCTTGAACCCGTCGGGATCGAAAGCGGCGGCGTAGCAGATCGGCTGCGGCTTGATGTGGGAATGGAAGTCATAGAGGCCCCAGCGCGACCATTTGCGCCAGAGCGCAGGATCCGAGCGTCGATCCGCCTCGGGCGGCGTCACGCAAAGCCCCATGCGCTCCATGCGATCGATCAGCTCCGCGCAGAGCCCGCGCACGGAAATCTCGTCGCCATTGCACATGTCGTCGAGCACGAGCACCATGCCGCCGGAGGCGAGCCCGCCGAGATAGGGATAGCGCTCGATCAGCGTGACCGATAGCCCCTCGCGCGCGCCCGCCACCGCCGCCGCCACGCCGGCAGGCCCTCCCCCCACGACGACGAGGTTGCTGCGCGAAACGACCGGAACCTGGCGCGGAGGCTCGCAAACGAAGTCGGCCCGATTCATCTGCTTCTCCCTGTTCACGCCCGCGTTCAACGGGTCTCTGCGACGTTCCACCGAAGAACCCGGCCTTCGGCCCAAGAGATGACGCCGAAGAAGGCGGCGGAAAACACTGAGCCGACGACGATGGTCGCGTAGAGCAGAGGCGAATCGAAATTGTAGGTCGCCTGTATGATCAAAGCGCCGATCCCGGTCGTGGCGCCTATCCACTCGCCGACGATCGCGCCGATGACGGAGGTCGCCGCTGCGATCTTCAGCGCCGAGAAGAGATAGGGGAGCGCGCACTGAAGCCGAAGCTTGAAGAAAATCTCGGCCGGAGACGCGGAAAGAATGTGCATGAGCTCCATCTGCTGCGGGCTGACCGCGCGAAGGCCGCGCGTCATGTTCACCAGCGTGGGGAAGTAGCAGATCATCGCCGCGATCGCGACCTTCGCCGACAAGCCGTTGCCGAGCAGGAGCACGAGGATCGGCGCATAGGCCATCACGGGAATCGTGTGCACCATCACCGCGATCGGGAAGAACGCCTCCTCGGCGATCCGCTGATGCACGAACACCGTCGCGGTCAGGATCGCGAGCAGATTGCCGAAGGCAAAGCCAATCAGCGCCTCGACGGCGGTCGGACCGAGATTGCTCATCAGCAATCCGAATTTATGATAGAGCACGGAAGCGACGGCGGAGGGCGCCGGCGCAATGAACGGGCGCACGTGGAAATAGGCGACCCCGACCTCCCAAAGCGCAAGGATAAGGAGGATGGCGCCGAGCGGCAACAGGAGCCGGCGCCGCGCCGCCGCGCGGGCGGACGCGATATAGGCCAATCGCGCAGCCTCTTCGTCGTTCGGCTGCGCCTTGGCGAGCCGAGCGGAGGTTAAAGCCCGCGCCGTCATCCGCAGGTCTCCAGCACCCGCCGAAGATGCGCGGCGATCTCGACGAACTCGGGCGTTTCGCGCTGTTCGATGGCGCGCGGGTTCGCAAGGGGCACGGAGACGAGCTCGCGGACCCGGCCGGGGCTCGTGGCCATCAGCAGCACCTCCTGCCCGAGCAGCGCCGCTTCGTAGATCGAGTGCGTGACGAACACGATTGTCGCGCCGGTCCGCTCCCAGATGCGCAAAAGCTCGACGTTCAGCCGGTCGCGTGTGATCTCGTCCAGCGCGCCGAAGGGCTCGTCCATGAGCAGGAGTTTCGGATCGTCGACCAGCGCACGGGCGATCGCAACTCTCTGACGCATGCCGCCGGAGAGCTCATGGGGATAGGCGCCTTCCCATCCGACAAGACCGACGAGCGAGATGAGCTCGCGCGGATCCCGACTCGCCCGGCGGCTCCGTCCGCCGACCTCGAGCGGCAAGGCGACGTTTTGGAGCGCCGTGCGCCAGGGCAAGAGCGAAGCATCCTGAAAAACAAAACCGATTTGCCTTGCCGCGCGCGCCCTCGCGGGCGTCTCGCCAAGAACCTCGATCTCGCCCGACGTCGGCGGGATCAGATCGGAGATCACCCTGAGAAGCGTCGACTTGCCGCAGCCGGAGGGCCCGACCAGCGTCAGAAAGCCGCCGCTTCGGATGCTGAGGCTGACGCGATCGAGCGCCGTGACAGCCCCGCGCTCCGTCGCGAAACGCACGGTGACGTCTTTCAGCCGCAGGGCGACGCCGGTCGCCGGCGCTGACATGGCGCTTCAGCCGATTTTCGGCCGGTCGCCGGCCGTCATGTCCAGAATCCGGGTCGTCATGACCGCCTCGAGCTTGGGCTTGCCGGCGGCAAATTGCTTGAGCTCATCGTAGAGATCGATCTGCTCTTGCCAGACGTGCGGATCGAAGCCGGCCCACCCATAGGCCGCGGTCTTGGGCGTGAACTCGAAGCTCAACATGATCGGCGCCGCGACAAGCTCGTCAGCGCGCACCAGATTGGGATATTCCAGTACGAGGAGATCGACAGCCTTCTCGACGTTTTCCTTCGTGTAGGCCCAGCCGCGTCCGGACACCTTCAGAAACCGCGCGAGCACGTCCGGATGCTTCGCGATCGTGTCGGTCGTCGCGTAATAGGGCAGCGCGTAGAGGCGGACGCCCCAGTCCCATAGCCGCATCTTGATGTAATCGGGTCCCAGGATCTTGAGCGCGGTCGTATTGGTGAGCCAGCCGGTGATCGCGTCCACCTGGCCGGTGACGAGCGGGCTCATGTCCGAACCCACGATGACCTTCTCGACCTTGTCCTCGGGAACGTCGTTCTTGCGCAGAAGCGCCGACAGCAGGATCTGGCCGGTGGCCTGTACTCCGACCTTGCGGCCGATCATGTCCTTCGGCGTTCGGATGGGCGTGCGCGGCAGAGAGAAGAAGGTGTAGGGATGCTCCTGCGCGCCGACGGCGAAGCAGGTCACCGGCAGCCCTTGCGAGGCCGCCAGCATCAGAGAGGGACTCGAGGACACTTGGCCCAGCTCGTAGCGGCCGGAGGCGACGATCGCGACGCCGTCGATGCTCGGGCCGCCGGGCTGGATCGCGAAGTCGATCCTCTCCTCCCTGAAATATCCGAGACGTTTGGCGACGACCTCGCCGATCTGGTTGCCGCCCGTGATCCAGCCGAGCTGCATGTTCACGGTGTCGAGCCCGCCTGCGCCGCGAGCGACGCTCACGATCGGCAGTCCACCCGCCGCCAGCGACGCCGCGCCAGCTTTCAGGAGACCCCGTCGGGTCAGATGAGGCATGTCCATCCACCGCCACTTTTAGGCCGCCCGGCATAGGGCGGACTTTAGGACGCAACGCTAGCGAGGTTGACATGGCGTTGGGAAGCGCAAAGTTTCGCAGGCGCTCCGAGAGCGGCCGGCGCCGCCGCCTATCCTCCCCTGCTTGCGGGGGAGGGGGCCGCCCGAAGGGCGGTGGAGGGGGGTGGCGCCGTCAGGTTGCTTGGGAATTACGGGCGCGATGGGCGCGATGGAAATGGCGCCGGAAGCATTTGAAAAGGCTTAGTTCCGCGATGGGAATGGCTGGGAGGGACGGCTTCCTGTCGAACGCCCAATGGAGCGCGTCGGCGCGCGCGCCTACATGAGCCCTAAGTAGGGTTGCGCGCCATCCCGCACTTCATCGGAGGGCGCCCGTCCCGCGCGCCTTGGGCGGCGAGACGTCGCCCCTCCCCCGCACCGCGCCTCCGTGGGGCGGAGGGGCGGCGAGCCGCCCCTCCGACTCTGCTTGCTTCAGCGGCAGAGCGCCCGCGTAGGCCGTCCACTGGCCGAAGCCGCTCGCGACCATGTTGCGGATGACCGCGCAGACGTAGGTCTGCTCCGCCGCCGGGTTGCCGGGGCCGGCGTTGTAGCGGGCGACCGCGAGGGTCCATGAACGTCGACGGCCGCGCGGTCCATTCCGACACGCTCGCCCAGGCGATGGTCCGCCTCGCGGCGAGGTCACGAGCGCCGTTGAGACCCCTGGCGCGGGCGTGGCCAGAAGCATCTTCAACCTAGGACGCAGACCGAACCAGACCGTCATCGCCGCGACGAGCACGATCGCGGCGGCGTTGACGATCGAGCCGAACTGGCGAGCGACGATTTCGACGAGCAAGGGACCCGGCGCCGGTTCGAGGTCCCGGCTCGAGTCGACGAAATCGACGACCGCAATCTTGACGACGTCGCCGCGCTGCTTGTCGAGGCCCGCCGCGGACGCGACGAGCTGCTCGATCTCCTTGACCTGAGCGGCGGCGGCCTCCGGCGAGGCTTTGTCTCCGAGCGAAGCGGTCAGCGCGACGCGATTGATCAGCACCGCGATGGAAAGGTTGCGGATCACAAAACTCGCGCTGGTCGTCTGAATGGACTTCGACGACACCTCGTAATTGGTGAGCTCCTCGCGCTTCTGCGTCTGATCGTTGGATTGCTTCTGCTCGGAGCCGGCGCCGTTCGCCTTCGGCAGATTCGCGGCGACACCCGCGGCCTGGGTTCCAGCCGCATTCTGCGAGCTCTGCTGCTCCTTCGTCACGCGCACCGACCGCTCGACCCGCTGGTCGGGATTGTAGATCGTCTCGCTTGTCTGCGTGCTGTCGGCGTTGAGCCTGGCGGCGACGGATATCTGGAAGTTGCGCGAGCTGAGGTAGGGGTCAGCGTGCGCGTGACGCTTTCTCGGATCTCCTGCGATACTTCCTTCTCGAGCGCGAGAAGATTGTCCGGCGATTTGGCGACGGAATCCGAGCCCGAGGCGAGGAGGCGTCCATCGACGTTGAGCACCGTCACGTCATCGATCTTCATGCCGAGAACCGCCGATGCGACCAGATGGCGGATCGCCTCGCCGGTCGCCCGATCGTCGCCGCCGTCGGTGCGAAGCATCACCGACGCCGACGACGGCTGCCGCTCGCGCCGGAACGAACCCTCGTCAGCAAGGACGATATGCACGCGCGCCGCCTTGACTGAGCGCATCATTTGGATCGTGCGGGCCAGTTCGCCTTCCAGCGCTCGCAGGCGCGTGACGTCTTGCATGAACGACGTGTCCATAGCCGTTCGCTCTGCGCCAGGAGCTTCGCCACGCATGAACCCGGATGAGGGTTAGGTTCGGCATGGTCATTGCCGGGGCTTGCGCAGGAATTGCGCCCGAGCTTGCGACGGCTGGGGCGCGATTAACCCGCCATTAGGCGCTTCGTCCTAGGGTGACGCCGTCCCGTCCCAGCGCACCCAGAACGCGCCTGCCGGAGCAACACGACGAATTAGGCTTTCGGAAGCCTAAGGGCATGCGGCCGGTTCGTCGTCTCGGTGCGAATCCGAAATGTAGCCACACCCATCGTGACCCATTTCCGACAGGAGCACCTTCATGAGTTCAATTCTCAACAACTCGGCCGCGCTGAGCGCGTTGCAGTCCCTGCAAATGACGCAGCAATCGCTGGATATCGTGGAAAACCAGGTTTCGACCGGCCTCAGCGTTGCAACCG
>DASRSL010000062.1:0-19411 GCA_035656495.1 Roseiarcus sp.
ACCTCGACGGAATATTGGGCGCGATCCAGCATCCTCAGGACGGCTACATCCAGCCGGCCGATCTCACCCAAGCGCTGGCGCGCGCGGCGCGCGAGATGGGCGGCGAGATCAACCGGCAGACGACGGTGACGGCGATCGAGCCGCAGCCAAGCGGCGAGTGGAAAGTCGTCACCGACAAGGGCGACATCGTCTGCGAGCACGTCGTCTCCGCTTCGGGCAATTTCGCCCGCAAGACCGGCCGCATGGTCGGGATCAGCATTCCCGTCGTTCCGGTGCAGCATCAGTACATCGTCACCGAGGCGCATCCGGCGATCCTGAAACGCAAGGCGGCAGGCCTTCCGGAAATGGGGGTTTTGCGCGAGTCGGACTCCTCCTGGTACATGCGCGAGGAGGCGGGCGGCCTGCTGCTCGGCCCCTACGAGATCGGCGCCCCCGCCTGCTATGTCGACGGGCCCTCGGCGGACGCCGAATACGAGCTCTTTCCCGAAGACCTCGATCGTCTCGCCCCCCATATCGAGACGGCGATCGAGCGGGTGCCGGCCTTCGGCGAGGTCGGCGTCAAGAAGGTCTACAACGGCGCCATCCCCTATACGCCGGACGGCTCGCCGATCGTGGGGCCCGCGCCGGGAGTGAAAAACTTCTGGCTCAACGACGGCCATTCGTTCGGCGTCACCGCCGCCGGCGGCGCCGGCTGGCAGCTCGCCGAATGGATCGTCGAAGGCGAGGCGACCATCGACATGCTCGGCGTCGATCCACGCCGCTTCGGCCCCTATGCGCAGACGGGCTACCTCGTCGAAAAGAACGGGGAGGCCTACGCAAAGGTCTTCAGCGTGCATTATCCGAACGAGGAGCGCATCGCCGCGCGGCCCCTGCGGCAGACGCCCTGTTACGACCGAATGAAGGCGCTCGGCGCGGTGTTCGGCTCGACCTACGGCTGGGAGCGGCCGAATTTCTTCGTTCCCGCCGGCTACGGCTTGAGTGAGGCCGATCTCGCCAAGCCGGACGTCCTCTTGAACGAGAACCATCCGGCCGTGAAACCGGGGGAGCGCCCGCGGGAGAAATGGAGTTTTCGCCGCTCCAACGACTTTGCCTTCGTCGGCGAGGAATGCCGCAACGTGCGCGACAACGTCGGCCTCATGGACATGTCGGCCTTCGCCAAGACCGAAGTTTCCGGGCCGCGCGCGGAGGGCTGGCTCGATTCCATCCTCACCAACCGCGTCCCCAAGGCGCCGGGCCGCGTCACGCTGACCTATCTGCTCACAGCGCGCGGCGGGGTCAGGGCCGAGTTCACCCTGACCAGGCTCGGGCCCGAGCGATTCTATCTCGTTTCGGCCGCGGCGCTGGAGACGCATGATTTCGACTCGCTGGAGAAGCTCCTTCCCGCCGACGGAAGCGTGCGGCTCGACAAGGTGACGACTGAGCGCGGCGTGCTCGTGCTAGCCGGCCCCCGCTCGCGCGACATCTTGGCGAGGGTCGCCGACACCGACTTCTCCAACGAGGCGTTCCCGTGGCTCGCCGCGCGGCGGCTCTCGGTGCGCGCGGCGGTGCTTCTCGCAATGCGGGTCAATTTCGTCGGCGAGCTCGGCTACGAGCTGCACCATCCGATCGAAATGCAGAATTATGTCTTCGACGCCCTGCTGGAGGCGGGCGGCGAGTTCGGCATGAAGCCGTTCGGGATCCGCGCGATGGACTCGCTGAGACTCGAGAAGTCGTACAAGCTTGTCGGGCGCGAGCTGTCGATCGAATATTCCGCGCTCGAATCCGGGCTCGAAAGGTTCGTCGATTTCAAGAAGGGCCCGTTCCTCGGCCGCGACGCGCTGATCACCTGGTGCGGCAAGGGGTTCGAGAACGCGCTGGTCACGCTGGAGGTCCTCGGCGTCGCGGACGCCGACGCGCGCGGCTCGGAGCCCGTGACCAAGGGCGGCGCAACGGTCGGCCGCACGACCTCGGGCGGTTACGGCTGGCGCACCGGCAAGTCGCTGGCCCTCGCCATGGTTCGCCCCGAGTTCGCTGCGCCGGGAACCGAGGTCGAGGTCCGCGTGCTCGGCGAGCAACGCCGCGCCGTCGTCATTCCCGACAGCCCCTATGATCCCGCCAACAAGGCGCTCAGGGGGTAATCCCCCTCTCCCGTTCGGGGTCAGGGGTGAGGGAACCGGACGCGTCTCGTTGCGCGAGCGATCGATGCGTCGGCGCTGACAGGCGCTAACGCGACGACGGTTCGATCCCCTCATCCCCGGCCCTTCCCCCCATGGGAGAAGGGAGGCCCGTGGGCGGCCCGCGGGACCGCTTGACACGGGCAAAACTTGGCCCCTTCCTGCGTCAAACCCGGACGCGGCCGTGCGCCTCGAAAGGACCGTCGCCGCCCTCCGCCTCGCCCGCGCCCTCGGCCGCCAGTTTCAAAAAGATTGACTCGGCGCCAGGAGGCGGCGCCTCCCGAAGGCTAGGCCTGAAGAGCGGCCGACGTCCTTCAGCCGACCGTCGCGTGTGTCGAATTTTCGGGCCTATGTTGCAGGTTTCGGCGCCCAAGGAATTGAAAAGCGGACTCGCCGGCAGATTCGCCGAGTGGCGTATCCCAGGGCCTAGTGGCCAATAGAGGGGGAAAGAGATGACGTTCACGACGATCGCGGTCCTGGGACTCGGCAAGGTCGGCCATCTCGCCGCCGAGCTTCTGAGCGAGGCCGGCTTCATCGTGACGGGGTTCGACGGGCGCCCGATCCCCGGCGCGCCCTTTCCGGTCCGGCGCGCGGATTTCGCCGACGCCGCAACGTTCCCGTTGGCGCTCGAGGGACAGGAGGCGGTGCTGTCCTGCCTGCCCTACGCCTACAACAAGGCGGTCGCTTCGGCCGCCCACGCGCTGGGCGCCCACTATTTCGACCTTACCGAAGACGTCTCGACGATGCGGCACATTCGTGGCCTGGCGGACAGCGCGAAAGCCGTCATGGCGCCGCAGTGCGGCCTCGCGCCCGGATTCATCGCGATCGTCGGGGCGCATCTGGCAGAGCGGTTCGAACGCGTGCGCTCGATCCGCTTGCGGGTCGGCGCCCTGCCGCAACACCCCACCGGCCTGCTCGGATACGCGTTCAACTGGTCGCCCCAAGGCGTGGTCAACGAATACCTCAACGATTGCGAGGTCATCGAGGAGGGCGTGCACAAGACCATCTCGGCGATGGAATGGCTGGAGACGGTCTACATCGACGGCGTCCGGCTCGAGGCCTTCACGACGTCGGGCGGGCTCGGGACGATGTGCGAAACCTTCGCCGGGCGGGTGGAAAACCTGGACTACAAGACCTTGCGCTATCCCGGCCATGCCGCGCTGATGAATTTCTTCTTCCATGAGCTCCTGATGCGCGAGGATCGCGAGGCGGCCGGACGGGTTCTCACCCATGCCAAGCCGCCGGTCGACGAGGACGTGGTTTATCTCCATGTCGCGGCCGAAGGCTGGTCGGATGGGCGCCTGGGCCGCAGGGAATATGTGCGCGCTTACTACCCGGTCGAAATCCGCGGGAAACTGCGGACCGCCATCGCCTGGACGACCGCGGGATCGGTCGCTGCAGTGATCGAATTGGTGCGCTCGGGCGCTCTGCCCCGGGACGGTTTTCTCAAGCAGGAGAGCGTCCCGCTCGAGTCGTTCCTGGCGACGCGCTTCGGCTGCCTCTACTCGGAAGGCCATCGCCGTGGCCGGCGGGCGCCAGGCGCGACGCCGACTTCCACGCCTGAGCGCCAATGACGGCGTTTCACTTGCCCGGGTTCGGGATATCGTCGATGTTGTATGGCGTCGCCTCGTACACCGCCTTCATCCAGTTGGTGTAGATGTAGGCGGTGTGGCGCCAGAGGTTGGGCGCCGGACGTGAAGGGTCGTCGCCGGGAAAATAGTGCCGCGGCAGAGGATAGGACGGGTCCGCGGCGCTGTCGCGGCGATACTCCGTCCCGAGTGAGTCCGTCTCATATTCGGGATGGTTGAGAATGTAGACCCGTCGCGGGAACAGCGCCCCGCCGCCGTTCAGGGGCTCCGACTCCACCAGCATATTGGGGCCCGCCTCATCCGAGTCGGCGACGATCTCGAGCGCCAGCTTGCGCAAGATGTCCTCGCGCCTCGGGCTCTTCCAGCGCGAGACGGGCACCGGAAACAAGTCGGGGAACCCGAACAGGAGTCCGGTCCGGTCGGAGACGAGGCGATGCTCGAACAGGCCGAACAGCTTCTGTTCCCCCTTGTGGCTGTCGACGTCGTGGAAGTATTTGAGCGCTGCCTTGGCGCCCCAGCAGAGGAAGGCCGACGAGAACGCGTGCGTCGCCGACCATCCGAGGACATCGACGACCTCGGGCCAAAAATCCTCCTGTTCGACGCGCGGCTTCAGCGCGTTGACGCCGGTGACGACGAGGCCGTCGAATTTCTTGTGCTTGACCTCGCTGAAGGCGCTGTAGAACTTGCGGATGTGCTCGGCCGGCGTGTTGCGGGTCTTCCGCCCGGCCGCCACGCCCTCGACGTAACTGTCCGTTGCGACGAAGCTCAAGTGGACCTGCAGCGTCGTGTTGCCGAGCCAGAGGGCCAGTTGTCGCTCGGTCGAGATCTTGTCCGCCATCAGGTTGATGATCGCGATTTCGAGCGGACGGATGTCCTGATGCTCGGCCCGAAGCTGCTCGATCGCCAGCGGGCTGCCGAGAGACGGAAGAAACGGGTGGATCTCGTGGCTTTTGATGATGAGGGGCATTGCAAACGCTCGGATCGAACGCGGGCTCTGTCGCACCCGCGAGCCACGAACGCAATCCTTTATTGGAGCTTCTCTTGCCCCGAAACCTCCTCCTTCGCCGCCAAACCGTTTGAGCTTAAAGTCGCGAGCGGCTAGAAGCGGCGCGCTGATCGCTTGCCGGAGTCGATATGACCGACGCCCTGAACGCCAGCCCGCAGCAGAAATCCGAAATTCTGATGCAGGCGCTGCCGCATATGCTGCACTACGACGACACGATCGTCGTGGTGAAATACGGCGGCCACGCCATGGGCGACGAGCAGAAGGCGCGCGATTTCGCCAAGGACATGGTGCTCCTCGAGCAGTCCGGCATCAATCCGGTCGTCGTCCATGGCGGCGGCCCGCAGATCGGCTCGATGCTGAAGAAGCTCGGCATCGAATCGCAGTTTTCCGGCGGCCTCAGGGTGACCGACAAGCCGACAATCGAGATCGTCGAAATGGTTCTCGCCGGCTCGATCAACAAGTCGATCGTCGGATCGATCAACGCGGAGGGCGGCCGAGCCATCGGCCTCTGCGGCAAGGACGGCAACATGGTCGTCGCGCGCAAGGTTCACCGTGCGCACGGGGCCGGGCCCGACGAGGACGTCGTCGACCTCGGGTTCGTCGGCGAGCCCGACAAGGTCGACGTGACGGTGCTCGAGCAGATTCTCGGACGCGAGCTGATCCCGGTTCTCGCGCCCGTCGCGCAGGGCGCCGACGGGCAGACCTACAACGTCAACGCCGACACTTTCGCCGGCGCGATCGCCGGCGCCCTCGGGGCCAAGCGTCTTCTGTTCCTGACCGACGTCCCGGGGGTCCTCAATAAGGAAAACAGCCTGATCAAGGAGCTGCGGGTCGACGACATCCGCGGCCTGATCGCCGACGGCACGATCGCGGGCGGCATGATTCCGAAGGTCGAGACCTGCATCTATGCGGTCGAGCGGGGCGTCGAGGGCGTCGTCATTCTCGACGGCAAGATCCCTCACGCGGTCCTCATAGAGCTTCTGACCGATCACGGCGCCGGAACCCTCATCACCCGCTAAGGGCTGGACCGTCCCCAATGCGCATCTTGGCGATCGATACTTCCTGCGCTGCGGCGTCAGTGGCGGTGGTGGAGAGCGGTCCGGCTGAACCTCTCGCGGCCATCAGCCGGGCGATGACGCGCGGACATGCCGAAGCGTTGGCCCCCATGGTCGAAGAGGCGGCACGAAGCATTGAGGGAGGCCTCGCCTCGCTCGGCCGCATCGCCGTCACTGTCGGCCCGGGCTCTTTCACCGGCATCCGAGTCGGCGTGGCCCTGGCGCGGGCGATGGGACTGGCGCTCGGCGTTCCGGTTGTCGGCGTCTCGACGCTGGCGGCCTTCGCCGCCCAACTCCTCAGCTCCCCGCGAGCGGGCGTCATCGCCGCCGCGATCGATGCGCGCCACGGCTCGGCCTATTTCCAGCTGTTCGAGCCGTCCGGACGTCCGCTAGGGCCGCCGCGCTGCGACGCACTGCGGGAATGCGTTCGTGGCATTGGCGACGGTCCGGCGCTGCTGACGGGCGACGCCGCGAAACTCCTTGCCGTCGCGGCCCATCGCGCTGGACTGCCGTACGACCTCGAATCGGCGGCAGACGCGCCCGACATCGTGGCCGTCGCGCGGATGGGCCTCGCCCTCGATCCCGCCGCCAATCCTGCCCGACCGCTCTACGTGAAACCACCAGACGCGCGGCCGAGTCCGGCCGAGGCCATCGCCCGCGCGCCCGCCTGACTCGTCTTGTCGGATGCTTTTCGGCCGTCGTAGATCGTCCCCGCCGGTGATCCGTCCCCTACGGACCGACAAGGCGGAAGACTGCGCGCGCCTCCACGGAGCGAGCTTTGCTCACCCCTGGTCGGCCGAAGAGGTGGCGGCATTGATCTCCAGCGCCTCGACGCTTGCCGCCGCTGCGCTCGACCCCACGAGCGGCCGGCTGCGCGGCTTTGTACTGGCGCGGTTGGCGGCCGACGAGGCGGAAATCCTGACCATCGCCGTCGATGCGGCCGTGCGCGGGAAGGGAGTGGGGCGCGCCCTCCTGGCGGAGAACCTGCGGCAGGCGGCCAGGGCTGGCGCGCGGGCGATGTTCCTCGAAGTGGACCAGGACAACGCGTCGGCTGTCGCGCTCTACACGCGCCTCGGCTTCGTCAAGATCGGCGAGCGCACCGGCTATTACCGCCGCAAGGACGGTTCGACGGCGACCGCGATCGTCATGCGCAAGCCACTGCCATGAGCGCCGTCGTCGCCGCCGACGGGCCTCCGCCGATCGCTGCGACGACCGCGGCGAGGCTTCTGTCCCTCATCGTCGCTCTCGCGGCGTTCGTCATCGCTTTCGGCTTGGCCCGACGAGTGGCCCAGCGGTTCGAATTACGATTGGGCCGCGACATTCCCGTCTATTTTCAGCGCATCCTCTGCGCGGGGCTCGGCGTCAAAGTGCGACGTCACGGGAATATGACCTCCTCACCGAAGCGGTTGATTGTCGCCAATCACGTCTCCTGGCTCGACATCCCGGTGTTGGGCTCGCTCGGGCCGATGAGCTTCCTCGCCAAGAAAGAGATCGGCGATCATCCGTTCGGCCGCGAGCTTGTCGCGATGCAGGGCGCTGTCTACGTTGACCGGCGGCGCCGATCCGCCATCCCGGCTGTCAACGCCCGCATCGTCGAGGCGATGCGCGCGGGCGCCGCCGTCGTTCTGTTCCCGGAGGCGACGACCGGCGATGGCAATCGTCTCTTGCGTTTCCGCTCCTCGCATTTCGAGGCCGTTCGGCTTGCCGCCTGCTCCGACGACGATGGCGCCGCGGTCATCCAGCCGATCTACATCGATTATTCGCGCATCGCGGGGCTGCCTGTTGCGCGCTGGCAGCGGCCCCGCATCGCCTGGTACGGCGACATGGCGTTTCTCCCGCATTTCCTGCGATATTCTCGGTGCGGCGGAGTGACTTGCGACGTCTACTGCGGCCAGCCGATACGGATCCTGCCCGACTCGGATCGCAAAACAGCCGCTCGCCTGGCCGAGGCCGCAGTACGGGAGCTTGCGTCCCGAGCCCGCTCCGGCAGGAAGGCTATTCTCCCGGCAGGGGAATGCGCCTAAATAAGGGATCGGTCCCTGGAGATACTAATTGCCCGAATCGACCACGCTTGAAAACGGTCGCCCCGCCCCCTTAGCGCCAAAGCCCCAAGCCAGGCGGGCGTTTGTCAAGTCTTTCGGCTGCCAGATGAACGTCTACGATTCGGAGCGGATGGCCGATCTTGCGGCGCTTGAAGGATACCGAGAGGCGGCTGCGGTCGAGGACGCCGATCTCATCATTTTGAACACCTGTCATATTCGCGAGAGGGCGTCCGAGAAGATCTACTCTGAACTCGGTAAGCTGCGGGAGCTCAAAGACGAGCGCCGGAAATCCGGACGAAGGACGACTCTGGTGGTGGCGGGGTGCCTCGCGCAGGCGGATGGCCGCGAGATCCTGCGCCGCCAGCCGGCCGTCGACGTCGTCGTCGGCCCACAAAACTACCACCGCCTGCCGGAGCTTTTGCGACAGGCCGAGGTTCGCTCGGCCGTGATCGACACCGACTTTCCCATCGAGGACAAGTTTTCTCGCCTGCCGGCGAGCGATCCCGAGGCGATTGCCAAACGCGGCGTCGCCGCTTTCGTGACCGTGCAGGAAGGATGCGACAAATTCTGCTCGTTTTGCGTTGTGCCCTATACGCGCGGCGCCGAGTCCTCGCGACGCGTCGGCGCCGTGCTCGACGAAATCGGGCGCCTGACGAGCGCAGGTGTCCGGGAGGTCACGCTGATCGGACAGAACGTCAACGCCTATCATGGTATCGACCAAGCCGGCCGCACCGCCGATCTCGCGGGCCTGATTGCGGCCGCCGCTGTCGTTCCTGGCGTCCGCCGCCTGCGCTACATGACCTCCCACCCCAACGACATGAGCGAAAGCCTCATCGCCGCGCACCGCGACATCGAGACTTTGGCGCCCTATCTCCATCTGCCGGTCCAGTCCGGCTCGGACCGGATTCTCGAGTCGATGAACAGACGCCATTGCGTCGCCGACTATCTCGACATCGTCGCGAGAACCCGCGCGGCGAGGCCGGACATCGCCCTTTCGTCGGATTTCATTGTCGGCTATCCCGGCGAGACCGAGGCCGACTTCGAGAAGACGCTCGATCTGGTGCGGGCGGTCGGCTACGCCTCCTCCTTCGCCTTCAAATATTCGGCGAGGCCCGGGACGCCCGCGGCCGAAATGGATCGTCAGGTCGACGAGGCGGTCAAAGTCGCGCGGCTGGCGAAGCTGCAGGCCGTCCTCGAGGAGCAGAGGCAGGCCTTCAACCGCGCCAGCGTCGGCCGTCGCTTCGAGGTTCTGTTCGAGAAGCCTGGCCGGCGACATGGTCAGGTCGTGGGTCGATCGCCGTACATGCAAGCCGTGAACGCTGAGGGTCCGTTTTCGCTCGTCGGCGTTTTGGCGGAGGTCGAGATCGTCGCCGTCGGCTCGAATTCGTTGCACGGCCGCATTGTCTCGCCAACGTCGTGAAAGCAGGGTTTTATCGAGGTGCAGGACGATTCGGACCGAGAGCCGAAGCCTAAGGAGAGAGCCGATTTGAAGCCGCAGGAACTGTCGCCGTCGCGCATCGCCGCCGCTCCCGCCGCACTGAATTCGAAACCCCGGGAATCCGCGCCCGCAGAAGTCGCAATCGCTTTTCCCGACAACGCAGCCGCCTCGATCGTGTTCGGCCACTACGACCAGAACATCGCCCGGATCGAGCGCTCGCTCGGCGTTTCAGCCTACGCCAACGGCAACCAGGTCGTCATCAAGGGGCCGAAGGAAGCGAGCGAGCAGGCGCGCCGCGTCTTCGAAATGCTCTACGAGCGGGTCAGATCGGGCCAGCCCGCGAGTGAAGGGGACGTCGAGGGAGCAATCGCGGAGAGCGCTTACCAGGGCCTGCTCTTTCCCGGCGAAGAGGGGGCGAAGGACGGTTTCGGGATCGTCAAGACCCGCAAGCGCGGCATGGTGCGCGCGCGGAGCGCCGCGCAAGACGGCTATCTGGCGGCCCTGCGCAAATACGAGCTCGTTTTCGCCGAAGGGCCTGCCGGCACCGGCAAGACGTGGCTTGCTGTCGGGCACGCCGTTTCGCTGCTCGAGCAAGGGCTGGTGGAGCGGCTGGTGCTGTCGCGCCCCGCGGTCGAGGCTGGCGAGCGGCTCGGTTTTCTGCCCGGCGACATGCGTGACAAAGTCGATCCCTACCTGCGGCCGATCTACGACGCGCTCTACGACTTCATGGACGGCCGGATGGTCGAGCGCGGAATCCAGACCGGCATGATCGAGATCGCCCCTCTCGCCTTCATGCGCGGCCGCACATTGTCGAAGGCCGCCGTGCTGCTCGACGAGGCGCAGAACGCGACGACCATGCAAATGAAGATGTTCCTCACCCGCCTCGGCGAAGGCTCGCGGATGATGGTCAACGGCGATCCGACCCAAACCGATCTGGCGCCGGGGCAGAAGTCGGGTCTCGACGAAGCGATCAGACTTCTCGCCGCGATGACGCGAGTCGGCCATGTCCGGTTCACTCATGTCGACGTGGTGCGTCACGACTTGGTCCGCCAGATCGTCGAAGCCTACGAGCGAGCCGGACACGGGGGACATTCCGCCTCCGACAGATGAAGCTTTCCCTCGAGATCAATGCGCCGTCCGCCCTCTGGCGCTTGCTGCCGAGGGCGCGCGCGCTGGCGCGCGAGACCATCGCGGCTTGCGTCGCCGAGAGCGGATTCGCCGCGCACACGGGCTTGGTGAGCCTTTGCCTGACGGACGACGCGGAGGTTCGAAACCTGAACGCCCGCTGGCGCGGAATCGACAAGCCAACCAATGTGCTCTCGTTTCCTGCCGCGCCCGCGGAGGCGGCAAACGAGACGCCGATTCTCGGCGACATTGCGCTCGCCTTCGAGACATTGGCGAGGGAAGCCAAGGAAGCGGGCGCTCCGCTCTCTGATCACTATCGCCATCTGGTGGCGCATGGCTTTTTGCATCTGATCGGCTACGATCACCAGACGGACGATGAGGCCGGGCGCATGGAGGAGCTCGAGAGGCGGATTCTGGCTCGGCTCGGCGTCGCCGACCCCTATGCGGACGGAGTGGTCCAGAGATGAGCGAATCAGCCCAAGGCGATCATGAATCCGACGGACCTCTTCCGGCGGGCTCGCGGGAACATTTCGCAGGCCTGTTCGATCGCCTGCGCGCGCTGCTCGGCTTGATGCCGGCCTCGGTCCGCGACGACATCGAGGACGCGATCGACGAAAGCGCAAGCGCGGAGTTCACTCCCCAGGAACGCGCGATCCTCAAGAACGTTCTGGCCCTGCACGACGTCAGGGTCGCGGACGTCATGGTGCCGCGCGCCGACATCGTCGCGCTCGCCCTCGACACGCCGCTGCGAGACGTGTTGGGCCTGTTCCGCACCGCCGGGCACTCTCGGCTGCCGGTTTACGAGGACACGCTCGATGACCCGCGCGGCATGATCCATATCCGCGATCTCGTCGTCTTTCTCGCCTCCGATCCGCGCTTCGGCCTGATGGCCGAGCCGGCGCAGGCGGGCTCGGACCGGGCGACGTCTTCCGGCCTCGATATGCCGCTGTCCGAGGCGCGCATCCTGAGGCCCGTCCTCTATGCCCCACCCTCGATGCCTGCGCTCGACCTTCTGCTCCGCATGCAGGCGTCGCACACCCATATGGCGCTGGTCATCGACGAATATGGCGGGACCGATGGGCTCGTTTCGATCGAGGACGTGGTCGAATCGATCGTCGGCGACATCGAGGACGAGCACGACGAGGCCGAGACGCCGATCCATTCCACAGCCGACGGGGTTTTCATCGTCGAGGCCCGCGCTTCGTTGGACGACATCTCCAGAGCGGTCGGATTCGATTTGGCCTCGCTCGCCGAGGCCGAGGGGGTCGACACGGTCGGCGGACTGGTCATCGCCTCCGCCGGGCGGGTTCCCGGCCGAGGGGAGATCTTGAAGGGGCCGGGCGCGTACGAGTTCGAAGTTCTCGATGCCGACCCGCGACGCATCAAGCGTCTGAAAATTTGGCCGCTCGCCGCGCGCGGGGCGAAGGCGGCCGCCGTCGCGGCCGCCTCGTCCAACGTCACCGCGCCGAGGCGACAATAGCGGCTGCCGGCGGAGGCTTTGATTCAGTCGGACCCGGACAAGCTTGAGGTCTAGACTTGACCGATCGATTCGAGCGCCGCGAAAGGCTGTTTCCTTGACCTCTGCCGCCGCTGATCGGGTTGTGCGATCGAACCCCTTGGCCGCGCTCGCGGAGAACGTTGTGCTTTCGTGGGGCTGGCGCCGCCGCGCGATCGCCTTCGGCTCCGGTGCTGTCGGGGCGCTTGCGATGCCGCCGTTTGCGCTCTTCCCGCTGATGATCGTGCCGATGAGCGTCGCGGTATGGCTGATCGATGGATCGGCGGATCGCGGCGATAAGCGCGCGGCTGTCGCCGGACCGCGCGCCGCGTTCGGCGCCGGCTGGTGGCTGGGGTTCGGCTATTTCACCGCGGGGCTCTGGTGGGTAGGGGCCGCCTGCCTCGTCGACGCCGAAAGATTCATCTGGGCGCTCCCGCTGGGCGTTGTCGCCCTGCCGGCGGCTCTGGCGTTTTTCCCGGCCTTCGGATTCGCATTGGCGCGGCTTCTATGGTCATCCGGGTCGCAGCGTGTCTTTGCGCTCGCCTTCGGGCTCGGTCTTTCCGAGTGGGCGCGCGGACTGCTGTTCACGGGGTTTCCTTGGAACGACGTCGGCATGGCGCTCGGCGCAAATTTGACGCTTGCGCAAGTCGCCTCGCTCGTCGGTCTGCATGGGCTGACGTTCCTCGCCATCGCGATCTTCGCGGCGCCCGCGACCCTGTGCGTCGTTGGCCAAACGCGGTTCGTCCTCGCGCCGACGATTTTCGCCGCTCTCGCGCTGTTGCTGACCGCTTGCTTCGGCGTTTTGCGGCTCGACGCGCCGCCAAGCCCGACGGTTCCAGGGGCGAAGCTCCGGCTCATTCAGCCGAACGTCTCCCAAGGCCCGTCGTTCGCTCCCGAGAACAAAAACGCAATCCTGCACCGATATTTCGCGTTGTCCGACGGAAGCCCGAGAGCGGGCGCTGTCGGCATGAGGGGGGTCACGCATCTCATCTGGCCGGAATCAGCCTTCCCCTTCATCCTCGCGCGCGACGCGCAGGCTCTCGGCGACATCGCCGATTTTCTGCGAGGCGGCGCCACCCTCATCACCGGCGCCGCGCGAGTCGAGACGAACGGGGCCGGGGAGCCAGCCTATTACAATTCCATTGAGGTGCTCGACGGTCGCGGCCTGGCGCGCGAGCGCTACGACAAGCAGCATCTGGTTCCGTTCGGAGAATACGTGCCGTTCGAGCGCTGGCTCGAGCGGATCGGAATCACGCAGTTTGTCCAGATGCCGGGTGGCTTTGCGCCAGGCCTCGGCGCGCGCGCACTGAAAGTCCCGGGCCTCCCGGTCGCAACGCCTTTGATCTGCTACGAAGCGATTTTTCCCATCGAGATCGGGGACGCGTTCTCCGGCGCGCGGCGTTCGGACTGGATGCTGAACCTGACCGACGACGCATGGTTCGGCCTCACTCCGGGGCCCTACCAGCACTATGCCCAAGCGCGATTGCGGGCGATCGAGCTCGGGCTCCCCCTGGTCAGAGCGGCCAATTCCGGCATATCGGCGGTGGTCGACGGCCTGGGACGCGAAACTGCGTTCGCTCCGCTCGGCGAGGCCGTGCTGGATTTCGAACTGCCGAAGCCTCTCCCGCCGACCTTCCAATCCCGGTTCGGCTCGCTCGGGGCCGCACTCATCGCCGTTGCGCTGCTTGGTCTCTCCCTCGTCCGATTGGCGAAAAGCGTCAGGACCTGAGATTGTAAAGTTGACCGCTTGCAAGCGCTGCGAGCATCAGGTATCTGCCTTGCCCCAAGGTCACTCGGCTGTGGCTGAGATTCGGTTCCGCGAGACCTCGGAATTCTGGAGGGGAAACCGGTGAGCAGCCCGTCCAATGTCGTCGACGCCTATGTCGGAGCAAGACTGCGTATGCGGCGGGTTATGCTTGCGATGAGCCAGGGCAAGCTCGGCCAGCTTCTCGGGGTGACGTTTCAGCAGATCCAGAAATACGAAAAAGGCTCCAACCGAATCAGCGCGAGTCGTCTCCGACAGGCGGCGCATGTGCTCGATGTGCCGGTGGAGTTCTTCTACGAAGGCGCTCCCGCGCCGCCGGCAACCAGCGCTGAGGCATCCGAATCGACGATGCAACCGTTCGACGTCGCCTTTCTTGCGACGACGGAGGGATTCCAACTCAACCGCGCATTTCTGCGGATTCGCGACCCCAAGGTGCGCCGTCGCATCGTCGAGCTCGTCGTGTCGCTCGCGCCGCCGGACGACGAGCAGTCAGCTTCCGTTCGGTAAAAAGAACAAAACGACGAATCCGGCTTGACCTAACGAACGCTTGCTGCCAAAAGCGGCGCGCTCCAGCCCGCGCAATCGCGCGGGAGGGATCTTAGGGGCGGGAGATCGATGCATGCCGCGTTTGAACTATGAATTCACTAGCGAATCGGTGTCGGAGGGGCATCCGGACAAGGTCTGCGACAGAATTTCCGACGAAGTCGTCGATCTCTTCTTCCGCGAAGGCGCAAAAGCAGGGGCAAGTCCCTATCAGATCCGAGTCGCCTGCGAGACCCTCGCCACGACGAATCGGGTGATCATCGCGGGCGAGGTGAGGGGGCCCAAGCTTCCCGATGGGCAGATCACGGAGGCCGCGCGCCGGGCGATCAAGGATATCGGCTACGAACAGGAGGGCTTTCATTGGCGCGACGCCCAGGTCGAAGTGTTGCTGCACGCGCAGTCGGCCGACATCGCGCAGGGCGTCGACGCCGCCGGCAACAGAGACGAGGGCGCGGGCGACCAGGGGATCATGTTCGGCTACGCATGCCGCGAGACGCCGGAACTGATGCCGGCGCCGCTGTACTATGCGCACAAGATTCTGCGGGAGATTTCGTCCGCCCGCCATTCCGGCGCCGAGAAGACGCTCGGCCCGGATGCCAAGAGCCAGGTGACGGTGCGCTATCAGAACGGCAAGCCGGTCGAGGCGACCCAGATCGTCGTCTCCCACCAGCATCTCGTCGAATCTCTGACGTCCGGCGATGTCGCCGCGCTCGTCCGGCCGTATGTCGTGGCGGCTTTGCCGCAGGGCTGGATCACGCCAAATACGGTCTGGCACATCAACCCGACCGGCAAGTTCTTCATCGGCGGCCCGGACGGCGATTGCGGCCTCACTGGGCGGAAGATCATCGTCGACACCTACGGCGGCGCAGCTCCGCACGGCGGCGGCGCCTTTTCCGGCAAGGATCCGACGAAGGTGGACCGCTCTGCAGCCTACGCCGCGCGCTATTTGGCCAAGAACATCGTCGCCGCCCATCTCGCCGACCGCTGCACGCTGCAGCTCTCCTACGCAATCGGCGTCGCACGGCCGCTGTCGATCTACGCCGACCTGCACGGCACGGGTCAGATCGATGAGGGGAAGCTTGAGAAGGCTCTGATGGAGATCATGAATCTGTCGCCACGGGGCATTCGCGAGCACCTGAAGCTGAGCCAGCCTATTTTCGCCCGCACCTCCGCCTACGGCCATTTCGGCCGGACGCCGGAGGCGGACGGCGGCTTCTCATGGGAAAAGACGGACCTTGCCGACACGCTGCGCCGGCTCGCCTGAGCCAGCGCCGACTTGACCGCGCATGACAGCAGGCGGCGAAAGCCGACCGGCGCCGCGCCGCACGCTTTATGGGCGCAGCCGTGGCAGGGCGCTTCGCCCCGGGCAGAACCGCCTGCTCGCCAACGCCCTGCCCACAGTCGAAATCGCCCCGGACGCGCTCGGCAGCCCTGGTCTTTTTCCATTCGAACCGCGCCAGGTCTGGCTCGAAATCGGCTTCGGCTCGGGCGAACACCTGATTGATCGGGCGAAGGCCAATCCGGACGTCGGCCTCGTCGGCTGCGAGCCGTTTCTCAACGGCGTTGTGGCGGCCCTGTCCGCAATCGAGCGAGAGAAGGTTGCGAATGTCCGGCTGCGGCGGGGAGACGCGCAGGCTCTCGTCGAAGCCGCGCCCGACGCGTTCTTCGCGCGCGTCTTCATTCTCTATCCCGACCCTTGGCCAAAGCGGCGGCACCACAAACGCCGCGTCGTCTCGGAGGCGATGATCGAGGCGCTGGCGCGGGTGATGAGGTCCGGCGGCGAACTGCGTTTCGCCACCGACATCGACGACTACGCCGGCTGGACGCTGCGGCGGTTTCGGGCGTCGCCGCATTTCCGTTGGACCGCTTCGCGCGCCGAGGATTGGCGGATCCCCTGGCCGGACTGGCGTCCGACGCGCTATGAGTCAAAAGCGCACAGGGCGGGTGGGGATTCCGTTTACCTGACTTTTGTTCGGCTGTGAGGCGATGAGCGCCAAATCGCGGTTCTGCCGAGGGGCAGAATCACGCTAGGGGACTGTTGGGCGGATGAGGTCGTGATGTCAGAGAGCGTTGATCGTCGAACGGTTCTCAAGGGGGTCGCTGCGTCCGCGGCGGCGATGAGCCCGGTCGGCGAGGCTTTCGCCGCCGAAGCGGACGGCCTTCGGTTCGAGCCGCCGGTTCCGTTCTCCTACGAGCTCTTCAAGCAGCAGGCCCGCGAGCGGGCGCATCAGCCCTATCAGCCGCCGCTGCGGCCCTCGCCCGAGGTGCTGCAGAAGATCAATTACGAGGAATGGGGGAAGATCAAATACAGGGACGCCTACGCCCTGTTCGCCAATGGCCCGGGTCCCTTCCCCGTCACCTTCTTCCACCTGGGCCTGTTCTTCGAGAAGGCGGTTGGCATGCACGTGGTCGAAGGCGGCCAGTCGCGCGAGATCGTTTACGAGCAGGCCTATTTCGACATGCCGGCCAATTCCCCGGCGCGGCAGTTGCCGCCGGGGGCAGGCTTCGCGGGCTTGCGCGTTCAGGAAGCGCGCGACGGACCCCTCGATTGGCGCAAGAACGACTGGGTCGCCTTTCTCGGCGCCGCCTATTTCCGCGCCATCGGCGAACTGAGGCAGTACGGCCTCTCGGCCCGTGGGGTGGCGCTCGACGTCGCCGTCGCCGACCGGCCGGAGGAATTCCCCGACTTCACCCAATTCTTCATCGACTCCGCTCCGGACGGAAAGACGCTGACCCTCTACGCGCTGATGGAGGGTCCCTCGATCGTGGGCGCCTATCGCTTCCTCATGACGCGAGGCAGGGGCGTCGTCATGGACATCGAATCCTCGCTCTACGTGCGCGCGCAGGTCTCGCGGTTCGGCATCGCGCCGGCCACCTCGATGTACTGGTATTCGGAGACGAAGAAACCCGAGGCGATCGACTGGCGTCCCGAGGTGCACGATTCGGACGGGCTCGAGATGTGGTCGGGAAACGGCGAGCGGCTCTGGCGCGCGCTCAACAATCCGCCGCGGATCATGCTGTCCGCGTTCCTCGACAACAATCCGCGCGGTTTCGGACTCATGCAGCGCGATCGGGTGTTCGACCACTACCTCGACGGCGTCTACTACGATCGGCGTCCCAGTCTATGGGTCGAGCCGCTGCCGGGGCCGGACGGAAAGGGCTGGGGAAAGGGATCGATCCAGCTCTGCGAGATCCCGACCGACGACGAGATCCACGACAATGTGGTGGCGATGTGGGTGCCGGCCCAGCCGGTGCCGGCAGGCGCCGAGCTGCACCTTAACTACCGGCTCCATTGGCTGGCCAATTCCCCATTCCCGTCGGGGCTTGGCATTGTGGTTGCGACCAGGCTCGGGCGCGGCGGCCAGCCGGGCCAGCCGCGGCCGAAGGGCGTGCGGAAATTCATGGTCGAGTTCATGGGCGGTCCGCTTGCGGACCTTCCCTTCGGCGTGAAACCGGAGCTCGTCTCCACCGCCTCGCGCGGAACCTTCGGCCCCTATCAACTGGTCGAGGCGGTTCCGGACGGGGTGGCCGGCCATTGGCGCGTCCAGTTCGACCTCAACGTCCAGGGGACCGACCCGGTCGAGATGCGCGCCTTCCTGAAGTCGGGCGACAAGACCCTCACCGAGACCTGGCTCTTCCAGTACCACCCGTTTTTGACCGGCGTCGGCACCTGAGCAAAGATCCTCGGGTGGCCGGGATCGAAGACCGCTCCTGCTTTTCAGGGGTCCAGTTGCGTTTTGGGGGCGGGAGCGTCGCAAGAAGTTTTGTAATTTCAATGTATTGAGGCAAATAATACCTTCGTCTATAGTGGAAATAACAGGCAGGTAATTCCTGCGTATCAGGGAGTTAATTCCGCCTTATCAGGAAACGAATTCGCCGTATCAGGCAGTGAACAGGCCGGGCCAATTCCGCCGCTCTTGCGAAGACACACATGCCCCCGGCTTCGAATGATCGCCGATAAGGCCTATCATCGAGCCGAACCCCGAAGGCCCTTGTCTTGCAAAAAGCGGACGTTCGAACGTATTCCCGTCCGCCGTGCTGAAACTGGCGCAGTCATTCGAAGGAGCCTGCCCGATGCGCACGATCGCCCTTGAAGAGCACTTCGCGACGCCGGCCTTCATGGATGGGCCCGGCCGCAAGCTCAAGGAGCGCGCCGAGACGACTGGCGGCCGGCTGGCCAGCTTGGTCGCCGAGCTCATCGACGTCGGCGACGGCCGGGTCGCGGCGATGGACGCGGCCGGCGTCGACGTGCAGGCGCTGTCGTTGACGGCGCCCGGCGTCGAGCAGCTCGAGACGGAGGAGGCGAAGGCGGTCGCGCGTGAGACGAACGTGGCTCTGGCGAAGGCGATCGAGCGCCATCCGACACGGTTCTTCGGGCTCGCCTCGCTGCCGATCGGCGATCCGCCGTCTGCCGTGGTGGAAATGGAGCGCGCGGCCGGCGACCACGGCTTCAAGGGGCTCGTCGTCAACGGCCACCATCGCGGGCGTTATCTCGACGATCGGTTCTTTCGGCCGGTCCTGGCGCGCGCCGAGGCGCTGAAGCTGCCGATCTACCTTCATCCGACGCAGTCGCCTGAGCCTGTGACCGACGCCTGGTACGGCGGCCTGGCGCCGATGGTGAGCGAGATGATGGCGGGCGCCGGCTGGGGCTGGCACATCGAAACGGCGCTGCATGTCTTGCGCATGGTCCTCGGCGGCGCGTTCGACGCGCATCCGGGCTTACAGATCGTCGTCGGACACATGGGCGAGACGCTGCCCTTCATGATCGAGCGCGTCGACGCGATGCCGCCATCGATGACCGGGCTCGAGAAGCCAGTCAGCGCCTATCTGCGCGAGAACGTCCATTACACGTTCTCGGGCTTCAACTTCCTGCCGACCTTTCTCGACCTGATGCTCGAGGTCGGCGTCGACCGGATCATGTTCTCGACCGACCATCCCTATCAGGCGATGGCCGAAGGCCGGGCCTTCCTCGACCGCCTACCGGTGAGCCCGGCGGACCGCAAGCGCATCGCGCATGGCAACGCGGAGCGGTTGTTCAGGGTTTGACGGACGCGGCGTTGATGTCTCCGCGCTGCCCTCAGGAAGCGTCGGTCCAGGCCGCGACGAACGATTTCGCCGCCCGCTCGACCTCGGCCGCGCTCATTCCCGCTCTGTATAGCGCGCCGCCGATCCCGAAACCGTCGGCGCCGGCCTTGCGGTA
>DASRSL010000063.1:0-30717 GCA_035656495.1 Roseiarcus sp.
GGGAGGGCGCTCAAAGCGCATTACGACGCTCTCGTCGACGCCCCCCTTCCGAAAAGGATTTTCGATCTGCTGGATCAGCTCGAGAAAGAAGAACGGCGTGAATAGCGGCGGGAAGACCCTGATGCGTCCGCCGGCCTTCAAGGTTGAGCTGCTCACCAGGAGGAACGTCCGCTCCGCCAACCCGGCCTGAAACCATCAAAAAACTACACCATTAGCAGCCTGTTCCAGGCGTAAGTGCATAATCCGACGCGGGTTGCGCGCCAAAACGGCTTCGGGCGCCAAATCAAGTCCGGAAAAGGTCTATTGCTTTAACGTATCAGGCATCTCCACCGGTTTGCTTGGCTTCGGCAACGCCTTGAGGGCGTCTAACTGCGCTTTCGTAAAAAACACGCCCTTTACATCCGGGCACGTACACAAATCACCGATGCATTTGCATTTGTTGGCGTCGAAGATCGCCGGCCGATCAGCAAGGGCTTGGCCGATTAATCCAAAATTAACGAGCACGGCGACCAATGTCGTGGCTTTTAAATTTGTCATCATAAGTTGCTCCATAATCGCCATCGGTGTTCGCTTCGGGCTTGGACGGCGAAGCGAACGGTCACTGAAGCGCAGCTGGCGAATTTAATCCAATGCTCGAACGGAGAAAAAGTTCCAATCCTGATGAGTGATTGCAAACTCGTTCTGGCAGACAACCTGCATTGGCAGCAGCAGGACGAAGTCGCCGCAGGAGCTGCGCTTCCGCAAAAATGTCGCCGAGAGGCGCCCGCACACGCGCGAGTGCGCCGCACTACGTAGATTCCCGGATTGGAGCGCTGGTCCGATTGGTCTAGAAGAGGCAGTGAAGGCGGAAGCGACGTCTTGCGCATTGTTGAGCGAGGTGTCTGACGCTAAATTCCTAAGGTGTCTTTCAATATATCAGACCGGGAGGAAGGCGGGACGAATGGGACGTACGGCGTCCCCGGTGCCGCCGAGCCGGAATCAAGGAGACGGTTTCGTGGAGTTATATGATTTCGAGGTGCTCAGAGGCGGGGAAGTCATCGCGGCGGAACGGTCCATCCCCCTTTACAGCCCGAAAGCGGCGTGGCCGAAAATCGTTAAATTGGCCAAGCGCCGAAATCTCCATGGTTGCCAGATCCGGGTGAAGGAACGCGGCGAGACGATTATTCTCGTCGGGGTGGCGGCCGCTCTGCGCTATTCCTATTTCGATTATTCCGAAGCAGCGTAACCAGCCTTTTCGAATTTACATTCAGGCCTCGCCGCCTGTCGGCCAGGCCAAGGCGCGCCACCCGGAAATCGCACCGCAAGCCTTTGAAAAGTCCCGTTCCGCGGCCGGAAACGGTCTGTTCTTGAGCCGCGCCTCGAGCCCCAAAATATGAGGTCGCGCGGCGATGGGAGCCTTTGCCGAGAACGCGGGACGGGGGCCGCACGAGGGGCGACCGTTCCATATTTCCATAATTCGTTTGGGGATGACCGAAATGGTCCGGGAGGGCCGAGCCCTAAAAAGGGGCGCTTCGTTCCCGATTTGGATGTTTTGTGACCTACTTTTCCATCGGGCGGCGTCCGCGCTTTGACGCTGTTCAAATCCGCGTCGCCGCATCAAGAAGAATGAGGCCCTCGAGTCACTTCAGCAGGACATAGATGTTGACCTGAAGCGTCGGCTCGTCCGGGTCCTTAACGTCGTTTGCGTATTCCTCGACGAACGAATCCTGGGCGTCGATGCCTTTTTCGTCCAGGTAAGCCGTGATCGCGTCGTAGGTGGCGTCAATATCGGCATACGAACCGAGGTGCTCGAAGCGCATCGCCTTGCCGCTCGGCGTCTGACCTAATTTTTCTGCGTCGGACAACCCGCCCTGCGGAAGCGTTTCGAGCGGATATCCTGCGTGATATCGAAATCCGGAATCGTCGGACTCGACGAACACGGCGAGCGGGCGGCCCGCCGGCTTGATCCCAGCCTTGTCCAGGTCCCGTTTGACGACTCCGAGCGAACCCAGAATCGCGGCATAGATTCCGTCACGATCGGCCTTGCCTTCGATATAAGCGAATGGGCGCGCAGGGAGTTCGACAGTCTCGCCGGTTGAGGCTTCGCCTTGTTTTGTCTCTGGCGCCGCCGTCCCTGATGAAGGAGGGGGCGGGGTCCGAAACGGCGCCGCCTCCCCCGGTGCTCGGTCTGGCGGCGCGGTCGGATCCTGCGCGGACGGGGCCATGCGCGCCGATTGAGTTGCCGTCGGCGGCGGAGCCGCGTCGGCACGGCAATCGGTTGAGAGCGAGACGGCGGCGAGCAAGGACACAAATGCCGCGATTGCGAAGCTGAATGGACTACTCGGCATTGTCTCGCGGATCTCCGGACGGACTGATGCGAATTTGGTTTAGGCTACTCTAGGATCATTTCGCCTGCGGAACAAAGACCGGCGTTTGGATTATCCTTCGAACGGCGCCGGTTTCGTCCAGCGCAGCACCGAATGGCGCGCGGCGCGAGTCTCGTCGAGGCGTCTCCGAGGAGCGAAAATGGGCGCCCGCAAGAAACGCTCGCGGTCGCCAGCCCTGGCCGCGAAGGCCAGATCTCGAAGGGTCATGATGAACAGATCGAGGCTCGCTTTGGATTCGGACTCTGTCGGCTCGATCAACATGGCGCCATGAACGACGAGCGGAAAATAGACCGTCATCGGATGGTAGCCCTCGTCGATCATCGCCTTGGCGAAATCGAGAGTCGTCAGTCCCGTGTCCTTCAGCCAGCGATCGTCGAACAACGCTTCGTGCATGCAGACGCGGTCGCCGAACGGGGCGCTCATAACGTCGTTGAGCGAGGCGCGCACATAGTTCGCTGAAAGGACAGCGTCTTCAGCCGCCTGCCGTAATCCATCGCACCCATGCGATAAAATGAAGCTCAGCGCACGCACAAACATTCCCATCTGGCCGTGAAACGCGCTCATTCGGCCGAAGCTCCTCGAATCCTGCGCGTGTTCGACCAGGCGGAGTCCGTCGGCGTCCCGAGCGAGGAAGGGCGCCGGGGCATAAGGCGCGAGCCGCGATGACAGCGTCACCGGTCCCCCTCCTGGGCCGCCTCCCCCGTGCGGCGTCGAAAAAGTCTTGTGCAGGTTGATGTGCATTGCATCGACGCCGAGATCGCCGGGTCGAGTCTTACCGACAATCGCGTTGAAGTTTGCGCCATCGCAGTAGAAATAGCCGCCTGCCTCATGCACGGCGTCGGCGATGTCGGCGATCTGGCGTTCGAAGAGCCCGCAAGTGTTGGGGTTCGTCAGCATGATCGCGGCGACGTCGGAGCCAAGAGCCGCTTCGACCGCTTTTAGGCTGACATTTCCATCCTCACCGGCCGCAACCGGGCGCACGGAAAAGCCGATGAGGGCCGCGGTGGCGGGATTAGTGCCATGCGCGGAATCCGGGACCAGCACTACGCGGCGGACTTCCCCTTCTCCACGCGCATCGACGGCCGCCTTGATCGCCATCATGCCGCAAAGCTCGCCGTGCGCCCCGGCCTTGGGCGACATCGCAACCGCGCTCATGCCGGTCATCGTGAGCAAGGCCTCGGCGAGCGCCTCGATCGCCTCCAGGGCGCCTTGCGCGGTCGAAGTGGGCTGGAGAGGGTGCACGTCGGCAAAGCCCGGCAATCGCGCCATCTTCTCGTTAAGGCGCGGGTTGTGCTTCATCGTGCACGATCCGAGCGGGTATATGCCGGCGTCGATCGAATAGTTGTTACGCGACAGGCGTACATAGTGGCGGACCGCCTCCGGCTCGGTGAGTCCCGGCAGATCGAGAGCGCCTTCGCGCTCGCATGGTCCCAGTCTCGAGTGGAAAGGCGCCGGCTCTTCGATATCGACGCCTGAGACGTCGAACCGGCCCGTTTCAAAGATGAGCGCCTCGTTCATGTCGAGCGCGCGATTTCCGGTGAAGGTCTCAAGCGCAACGTCAGAGAAGCTTTCCGGGCGGGTCGGTCGACCTTGGGCATTCATGGTCTTAGCGTTTCCTGAAGGCGCTATCGCAGGCATTCCACCAGCGCACCAGCGTAAGCGGCGCGATCCTCATCCGTGTTCACTTCAGTGCTGGCGACGACCGTCAAGTCGTCCAGTCCCGCTCCGGGCAGAACCCGCGAAACTGGCAATCCGCCGATCACTCCTCGCTGCGCCAGCGCCTCGATCAGCTCGGCGGCAGGACGCCGCGTTCGCATCGTGAATTCGTTGAAGAAATGCTCATTCAAGATTTCGACCCCGCGGACAGCGGACAGCCTCTCGGCGAGCCGGACGGCGTTATTGTGATTCACTCTCGCAAGGCGTCTCAGCCCAAGGTCGCCGAGCAATGTCAGGTGGATCGAGAACGCGAGCGCACAGAGACCCGAATTGGTGCAGATGTTGCTCGTGGCCTTCTCGCGTCGAATATGTTGCTCGCGTGTGGAAAGGGTCAGGACGAAGCTTCGGCGGCCATCGGCATCCACGGTCTCGCCAGCCAAGCGACCAGGCATCTGGCGCACGTTTTTCGTTCGCGTCGCAAATAGGCCGACATAGGGGCCGCCGAAACTGAGAGCGTTGCCGAGACCCTGGCCTTCTCCGACCGCGATATCGGCATCCATCTCGCCGGGCGAGCGAAGCGCTCCGAGCGCGACAGGGTCGGTAAAGACTGCGATCAGAAGCGCCCCGCGCGCATGCGCGGCGGCGGCGATTGGGGCAAGATCTCGCGGACTGCCGAAGAAATCCGGGCTCTGGGCGATGACGCAGCTCGTCTCGTCGTCGATCTCGGCGGCGATGGTTTCCCGCGCCGTCGGATCCGGCGCAAGCCGCATGATCGAATCGCCGGCCATGCGGGCCAGTGTCGCAGCGACATCGGCATATTGTGGGTGCAATCCCCCCGAGAGAATCGCCTTGCGCCGTTTGGTCAGTCGATGGGCCATCAACATCGCCTCGCCGCAGCCGGTAGAGGCGTCGTACATCGAGGCGTTGGCGACCTCCATGCCGGTGAGCGCCGCCACTTGCGTCTGGAATTCGAATAACGCCTGGAGCGTGCCTTGCGCGATTTCCGGCTGGTAGGGGGTATAGCTCGTCAGGAATTCCGAGCGTTGGATCAGATGGTCGACGGTCGCCGGTATGTGCCGCTTGTAGGCGCCCGCGCCGAGGAAGAACGGGACCGAGCCGGCCGCGACGCTGCGGCTGGCCATTGCGCTCAACTTCCGCTCGACCGCCATCTCGCTCATGCCGGGCGGCATATCGAGCAGGCCCTCAATCCGCTTGCCCGAGGGAATGTCGTCGAAGAGCGCGTCGACGTCGCAAACGCCGATCCGCGAGAGCATCGCCTTGCGTTCGCTTGGATCGAGCGGCAGATAACGCATCGTTCAACCAAGAGTCTTGAGGTATTCGGAGTAGGCGGCCTCATCCATGAGGGCGTCAAGCTCGCCCGGGTCGGCAAGCCTGATGCGGAACAGCCAACCGCGGCCGAGAGCGTCTTCGTTGATGAGGCCGGGCGTCCCTTCGACATCGGAATTGACCGCGATCACCTCGCCGGAAGCGGGGGCGAAGACGTCGCTCGCCGCTTTGACGCTTTCGACTACGGCAGCCGGATCGCCCGCCTTCACCATTTTACCGACTGGCGGCGGCTCGGCGAAAACGACGTCGCCCAATTGGCTCTGCGCATGCTCGCTTATGCCGATGACGCCTTCGGCGCCTTCGATGCGAATGTATTCGTGATCCTTGGTGTAGCGGATTTGCGCCATGGATGGTTCCCTTTGCTAGCCGCGATGGTAGGCATGAGGGTGAAACGGCAGCGCCGTGACGCGCGCGCTCAATGTCTTGCCCCGCACCACCAAGCCCACCGCCGTGCCGAGCGGCGAGTGACCACGGTCGACGAAACCCATGGCGATCGGCGCGCCGATGCTCGGCCCGAAGCCGCCCGAGGTGACGACGCCGATCGGGGCCCCCTCTGCGGAGACGATTACCGTTCCCTCGCGCGCGGGTGCGCGCACGTCCGGCCGCAGTCCGACGCGTAGCCGCTTCGGTCCGTTGACCAGCGCGCTCAAGATTCGTTCGGCGCCGGGAAAGCCGCCTTCAACGCGGCGTCGTTTTTGGATCGACCAGGCGAGCGCCGCCTCGACCGGATCGACGCTTTCGTCAAGCTCGTGGCCATAGAGGCAGAGCCCCGCCTCGAGCCTCAGCGAATCGCGCGCGCCGAGCCCGATCGGCGCGACGCCGGGCTGCGCCAGCAGGAGCCGGGCGAACGTCTCGGCGACGTCCGCGGGAAGCGAAATCTCGTAGCCGTCCTCGCCGGTGTAGCCCGAACGGGAGACGAAGGTCTCGGCTTCGGTGAGCCGCGCCGGCCGCGCGCTCATGAACGGCATGCTTTCCAGTCCTTCGCCCGGCGCGAGACGCGCCAGAATCGGCGCGGCGAGGGGTCCCTGGAGCGCAATCAGCGCCGCGTCTTCGAGGGGCATGAGGCGCACGCCCGCGGGCAGGCGCTCGCGGACGAGGGCGAAGTCGACGGCTTTGCGCGCCGCGTTAACGACGAGCCGCAAGACGCCCTCTGCGCCGGGAGGCCGCGTCACCATCAGGTCGTCGACGATGCCGCCGCTCTCGTTCAAAAGTTGGGTGTAACGCTGACGGCCCGGCGCGAGGTTGAGGACGTCCGCGGGAGCCAGCGTCTCGAGGAAGGCGGCGACGCTCGCCTGATCTGCGCCCTCGAGCAAGGCCTGGCCCATATGCGAGACGTCGAACAGGCCGGCCGCCTTGCGGGTATGCAGATGCTCGGCGAGCACGCCGGAGGCGTACTGGATTGGCATGTCGTAGCCGGCGAATGGGCCCATGCGCGCGCCGAGCTCGATATGCAGAGCGTAAAGGGGCGTCTGCTGAATCGCGTCGTCGCTCATTGGGCCCCGCGGGTCTCCTGAACAGGCGCCGCACGGACCGGCGCGCCGCGCGTTGCGGCGGACGATCCGCACAGGCCCCCTCTGTCCCAAGACCTGAGAGATTTCCCACCCTTGCGGCGGTTACCCCCGTCGGTGGACGCAAGCTCGATCAAGCAAGCGCCGCTTTCCAGAGCGTCATCACCTGCGCGGTCCTGAAGCCTGAGCGTTTCCGGGGCGGTTGCGCCTTCGGCGCCGGCGGCGAAGCCGCCGGACTCTTCCGCGAAGTGTCTTCGGCTGACGCAGGCGAGCTAGCCCGGCCGGGCGGCTTTGTCAACGGAGGATGCGCGCCACGCTATCGCGTTGGATGGGTCATGTGGCGATGCGGCGCAGGGACGGCGCCGGCCGCTTGAAACCCGACGCTGATCGAATAAAGGTCGGCGAGTTGAAGCGTCGGCATCGGCACCATGATCGGCTCGGTGACGATCTCGAAGGATCCGGCGGAGACGCCGTCGGTCGTCGCCTCGGCCTTGTAGGTCTTGGAAAAGACCTGCTTCTTGTCGGTCTCGTTGGTGACGACGATTCTGAGCGGCGCGCTGTAGGATCCGGGCGAGCCGGCCGGCCCGATCACCACCTCGCCCTTGACTCCGATCTTGATCGTAGCCTGCCCCGGCCCGGCGGGATCGCACTGCCGCGCGGTGTCTCCGATGTTGAACTGGTAGCGCACCGATTCGTTATCGGTCCCGCCCACACGATAAGCCGCTCCGTCCTGTGCGACGTCCACGGGCGGACAATTGACGTCGATCGAAGCGACCGGACGCACGATCGGCTTCTCGCTCGCATTGGCTGCAGGGCGGGCGGCCTTCGACGGGTTCGCGCCGAGAGCGATTGCGGCCGCGTTCGGATCGCCGTGGGGAAGAAAACCCTCGACTGTGCTGCAACCGGGCAGCAGACTAAGCGCGGCAACAAGCAGCAGTACGCGGACGAACGACGGGCGTCGGTTCGTTACGAACGACTTCGGCATCGGGCTGGCACTCAGGAAGTCCATGACGATTGGGGCGGGTGCTTACGACGCGCGCGCCGTCATGGCAATTGCTCGTAGGTTTCCTTGAACCCCGCGAGCGGCGCAAGCACGCCAACCCCCTGCTCGGGCGTCTGGAAGACAGCCAGCGTCGCGACCTTGCCGGTCTTCAGCTTGTCGAGGAGCTTGTCGTCCATGGCGACCTGGGCGATGCAGCCGTTGGCGAGACATTGAAGGAAGTTGAGGCGGCCCATGTCCTGGTCGTCGATCTTCAGGTCGATTCCTGGAGGCAGCAGCACGCCGAGCGGCGCGATGATGCGCATCAGACGCGCCTTGCGGTCGGCGGTGTTGAGCACGATGACGACCAGCGTCAGGTTGGGTCGATCCTGGTCGACGACGCTGAGCACGGCGGCGCATTGCTCGTCACGGGCGCCGGGCGGCGTCTCGCAGCGCCTCTCCCAGTCGCCGTGCTTGTCCTTGATCGCGCCCTGGGCATGCGCTCCCCCTGCGGCGAGCGAAGCCACGAGGAAGGCAAGACCCGAGAGAAAGCGCAGAAGCGTCCGTCCGCCGTTAAACCGTGCCGCCTTCATGAACGCCGTCGTTTCCTCGTCGCCGCGACCGTCCGGCGCGCCGAAAGGCGAGCCGCGCCAGATGAAGCCGAATTCTATCGGAGATGGTGGGCGCTAGAGGGATTGAACCTCTGACCCCTACCATGTCAAGGTAGTGCTCTACCGCTGAGCTAAGCGCCCATCTCCCGGCCCCGGAGTGGCAGGCCGCCCCGAGAAACGCGCGCGGTATAGACGGTCGCGGTTTGAGGCGCAACGCCGGATTCTCGCTGTCCCGCCTCTCCGAGCCGATCCGCCGCACTCGAGGCGGCCGAGTTTTTCCGTATTCCGCAAAACGAAACAGGCGAAGCCGTGCGTTTTTCGGCGCGGCATCATCGCAAAAATCTTTTTGTCTCAATGTCTTCAACGAATCGCCTTCACACGGTGATAGTGAAAATAACACGCAATTGTTTGCGGGCTTCGCGAGGCGGACCGCGACGAGCCGTCGCCCCCAAGACGGAAGTTCAGATACTTGGCTTTGTCCAACGGTCTGAAGAAATTGGTTTTCATGTTCGCCCGCCCGGGGTCGCCTGCCACGACCTCCGACTCCCGATTGTCTCCGGCGCAATCCCGGTTAGAGTGTCGTCGTGACTCGACTGCCGCTTGCCGAAATCCGTCGCCGTTTCGTCATCGAGGCCCGTCCGCTCGACGCCGAGACGGAAGCCGCTCTGAGGGCCGATTCGCGGCCCGGCGCGAAGGCGATTCTGGAGGCCGTCGCCCGGCGCCGCGCCGGGAACCGCTCGGAGGGCCAGCGGCTGCGCAAGCTCCTGCAATTCGAGACCGCGCTTTGGGCCGAAGGCGTGTTGCACGTCGCCGGCGTCGATGAAGCCGGTATGAGCCCGCTCGCGGGCCCGGTGGCCGCGGCAGCGGTCATCTTCGCGCCGGGGTCGCGGATTCCCGGCGTCGACGATTCGAAGAAGCTCGATGCAGCGACCCGGGACAAGCTCGCTGTCGAGATCAAGGCGCGCGCGGTGGCCTGGTCGGTCGCCTTCGCGGAAGTCGATGAGATCGACCGCATTAACATCTACTGGGCCGGCCTCCTGGCCATGCGCCGCGCCGTCGAAGGACTTTTCCCCGCTCCGCAGCACATCCTCATCGACGCGCGCCGTCTCCGAGAGTTGGCCACGCCTCAGCAGGCCATCGTGAACGGCGACGGCAAGAGCTTGACCATTGCCGCCGCCTCGATCCTGGCCAAAACGGCCCGCGACGCCCTCATGCGCAAGCTGGATGCGGAACATCCGGGGTATGGCTTTTCACAGCACAAAGGTTATCCCGTCCGCGAGCATGTGGCCGCGCTTGCGCGGCTCGGGGCCTCGCCAATTCATCGCCGCTCTTTCGCGCCCGTCCGCACGGTCCTCGGCCTGCCGCCGCTCCCGCCATGGAAGGAGGCGCAGGCGGTTTCGGAGGGCGCGCAAGAGCTCGTAAAGCCGGGGCCTGCTTCGGATTTCTGAAGATCCCGGCCGACTTTCGGTAACCAACCAGCAGACTGAGGACCGCTCCCCTCCGCCGTCCCTCGGGCGGTCTTCTCTGCAAGCGGCTGAGGATAGTGCGCCGGCTCCGGCGATATCCTCCCCCGAGAGTTAGCGGAACGGGGGAGGTGGACCACGCGGAGCGTGGTGGGGGCGCCGACCGCGGCTTGGAGCGAGCGGGGTCAATGCGCCGCACCCTTCGGCGGGGTCTGAACGGTCGGCGCGGCGGCCTCGAGTATCTCGCGCCGATTGCGCGAGCGGGGCGGATAGATGCGCTTTCGATTGATCGTCTCCTTGATCCCTTTGGCTTCCACGCCAACCGCCGCAACCGTGCGGTCCCAGCCTTCGGTGTAGACGGCGCCGAAGGCGCCGAGATCGAGGCACGTGACATACCAGTCGATTTGCAGCGGGAGCATCGGCTTCCGCAAGAGATCGCCCACAGCGTTATACCCGGCGAAGCGCCCCATCGGGCGGGCGTGCTGGCACGACATGACGGAAGCATGGGCGCCGTCGATCGGCAGCCATGCGGCGTCTCCCGCAGCGAATTCCGCGGCCATGCCTTTGATCTTCAGATTCGGGTCAACCGGCAGCCGGCCCAGCCGGTCGCGCGCGACAGGAAAGCGCGCTGTCAACGGGTCGGCTTGCATGCCTACGCACCAGACCACGGTCGCCGCCTCGATTCTTTCGCCCGTCGCAAGGGTCGCGCCCTCGGCGTCGATGGAGGCGACGGAAACGCTGGGCCGCGTCTCGACACCGAGATTCCTCAGGGCTTCGGCGATGACCCGGCGCGCGCCCTCGCCCATGTCGGATCCGATCCATGCGCAATGATCGGCCAGAATGACGCGCGGGCGCGGGGCGTGGGCGGAGGCGCGCAGATGCGAGGCGGCCAATTTGCCGACCATTTCTGTCGCGACTTCGACGCCTGTGAGACCCGCTCCGACGACGAGCACGCTGTACTGGCCCGCAGACGCCGGAAGCGACGGCAGGGAAGCGATGTGCTCGTTGAGCTTTCGAGCTGCTTCGAACGTGTCGACGTCGAAGGCGTGCGCCTCGAGGCCGGGAATGGCGGGCAGGGCGAGCCGGCTGCCGAGCGCGAAGACCAGCCGGTCATAAGTCAACCGTTCCGACGCGCCGCCAGCCGTGCAAGCCACCGTTCGCTCGCGGACGTCGACGTCCGTCACATTCGCGACGATGTGCTTGACGCCGATGGGGTCCAGCACGTCGGCGAGCGGGACAAGGGCCGGATCGATATCGGCTTCGTAATTGCGGACCCGAATCGAATGCCATGGCGTCCGGTTGACGACCAGGACTTCGACCGCATCGGCGTCAACCCCAAGTTCATCCAGCCTGCGGGCGGCCGCGACCGCGCTCCAGAGGCCGGCGAATCCGGCGCCAAGCACGAGAATACGCTGCATTTGGCTGCTCTGCCGTTCATTCGATCCGAGATGCACCTTCCGCTACGCAGGCTTGCCCAAAACCGGCCGCGGGGGCAAGCTCGCAAAACGGCGTCCTTGCGAGAAGCGTGGGCGACGAGGTAATCCGGCAGCAGGCCAAATGCGCCATAGAGCGTTCGAAAGACGCTCGTCTTCGACGGCCTACGGCGCCGGATGTGGTCTTGCCCGCTACCTCGAGCGCGAGTCGGACTGCACGAACGGCGGCTCGAACCTGCGTCGACGTATACCTGCCGTCCACACCCCATCCGTCGCTTCGCGACATGGTCCCCGCTCCGCGGAGAAGAGGGGACGCGTACAATCGTCCGCTGTCAAATGGCTCGAATCCAGTGCTAGAGCATGTTCCTCCAGTGCTAGAGGATGTTCCGTTCGGTTGGAACAGTGATCGCAAGGAGCTGTCGGCGCTAGCAATGCGAGCGCGGAGTCGGTGTCAGAGCTCCTTCGCCTGCGGGCTAGCGTCCCGCATCCTGCGCTGGCGACAATTTCCGGCGGGACCGCTGTCGCAGCGAAAGCTGTCGATCCACGGCACGGAATCCAAGTTAACGCTTATTTGAGCTGAAGCAGCTCGAGGAGGAAGTCTGTATTCCTAGTTTGCTTCGCCTTGTTCTTCTGGGCGACCGCGGTCACGTACGAGCGCGCGCCGCCCCAGCCGGAACGCTTCCTCGCCCCGAACGGCGCGCCGGTCCTGACCGCAAGCGATATCGTCGCCGGGAAAGCGGGATTCCAGAAGGCGGATCTGATGGACTACGGGAGCCTCTACGGCATGGGCTCCCATTACGGCAAGACTATGCCGCCTTCGCGGTGACCCGCCTGGCTGCTCTTACCGAGAACAACCTCGCCGGCGCGCGCGCTTCGGCAAAGACTTCGGCGCGCTCTCGAGCGAACAGCAGGCGACCGTGCGCGATGCGATGCGGCGGGAGCTGCAGGGTGTCGATCTCACCAAGACCGAGGTCACGTTGCCTCAGGAATTGGCCGCCGCGATCGAGACAATGCGCTCCGACATGGCCGACAATCTGGGGAAGACGGACCTCGCCACCGGCTGGACGCCAGCCTACAGCCTGAGCCACGCCGAGGCGCTCCAGACGGCCGACTTCATTACCTATTCGGTGTTGACGACGGTTGCCCGTCGCCCGGACACGACCTGGTCGGGGACCGAAAACTGGCCCTTTGAACCCGAAGTCGGCAACACGCCGACTACCAACACATTCATCTGGAACCTGGGGAAGCTTCTGTTTCACCTTCCTGACGTTCGGCGGGGTAGAGCGGCTGGTTCTGGATCGGCAATCAGGGGCTCTCGTACATTCAGCTCGGCAGACTCTGGCAGATCGGCTTCTTTCTGGGGCTCGTGGTCTGGAGCGGCCTAGTTTTCCACGCGCTGTGGCCGGCCGGTCCCGAGCTCAGGCGGGCTGCGCGCGAGTTTTGGTCCGGGCGCATCCACATCGAGAATCTGATCTGGGCCGCGACGATCAACATCGCCCTTCTTTACGTGTTCGGCATGATCCCTCTGACCGGGATCGGAAAATCGTTCACCATCACGGACTTCTGGCGCTGGTGGGTCGTTCACCTCTGGGTGGAGCAATCGTTCGAGTTCTTCGCGGCGAGCATGAGCGTGTACCTGCTCATGGCGCTCGGCCTCGTTTCCCGCAAGCTTGCTGAACGGGCCGTTATTTCGAGCTCATTCTCATCTTCCTCGGCGGGGTGCTCGGCACCGGCCACCACCTCTACTGGGCCGGCGGTCCCAGCATGTGGGCGCCGCTGGGAAGCATGTTCTCGTTCATCGAGGTGCTGCCCCTCGTGTTGCTCATCATCGAGGCCATTACGCAGTATCAGCTGATCCGTGCGCATCACGCGTTCAACTACACGCTCGCCTACACCTATATCATCGGCGCTGCCTTCTGGAATTTCGTGGGCGCCGGAATGTTCGGCGGAGGAACGCTGAATGCCCCGCTCATCAATTATTACGAGCATGGGATATTCCTCACGCTGAACCACGCGCACACGGCGCTGTTCGGCGCGTTTGGCCTGTTGGCGATCGGGCTGATCTACTTCTGCCTGCGCTTTATCGCAGGGGAGCGCTCGCCGTTCAGCGAAAGGATCGGGCTGTGGGCGTTCTGGCTCTGCAATATCGGATTACTGTTGTGGATTTTGCTGAATTTCTTTCCGATCGGCTGGCCGCAGCTCATCGCGGTCTATGAACACGGCTTCGCCTACGCCCGCAGCGTGACCTTCTACAACGACACCTTGTTCTGGCAGTGGATGCGAATGCCCGGGGACGTCGTGTTCGCCGCCGGCGCGCTGTTGATGGCGTGGGATTTCCTCGTCAAGCTCGGGCCGCTTTATCCGGCCGTCGCGCGGCGCCCGAATGTCCCGTATCTCCCGCCGCGCGAGCAGCCGGCGGAATAGGACCGAACGAACGCATCGGCGAAGGGAAGCCGGTCAAACGCTCAGCGCCAACGGCCGCGCGCGACAGAGATCTCTCTTTCGACGGCGCCATTCAGGTTGCCGCGCGCCGCTCTTCCTCAATAGCTGCCCGTGACCAGATTGGTCGGCCTGCCGGCGACGAAACGCTCGATGTTGTCGATCAACTGGTCGGCCAGCGACTGCTGCGCTTCGTCGCTGGCCCAGGCGATGTGCGGTGTGACGATGACGTTGGGACGGCGGGCGATGCGCATCAGCGGACCGTCGGGCGGCGGCGGCTCCGGGAGAGTGACGTCGAAGCCCGCGCCGCTTATGAGGCCCTCTTCCAGCGCGATCTCCAGATCCTCCTCCACCACCAGTCCGCCGCGCGCCGTATTGATGAGCAACGGCCTGCGCTTCATCTGACGGAACTCGGCCAGCCCAATCATGCCGCGGGTTTCCGGGAGCAGCGGCGAATGCAGGGTGATGACGTCGCTCGTCTCCAGCACCTCCCGCCACGGCGTGTAAAGCGGGCCAAGGCCGCTCTTGCCCTTGTGCGCGGCAAAGACCGGCCGCATGCCGAAGGCGCGCGCGATCTCCGCCACCCGCTGCCCGAGCTCGCCCTCTCCGATAATGCCCAGCCGAGCGCCGGCCAGATCGTGAATGGGATGGCGAAAGAAACAGAACTGGCCGGCTTTCTGCCACTCGCCGGCGAGAACATCGGCGCGGTAGGGAACGATGCTGCGGCGTAGGGCCAGCATCAGGGCGAAGGCGTGCTCAGGCACCGTGTTCGTTGCGTAAGTGCGGATGTTGCAGATGGCGATGCCGTGAGCCTGGCAATAGGCCTTGTCGATGCAATCAGTCCCGGTGGCGGCCATGGCGATCAGCCTCAGATCCGGAAGGCGAGCCAAGGCGGCCGCGTCGAGCAGCACCTTGTTGTCGATCGCGATCGAGGCGCCGGCAAGCCGTTCCGCCGCCTGTTTGGGCTCAGTGTGCTCGTGCTCGACCAGGATGTGGGGAAAGACCGGCGGGCGCAGCCGGATTTGCGGTGCGATCGTCGCCCGGTCGAGAAAAACGATGCGGTGCATCTTGCAGCCTGATTCACTCGGATTGATGGGCAAAGGCTCCCAGCTTAACCGGGGCGGATTGGGTTGTGAATTGCCGGTTGGTTTTGGCCTGATTGGCGCTTTGGTCTTTCACCCAAACGGCGGCTCGGGCGCGATCCGGGCAGGCGAAGCCTCGCCATGAACAGGCCCTGAAGAACGGTTTTGGGTTGACGGCGCTGAAAGGCGACACGACAATCGTCGTCGTGGGGGCGGCGCTCGCCCTTTGACGCTCACCGCATGCCGCCGCAGCGGTCCATTCATCAAAACCAATGAAGTTGGCCGCAATCCGGGCGGCGGTTAGGAAAAACCGGGCGCGGCTAAAGAACAGCGGAGCCGCCTCTGGAGCTGAGGAGGCAACTGGGCCGGGTCATCCTCATGAATGAGGCCCTTGGGGGCGAAGACCGTGAAAGGCTGCGTAGCTGTTTTCGACCTCGGGAAGTCCAATATCAAGCTCTTCGTCTTCGACGTGGCGGGCGTAGTTCTCGCCGAACACAGTGAAGGGAACGCGCCGCTCGCGCCGGACGCACATGGCCCCTATCCGCAGCTCGATACGGAGCGCGCCTGGGCTTTCCTTCTCGCCGCGCTGAAGGACGTCGGCCGGCGGCGGCCCATCGAGGCGATTTCGACCACAACCCACGGCAGCGCCGGCGCGCTGCTCGAAAACGAAGCCCTCGCGCTTCCGCCGATGGACTACGAGTTCGGGGAGTTCGGATGGATCGACCCCGAATACGAGAAGGCCCGCCCGCCCTATGCCGAGACCCTGTCGCCGAGCCTGCCCCGCGGCCACAACCTCGGGCGGCAGTTGTTCTACATGCAGCGCCGATTCCCGGATGAATTCGCATGCGCGACCACGTTCCTGGCCTATCCGCAGTATTGGGCCTGGCGATTGAGCGGGGTCGCGGCCTCGGAAGCCACCTCCCTCGGCTCTCACACGGATCTCTGGAATCCGGGCGAGGGCCGCCTGTCCAGCATGGTGGATCGGCTGGGCTGGCGGCGCCTGTTCCCGCCGCTGCGCAAAGCCTGGGACACGCTCGGGAGCCTGAGGCCGGAGGTCGTTGCGGCGACGGGACTGAAGCCCGACGTCAGGGTCATCTGCGGCGCGCACGATTCGAACGCTTCACTCGTTCCGTATCTCGCCTCGCGGCGCGATCCCTTCACGGTGATCTCGACAGGAACCTGGATCATCATCATGGCTGTCGGAGGGAAGGGCCGGCTCGATCCCGAGGCCGATATGCTGGCGAACGTCGACGTGCGCGGGCTCCCGACGCCGACCGCCAGATTCATGGGCGGCCGCCAATTCGCGGCGTTGGCAGGGGAAGAGCCGGCCATGGTCTCCGAAGCGGATGTCGCGGCGATCGTCGCGGCCGGCGTCATCGCCGTCCCGGCCTTTTCCGAGCAGGGCGGGCCTTTCGGCGGGCGACGCAAGGGCGTGGTCGAGGGCTCTGCGGCGACGGCGTCCGGGCGTGCGGCGCTGGCCACGCTCTATTGCGCGCTGATGACCGCCCATCTCGTCGAGCGGCTCGAGGCGCAGGGCGACCTCATCGTCGAAGGCGGCTTCAACCGCACCCCGGCCTTCGCCGGCGTGCTCGCCGCCCTTCTGCAAGGCCGCGCCGTTTTCGCCGCTCCGACCGCGGGAGCGGCGGCGGGCGCCGCGATGCTCGCCCATTGGGGCGAGGAGAAGGAGCCGCCGCGGCTCGAGGCTGTGCGGGGATGGCCCATTCCGGGACTGGCGGAGTATCGGAAGCGGTGGGAGCGGCGGTTGTAAGCGCCGCCGCAATCTTTTTCACTTTGCAACACGGGAGGCGACGAACCGCGCAATCGCGGGGCCCGCGAACAATACGAACAGGAAACGGGCCGTCTGCATCGCCATGATGAACGGCACGTCCACCTTGGTCGAGGCGGCGATGATCGCGACCGAATCGGCCCCGCCGGGGCTCGTCGCGAGATAGGCGGTCAGCGCGTCGACATGCGCGAACCTCATGAGCGCTGCGGCGAGGCCGCCGCAAGCCAGGATGAGGCAGAGGATCGACGCCGCGAGGCTCGGGAAAGCCTTGGCCGCGTGGGCGAGGATCGACCGGTTGAAGCGTCCTCCGATGCTCCAGCCGACGAGCAGATAGGCGGGGGCGAGGAGAAAGGGCGGCAGCTCGATCCGCATGACGCCCACGTCCTGCAACATGGCGCCGACTCCGATGGCGACGATGAGCGGCCCCGCCGGGATGCGGAACGCGCGCCCGGCTGCCGCGCAGCTCAGGGCGAGGATCGCGGTCGCCGCGAAGGACGTCCACGCGACAGGCGGAAACCAGACGATTGAGGAGGCCGCGCGCGGCGTCGTCACGGTCCATAGGCTCGCGACCAGGGTCGCGACCACCGTGACCATGACCACCCTGAGGTACTGCATGAAGGCGACGAGGCGAACGTCTGCGCCGTAATCCTCGGCCATGAGCGTCATCGCCGTGGCGGCGCCGGGGAAAGAACCCCAGACCGGCGTGGAGCCGGGCAGAATTCGCAGGCGTGCGAGCAGCCATCCGAGAGCGGTGCTGACGCCGACGACGGAGAGCACGCCCCCCGCCAACGTCGGCCAGCCGCGCCCCATCTCGGCGAGGGTGGAGAGCTCGAGCGCCCTCGCGATCAGAAAGCCGACGACGGCTTGTGCGCCGTAGAATAGCGGCGGGGGAACGCTGACTTCGACGTCGGCGGCGGTGAGCAAGGCGGCCGCCGCGAGCGATCCGAGCAGCAGCGCAGCCGGCAGACGAACGAGCTCGAGGCCGCCGACGAACAGGAGCGAAAGCGCCAGCAGAACCGCCCATCGCGCGGCGATTCTGACGCTTCGGTTACCGCCCTGCCGGCGGGCGAAACGCGCGAAGCTCATGCGTCCGCCTTTTCCTCACGCTTCGCGGCCTTCGGGCGAATAAGCGCCTGCGAGGCGCCCGTCAACGCGAAGTTCAACCTTCACCGCTGGATAGTCCAGCGTCGTGGCTCTAACGCTTCGATCCTCCTGATCGCGGGAAGGAGTTGGAGTTCGCCCCGCGGGGAGGAGGCTGGGTCTCGAGCGGCAGAGTTCCCTGCCGCAGGGAAAAAAGCAGCGAACTTTTTTAATTTTGGCCGAGTCGGGGCAAAAACCACCCTCAAAAGAGCAACGATTCCAGGCTCGTCCGGCAAAATTCCCTGCGTGGAAAAACAGGGACTTAAATCGGCCGTGCAGGGAAAAAAGTTCCCTGTTCGGCCGAATGCAGGGACAACTCGCGCCCTGATGCGCCGCTTGTTCCCGCGTCGCGAGGCTGCTTTATTGGTGCGACTCCAACGCTCGCAACATCCGTCGCTTCGCGGCGCCTTCCCAGCGGAGCTGGGGAAGGGAAGCCCGGATTCTCTAGCGTCCGCCTCCAAGGGGGGAAGTGGAATGCAACTCGATCCCGTTCTGCTGTCGCGCCTCCAGTTCGCCTGGGTGATCGCCTGGCATATCCTGCTGCCGGCCTTCACCGTGGGACTGGCGTCGTTCATCGCGGTGCTGGAGGGCCTCCATTTCGTCACCGGACGTGAGAGCTACTTCCGCCTCTCGACCTTCTGGATCAAGATTTTCGCCGTCTCCTTCGGCATGGGGGTGGTGTCGGGCATCATCATGCCGTTCCAGTTCGGGACCAACTGGAGCCGCTTCTCCGATCAGACGGCCAACGTCCTCTCGCCGCTGCTCGCCTACGAAGGACTGACCGCGTTCTTTCTCGAAGCTGCGTTCCTCGGCGTTCTCCTGTTCGGCCGCACGCTCGTTCCCCGCTGGGCGCATTTCGTCGCCGCGCTGATGGTCGCGGCGGGCACGCTGTTCTCGAGCTTCTGGATTCTTGCGACCAACAGCTGGATGCAGACGCCGGCGGGCTATCAGATCGTCGACGGCCGCTTCATGCCGCAGAATTGGCGGGCGATCATCTTCAGCCCGTCCTTCCCCTACCGCTTCGCCCACACGATCGACGCTTTCTACATCACCACCGGCTTCGTCGTGGTCGGTGTCGCCGCCTCATGGCTCCGCCGCGAGCGCTTCGTCGAGCTTGCGCGCGTCATGCTGTCGATGACGCTGTGGCTGCTCTCCGTCCTCGTTCCGCTGCAGATCTTCCTCGGCGATCAGCACGGGATCAACACGCTCGAGCATCAGCCGGCGAAGGTCGCCGCGATCGAGGCGATCTGGGACACCGGAAGCCGACTGCCCTGGAACGTGTTCGTCGTCCCCGATGACGCCGCGGCGGCGAACCATTACGTCGTGGCCATCCCCTTGGTCGGCAGCCTCATTCTCACGCATGACCTGAACGGGACGGTCAAGGGCCTCAAGGACTTCCCCGCCGACGAGCGGCCGCCCGTCGCCCCTCCCTTCTTCGCCTTCCGCATCATGATCGCAATCTGGGGAATGATGTTCATCGTCGTCGTCGCGAGTTGGTGGCTGCGCTTTACGGATGAGCTGTTCGATGCAGGGTGGTTCTTGCGGATCTGCATGCTCGCGTCTCCGCTCGGGTTCTTCGCAGTGGTCGCCGGCTGGGTGACGACCGAGGTCGGTCGGCAGCCCTGGACGGTCTACGGGCTTCTGCGCACTGCGGACTCGGTCTCGCCGTCGCTGACCGGGCGTGACGTCGCGGTGTCGCTTGCCGCCTATGTGATCGTCTATATCGTGATGTTCGCCGCGGGGATTGGGCTCATCATTCGCATTGCGAGGCGCGGTCCGATGGAACCGGAGCCGGACATCATCGAGAGCGGACGGCCGAGGCTGCCGGTCGAGGCCATGCCGCGCACGGAAGACGGGAGCGGCGGATGAGCGCGACGCCCTTCGACTTCGTGCCGATCTGGACGCTCATACTCGGCGTCGGGGTCTTCTTTTACGTGCTTCTCGACGGGTTCGACCTCGGCGTCGGCATTCTTTACGGCTTCGCGCCTAATCGCGGCGCGCGCAACCTCGTGATGAACTCGATCGCGCCGATCTGGGACGGCAACGAGACCTGGCTCGTGCTTGGAGGGCTGGCGCTGCTCGCCGCCTTTCCGCTCGCCTTCGCGATCATTCTGCCGGCGGTCTATTTCCCGATTCTGATCATGCTGCTCGCCCTTGTCTTTCGCGGCGTGGCGTTCGAGTTCCGCTACCGCGACTCCGAGCATCGGACCTTCTGGGACCACGCATTCTCTTACGGCTCGGCGATCGGCGCCTTCGCGCAAGGGGTGGTGCTCGGCGCGTTCATCCAAGGGTTCCACGTCGAGGGGCGCCATTTCGCCGGCGCCTCGCTCGATTGCTTCACGCCGTTTTCAGTCGTCACCGGCGCCGCGCTCGTCTTCGGCTATGCGCTGCTCGGCGCGGGCTGGCTGGTTCTGAAGATGGAAGGCCCCCTGCAGGAGTGGGCGCGCCGGCTCGGGCGCATCGCGCTGGCCGGCGTCATCGTCGCCGTCGTCGTAGTGAGCCTGTGGACGCCGGTGATGCATCCGAGCATCGCGGCGCGCTGGTTCTCCTGGCCGAACATCGGTTTTCTCGCGCCCGTGCCGATCGTGACCGCACTGATCGCCTGGCTCGAGTGGCGCTCGCTCAACAACCGCACTGAAGCCGCGCCCTTCGTCTTCGCGGTCGCTCTCTTCATCATGTCCTATCTGGGAATCGCGATCAGCATTTTTCCGATGATCGTGCCCTACAAGTACACGATCTGGGATGCGGCCTCCTCGCCATCGACGCAGGCTTTCCTGCTGGTCGGCACGCTGTTCCTCTTGCCGATCATCCTCATGTACAGCGCGTGGTCCTATTGGGTGTTCCGCGGCAAGGCGCGGGCCGACATCGGCTATCACTGAAGGATTTATGTCACGCCCGCGAAGCTTCGGCGTCCAGGCCGGTCCAGCGCGCGGTCATCTTGCTGAAGCCCCTGCGGCGTCTCCCGCCCCCGCTTGCGGGACGATGCAGAAGCCGCAGGGGTTCCCGAGACCTCCGTTTCTTACGGTACGACCTCGACCACTCTGCGCGTCGACGGCTCGACCAGCACCGGCGTATCGTCGACGACCGTGTATTCATAGCGGGTCACGCCGTATTCCGGCGGCATCGGATAGAGGGTCACGCCCTCCGCCGGGAGAACGTCGCCGACCACGACGCGGGGGTGACCCTCCCACACGTACGAGGGGACGCGCTCCTGGACGACATAGTGGTGGAACCGAGGCGCCATGGCGCCGGTCAGACCACCGACGATTCCGGCGGCCACGCCTAACGGCGCCCCGACCACGGCGCCAACCGCGCCTCCGACCGCCCCGCCCGCAGCTGCGCCCGCATCGGCGCCCGCTCTGACCGGATTATCCTGCGCGTAGGCCGCTACCGGAGCACCCGCCAAAAGAAGTACGAATATTAAGGCTTTGGACATCCAACTCTCCCAAAGTACTCACCCGGCGAATGAGCCGGGCAGTCCCGACAACGGCTGAGGCCGGGTTCGGTTCCCTCCCCGTGCACAGCGGACATCGCCGGCATCGCGTCGCCATGCGCGTTCGCCAGCAATTCTGCCGTCCTAAGTCTAAGATAAATAATAATAAAGAGCTCTGGAACAAAGCGAAGAAGCATCTGTTTCGCGCCAAGTGCTCCACAAGCAGCCAACGATGGGAGGTTTGAAACGAAGCGTGACGCGCGACGCCAGGCGGCCGTTCGGAGTTCTTTCTGCAAATCACTAACTCTTGCGGCGGTGCTCGGAACCGCATCGGCGCTGGCGTTGTCAGCGGCCGCATTGTCGGCGTCCAGCCAGGCGGCCAACCAGACATCCAATCGGCCCGACCAGACGTCCGGCAATTTCAGCGCCCAGTCCGCCAACGGCGCCGGGCCGTCCACGCAGGACCTGCTCCACGCCGACGGCGACGCATCGAACTGGATTCTGCCGGCCGGCGACTACAGCGGAACCGCCGGGTCGAGGAAAAGGAGATCGGCCCCGACACCGTCGGCCAGATGCACGCCGTCTGGACTTTCGACATCCCGACCAACGGCCCGATCGAGGCCTCTCCTATCGTGTGGAACGGAACGATCTACATCACGTCCAATCAGGACGACGTCTACGCGATCAACGCCAAGACCGGGAAGCTCGAGTGGCAGTACAACCCGAAGCCGCAGCAGCTCGTAGGCTTCCCGCGCAACCGAGGCGTCGCGATCTACGACGGCAAGCTCTTCATCGGCATGATCGACGGCCACCTGGCGGCGCTCGACGCCAAGACCGGCAAGGAGCTCTGGAACAAGCAGACGGTGGAGGACCCGAAAGACAGTTTCTACACGATGCAGCCTGTGCCCTATAAGGGCAAGATCCTGCTCGGCGTCTCAAACGGCGACTGGGGCGGCATCGGCAACATCAGCGCCTTCGACCCGAACAGCGGCAGCCGGATCTGGCAATTCAACACGATCCCGGGTCCAGGAGAGAAGGGTCACGATTCCTGGGAAGGCGATTCCCGGAAGCGCGGTGGCGGCGCCGTCTGGCAGGGCGTCGCGATCAAGGGACAAAGTTGGAATGATCTGCGCCGGGGAGGGCCAAGGATTGGGCCGCGGCAATGAAGGAAGCGCGCCCACCGACAGCCGCGCGCGCGCCGCCCCGGCGGCGGACCGGTCCGCGAGCGCTCAGAAAGACAAACCCGATCCGCCAAAACTCTACACCAAGGCGCAAGCCGAACAGGGAAAGCAGGTTTACGCGAAGAATTGCGCGGCATGCCACGGCGATCAGCTGCAGGGGAAAACGGCGCTTGCGATCGCCGGCGCCGCGTTCCTGAAGAAGGCGGAGCTGTTGGGATGGTCGGTCGCCGACCTGCGCACGATCATCGTCACGCAGATGCCGCGCAGCAATCCCGGGTCGCTCCCTCCCGATCAATAGGCCGCGGTGATCGCCTATCTGCTCGGAAAGGACTGCTATCCGGCGGGCCAGGACAAGTTTCCGAGCCAGGTGACGGATCAGATCAAGAATGCGAAGCTTCAGCCGGTGAGCGCGGCGGACAAGGACCAGAAGAGCGACAGCGGGACCTGTCCTGTGCAGCAGGCGAGAAAATGAGGGGCGCCACGAATAGGCCGACGCGGTTCGCTTTCCTTAGCGTCCTGTCCGCGGCCGCGCCTGGCGCGCCTGTCGCCGCCGCCAAGCCGCTGCCGGCGACGATCGTTCTCCACGACGGCGGCTTCGACTTTCGCGACATCGGCTTCCGGTCGGGTGACGTGGATCTTACGATCGTGAACCGGGGGGAGCGGCCCCATGCGTTGGCGATCGCCTCCGGCTCGTCGCCGGCCGGGACGCCGATCGAGCGGACGGGCGCGCTGTCGCCGGGACAAACGACGCACCTGAGCCTCGCCCTGCCGCAGGACCGGTACAGGATCTACAGCCCTCTCGGCCATGACCGCCAGCACGGACTCTCGGCGTCGATGATCGTGATGTCGCCGGAAGGAAAGGGCGGCGCAGAAATGAACAGGGTCTTTTACAATTTCTAGTTCAGCCAATCGAGCAGCTGAAGGGGCAGGCTCCTGTTCTCTTGATCTCGATAGGGCGGAGAGGAACGATGAGCAATAGGCAGGGCCTCTCCCCGCCGCGCAGGACGTTTCTGCAGATTTTGCTTGGCGGCGTGGCCTTGGCCTTGGCGCGCCTGCTTCAGCCGCGGAAGGCTCAGTCCGCCGCGATGGTCAGCCAGAAGGCGGCCGCCTATCAGGACCATCCCAACGACGGCAATCACTGCTCGGAATGCCGGTTCTTTCAGGGGGATCATTCCTGCAAAATCATCGCCGGCAGCATCAGTCCGAATGGCTGGTGCAAGTATTATACAGCCGCCTGAATAAGCGCGGGCGCGACTGAGACGGTCGGCGGATTGCGCCTCCCGGCGAAACATCCGACAATGCCCGGGATCTCCACGGAGCGCCGCCTGGTGACCGAATCCGCCCCCGTCTTCGACGTCGTCATCGCGGGCGGCGCGGCGTCCGGCCTCGCGCTGGCGGCCGCGGTCAAGCGCGCCCTCGGCGCAGGCGCCGCCGTCGCGGTCGTCGACCCCGCGCCGCCTTGCGCCGCGGAGGCCGGCCGCCCGCGCTTGCGCACGGTGGCGATCGCCGAGGGCCCGCGCCGGCTTCTCGAAAGCGTCGGCGCCTGGGAGGCGATCGCCCCTAAGGCTCAGGCGATCCTCTCGATGGAGATCATGGACGGGGAGGTGCGCGACGCGGTGAGGCTTCCGCATCTTCATTTCGACGCCAAGGGCGGCGCGCCGCTCGCTCACATGGCGTTCAACGACGACGTCATCGCGGCGCTCTCGTCGCTTTGCGCCCGGCTCGGCGTCGAGTGCGTCGCGGGCGCCGTCGCGCGCTTCAGTTCCGGCCAGCGCGTCGCCGAGCTTGCCCTTGCCGACGGCCGGCGCTTGCGCACGCGTCTCGCGGTCGCGGCCGACGGCGCGCGCTCGAAACTGCGGACGCTCGCCGCAGTTCCGGCCTACGGCTGGGATTATGACCAGTCCGGCATCGTCGCGACCATCGCGCATGAGCGCGACCACGAGGGCGTGGCTCAGCAGCATTTCCTGCCGGCCGGACCGTTCGCCGTCCTGCCCCTGCCCGGCCGCCGATCGAGCATCGTCTGGAACGAGCGCCGCGCCGACGCCCGCGCGCTCATGGCGCTCCAGCCCGAAGATTTCCTGGGCCAACTCGAGCTGCGCTTCACGCCGAAGCTCGGCGAGCTCCGCCTCGCCTCGCGGGTCGAGGCCTTTCCGTTCCGCTTCCAGATCGCGCGCCGTTTCGTCGGCGGAAGGCTCGCGCTCGTCGGCGACGCGGCGCACGTCGTCCATCCGATCGCAGGCCAGGGCCTCAATCTGGGCCTGCGCGACGTCGCGGCGCTGGCCGAGGCGATCGTCGGCGAGATGCGGCTCGGCCTCGATCCCGGCGCGCCCGGGCCACTTGCGGCTTACGAGCGCGCGCGGCGCTTCGACGTCGCGGCGAGCGGCATGGGGATGGACGTGATGAACCGCCTGTTCTCCAACGCCTTCGGCCCCCTGCGCTTCGCGCGCGACCTCGGCCTCAGGCTCGTCGACCGCGCGCCGCCGCTGAAAGACCTGCTGATCGCCGAGGCCGGCGGCGCGGGACGGGGCGCGCCAAAACTCTTGCGCGGCGTCGCCCTGTGAGCGAGGGCTTGAAACCGCGCACGCTCGCGGCTCAGGCCCTGGGCCGGATCGACGAGGAGACGCGCGCGCTCGTCCCGCCGGTCCATCTCTCCTCCACCTTCATTCGCGACCCCGACAATCTCTATCGCAGCGGCAACAGCTATGGCCGCCCCGACAACGACACCGTGCGCGACGCCGAAGCGGTCATCGGCGCGCTCGAGGGAGCAAGCGAAACGCTCGCCTTCGGCTCGGGCATGTCGGCGGCGATCGCGCTCATCCTCAGCCTCGGCCCGGGGGCGCGCGTCGTCGCGCCCCGCGCCATGTACTACGGCTTGCGGGCCTGGCTGGCGAGCGAGGCGCCCGCGCACGGACTTCACGTCGATTTCGCCGACGCCGAGGATTTGCAAGCTCTGGAGCGTGCGGCGACGCCGGGAAAAACCAATCTCGTGTGGCTCGAGACGCCCTGCAATCCGCTGTGGGGCGTCAGCGACATCGAAGGCGCCGCGCGCATCGCCCGGGCGGCGGGGGCGCTGCTGGCGGTCGACTCGACGTGCGCGACGCCGATCTTCAGCCGTCCGCTCGCGCTCGGCGCCGACATCGTCATGCATTCGGCGAGCAAATATCTCAACGGGCATTCCGACGTGATCGCCGGCGCGCTCTGCTTCGCCCGCAGCGACGCCTTGTTCGAGCGGGCGCGCGCCATCCGCAAGGCGCACGGGCTCATCCTCCATCCGTTCGAGGCGTTCCTCCTGACGCGGGGGTTGCGGACGCTCGATCTTCGCGTGCGGGCGTGCGCGCTGAACGCGATCAGGCTCGCCTACCGTCTCTCCAGTCACGCCGCTGTCTCGTCCGTGCTCTATCCCGGCCTACCGCATCATCCCGGTCACGCGTTGGCGCTGCGGCAGATGCAGGACGGCTTCGGCGGCATGCTGTCGATCCGAGTCCGCGGCGGCGCCGAGGCCGCGATCGCGGCGGCGGCGCGGGTCAAGGTGTGGAAGCGCGCCACCTCGCTCGGCGGCGTCGAATCGCTGATCGAGCACCGCGCCTCGATCGAAGGCCCCGACTCGCCCTGTCCGCCCGATCTCCTGCGGCTCTCGGCCGGAATCGAGGACACGGAAGATCTGTGGCGCGACCTCGACCGGGCGCTCGGCGGGTAACGGAAAAGTGCGACCGGGCTGGGCCACACTAAGGTCGCAAAGCGCCGCCACCTGACGCGTTCAAGCAGTGTTCAGCCGCGAGGTGATTCGCTCGCGGAAGAAACCGCCACGGCGCGTTTGTCGACGAACGGCAACAGCGGGATGGCGGGCGTTTGGCGAACCGGACGGAGGCGAACGGAAGGCGCGCTTTGTGGCGGCTCCCGCCCCCTCCGTCTGGCATCGCCTCCAGTTGGAGAGGACTTTTCCATGCGTTTCCTGTCGCGCGCCGCCGCCGCGGTCATCATCGGCGCCTCGGGGCCTGTCGCGTTCGTCGCGCCGGCCCTCGCCCAGACCTGCGTCTGCCCGCCCGCCGAAGGCGCCGCCGCTATTTCGGGACCGGTCATCCAGGCCGGCGAGCCGCCGCCGCCGATGCCCGAATACGAGCAGCCGGCGATGCCGGCGCCGGGTCATGTTTGGACCCCCGGCTACTGGGCCTGGAACAACACCGACTACTATTGGGTGCCGGGCGTCTGGGTCGAGCCGCCGCGCGTCGGAGTGTTGTGGACTCCGCCCTATTGGGGCTTCGTCGGCGGCATCTACATGTTCCATCGTGGCTACTGGGGGGCTCAAGTCGGTTTCTACGGCGGAATCAATTATGGATTCGGCTACGCCGGATTCGGCTACCAGGGCGGACGCTGGCAGAACGGCCAGTTCTTCTACAACACTGCCGTGAATAATATCGGCAATGTCCACGTCGGGAATACGTATAACGCCTCGGTCACGATCAACAGGACGGTCAACGTCAGCAACAACGTCAGCTACAACGGCGGGCCGGGCGGCTTTCAAGTCAAGCCCACGCCCGAACAGGAACAGGTCGCGGCGCAGCCGCATATCCCGCCGACCCCGGCCCAGACGAATCACGTTCGAACCGCGAGCGTGAACGCCGAGCAATTCCAGTCCGTCAACAAGGGCAAGCCGGCGATCGCCGCAACGCCGCGGGCGGGCGAGCTCAGGGGTCCGGGCGTCGTCCCGGCCAAGGCTGCGGGAGCCGCCGAGGCGCCCGCGGCGCCGGCCGGCCAGGCAACCGCGCCGGCGGGAGCGGAAAAGCCGGAACAGAAGCGTCCCGCGGAGAGGCCGCTCGGCGGCGGACAGGCGCAGCCGGAGGGGAAGCCGCTCGGCGGGCAGGCGCAGCCGGAAAGGAAGCCGCCCGGCGCGGTTCCCGCGCAGGAGAAGCCGCAAGAGAAGCTTCCGCAGGGCGCGGAGAAGCCGCAGGGGCTTGAGAGGCCGAAGGGGCCGGAGGCGCCGAAGGAGCTCGGAAAACCGCAGGGGATGGAGGCGCCGAAGGGGGCCGAGAAACCGAAGGGCCAGGAGAAGCCGAAGGGACAAGAAAAGCCTAAAGGGCTGTTGGAGACGCCCAGGGGTCAGGAGACGCCGAAAGGCCCAGAAAAACCGAAAGGGCTCGAGCGGCAGCAGGGATTGCAGGCGCCGAATCGGCCGCAAGGACCGGGGGGACCGGAGAAGCAGAAGGGGCCGAAGGGACAGGAGCAGCCGAAGAGGCCAGGGCAGCCGCAAGGGATGCTTGAGCCTCCGGCCGAGCGGCCGATGAAGCGGGCGATGGACGGGGCTTCGCCGCAGCGGCCGGCGCCCGTCGACGGCGGCGCGCCGCAGGGCAGCGGCCCGAAGCCGCCGCGGCCCGCAACGGGTCAGAACGGCGCCATGCGGGGTCCGGCCGCCGCCGCGGAGCGCAAGCCGCCCCAGCCGGGCGGCAAGGCCGCAGCATGCGGCAGGCCTGGCGTGCCGCCCTGCCCGCGGTGACGCCGTAGCGACGCGCCATAGCTGGCGTCCGCGTTCGCGAAGCGCCCCGCTCTTTTTTGGCGCAGCCGGCTGAATCCGGCTAAAGCCTTGCGCATGTCGCGCATGGTCCGCAACATTTTCTCCGTCGGCGGCTGGACGATCGCCTCGCGCCTGACGGGGTTCTTCCGCGACATGGCGCTGGCCGCGCTGCTCGGTGGCGGCGCGCTCAACGACGCCTACGTGGCGGCGATCAAGCTGCCGAACCAGTTCCGCCAGATTTTCGGCGAGGGCTCGTTCAACGCGGCCTACCTGCCGACCTACACCCGCGTGCTCGAGCGGAGGGGGCTGGAAGAGGCCGGCCGTTTCGCAAGCCAGGTGTTCACCCTCCTCCTCCTTTCGCAGGCGGCGCTGCTCGGTCTCGTCTATCTCGACATGCCGCTGCTCGTCGAATTGACCTCGCCGGGTTTCGTCAGCCAGCCCGACAAGTTCGCCCACGCGGTCTCGATGTCGCGGATCATGTTTCCCTACATCGCCTTCATCGCGGTGTTCGCCCTCCATCAGGGCACGCTGAACGCCAACAACTCCTGGAGCGTTCCCGCTTCCGCGCCGGCCGCCGCCAACGTCTGCATGATCGCCTTTCTGGCCTTCGCCGCCTTCTTTCCGAAGATCTCGCCGGGCGTCGCCGGCATGGCGAGCTGGGGCTTTCTCGCCTCGGGCGCGACCCAGCTCGCCATCGCCATGGCCGACGCGCGCCGGCGCGGGCTGCTCGAGCACCTCACCTGGCCGCGCTGGACGCCGGAGGTGAGGCAGTTCTTCGTCATGCTCGGGCCGGCGATCGGCATCTCGGCGAGCTACCAGATCGGGGCGCTGGCCGACCAGATCGTCGGCTCGCTCCTGCCGACCGGCGCCCTCTCGGCCATCAGCTACGCCGACCGTCTCTATCAGTTGCCCGGCGGCGTGATCGTCATCGCCGTCGGCTCGGTGCTCTTGAAGGAAATGTCGATGCTCATCGCCCGCGGCGACGCGGATACGGCGCTCGACGCGCAGAACCGCGCCGCTTCGCTGACGATCGCGTTCGGCGCCCCCTTCATCGTCGTCTTTCTTCTCATCCCCGACCTCATCGTCGGCGCGGCCTTCGAGCACGGCGCCTTCAAGGCGAGCGCGACGCATCAGGCGGCCGCGGTGCTCGCCGCCTATTCGGTCGGCATGCCGGCCCTGTTCGTCGACCGGATCGTCTCGGCGAGCTTCTTGTCGCGCGGCGACACTGCGACGCCGATGAAGGTCACGCTCGTCGGCGTCGCGCTCAACGTCGCGCTCAAGATCACGCTCTACCGGCCGCTTGGTGCCCCGGGCCTCGCGCTCGCCACCGCCGCTGGCCTGTGGGTCAAGGTGGCCGGCATCTACGCGCTCGCGCATCGGCGCGGCTGGATCGCGCCGGACGCACGTTTCCTCGCCACCGCCGCAGCGGCCCTGTTCGCCTGCGGCGCGCTGGCGCTGGCGGTGACCCTCGCTAACGCACCACTGGTCTCGGCGCTCGCGCATCTGCCGCGCTTCGCCCGCGAAACGCGCCTTCTGGCGCTCGCCGTGATCGGCGTCGCGGTCTATTTCCCGGCGCTGGCGGCGGGGCTCAAGCTGACGGGAGCAGAGCCGGCGGGCCTCTTCGACCGGACGCGGCGGGCGCTGAAGCGCACGCCGCGCTGACCTGAGCGAGGCATTTCCGGAAGCGGACTTGGGGCTACCCGCGCTCGGGAAACAGCGCCTTCAGACCCTCGGGCGACGCCTTCGCGACGCCGCGCTCGGTGATGAGGCCGGTGACCAAGCGCGCCGGCGTGACGTCGAAGGCCGGATTGGCGGCGCGACTTCCTTCCGGCGAAATCCTGACCCGCGCAACCGCCCCGTCCGCGCCCTGACCCTGGACGAACGTGACTTCGTCGGCGTGCCGCTCTTCGATTGGGATTTCGCTGATTCCGTCGCGAACCGTCCAGTCGATGGTCGGAGAAGGCAGGGCGACGTAGAAAGGAACGCCGTTGTCGTGTGCGGCGAGCGCCTTGAGGTAAGTGCCGATCTTGTTGGCGACGTCGCCGTTGGCGGCGGTGCGGTCCGACCCGACGATCACCATGTCAACGAGGCCGTGCTGCATCAGGTGGCCGCCGGCGTTGTCGACGACGAGCGTGTGCGGCGCGCCCTCATTGACGAGCTCCCAGGCGGTGAGCGAGGCGCCCTGATTGCGCGGGCGGGTCTCGTCGACGTAGACGTGGACGCGGAGACCCTCCTCCATCGCCAGATAGATCGGGGCGGTGGCGGTGCCGTAATCGACCGTCGCCAGCCAGCCGGCGTTGCAGTGGGTGAGGATATTCACGGGCTCGCTCGGCTTCTTGCCCGCCGCGAGCCGACGGATGACGTCGAGCCCGCTGCGGCCGATCGCGCGGTTGATGGCGACGTCCTCGTCGGCGATCTCCGCGGCTTGCGCATAGGCTGCGGCGGCGCGTTCTTGCGGATCGAGCGGGCGCAGACGCTTGCGGACGGCGTCCAGCGCCCAGCGCAGGTTGATGGCGGTCGGCCGCGTCGCGTGAAGCGCCTCCCACGCCGCGTCCAGCCTGACGTCGCGCGGATCCTCGCGCATGGCGAGCGCGAGGCCGTACGCCGCCGTCGCGCCGATCAGCGGCGCGCCGCGCACCCACATGTCGCGGATCGCCGTCGCCGCGTCGGCGGCGCTGCGCAAGGTCGCGATGCGAAACTCATGCGGCAGCCAGCGCTGGTCGATGACGTCGACGCCCCATCCGTCCTCGTTCAGCCATATCGTGCGGTAAGACCGTCCGCCGA
>DASRSL010000064.1:0-26732 GCA_035656495.1 Roseiarcus sp.
TCGACCTTCAGGCCGGCTCGGGTCGTCGTTGCGCCGATCAGTTCGACGACGGCGAGGCGATCGCTCAGCGGACGCCCCCGCCAGTTCTGGGTGATGTGGCAGAACAGGCGGTGCTCGACCTTGTTCCATTTGGACGTCCCGTGCGGGTAGTGGCGGACGTGGATCGTGAGCCCGGTCTCGTCGGCAAACTTCTGCAACTCGAGCTTCCACAGCCGCACGCGCGGGCCATTCGAGCCGCCGCAGTCGGCCGTGATCGTCAGTTCGTCCGCCTCGGGATAGCGTTGTCGCCCCATGCGCTCGAGCCAAAGGCGGATCGAGGCGACCGCGAATTCGGCCGTATCGGCGGTGATTCCGACGCTCACCCAGCCTTCGTTGGCGGTCACGTCGTAGACGCCGTAAGGCGCGATCTTGCCGAGCGTCTTGTCCTCGAAGTCGTGCACGTTCACGCGCAACGGATCGCCCTTGGGCCGGTCGTCCGTGCCCCCGTTCTTGAAATTGCCGACCAGCTCCTTCTTCGTGTCGACGGAGACCACCGGCTGACAGCGCCTTTGGGCCGACATGACCGTCGCATTGATGGACTCGAACTGCGCGTCCCGGTCCGGCACGCGCGGCAAACGAGGATCCGCGTGACGAGCTCGCACGCCAAAGCCAAGCCCGCCGCCAGGGCGCTCGCGGGTGCAGCCGCCTTTCTGCAAGGCCTGGTCAGAACTGCGGAGCAGTTGACGCGCCTGCAAAAATGGCGGGCGATCCTGTCGCGCGCGTTCCTCAACGGTCGCCTCCTCCGGGCGCCGCCGCGGTTCGCGCCGATTTGATGCAACCAGAACGCGAAAAATTCCAAGCCCGGCAGCCCCACGGCGGTCAACTGCGGTTTTTAGGTTCATACCAACTGTTGCAGATCGGACTCACCCAGCTTGAGAGTTACGGCGCGATGTTAAAACATGGCCGTAAGCCATTGTAATTGTTTGGCTCATACGTTAAAATTGGCGCTAAGGCCGCGCAAGCCGGCCCGGGCCGCCGCCAACCTTTTCTCACCCCTTCGCCAGCGCCCTCAGATCGAAGGCCGCGTCGGCCGCCTGTTCCGGCGTCAGCGCCTTTCCGGCGCCGAGGATACGCTTGGCCGCCGCGTGGTCGCCGGCGCGGTTGACCGATTCGACCACCACGAGCCTCCCCTCGCGAAAGCCGAACATCGAGAAGGCCCGCGTCGCGGGATCCCCACGAACGACCCAATTGTCGACGCCGTGGGACAGGCCGGCGATCGTGAGCTTGAGGTCGCCCTGATCGCTCCAGAACCAGGCGAGCGCGCCGTAGGGCTTCGGCCTGCCGACGATACGCGCCGCCACGCATCTCCCCTGGTCGACGGCGTTCTGCACGGACTCGAGCCGGGTGCGGAAGCCGAGCGCCGCGTTGGGGAAATCGGCGCAGTCGCCGATCGCCGAAATCGCCGGGTCGGAGGTGGCGAGCAGGGCGTCGACGACGACCCCGTTTGCGCATTCAAGCCCGCTTTCGCGCGCAAGCCGATCCTCCGCCGTGACCCCGACGCCGACCACCACGAGATCGGCGGGCAGGACCTCGCCGTCGGTCAGCGCGACGGCCTCGGCCCGGGCGCGGCCGCGAATCTCCGTTACGCCACGTCCGATTCGGAACTTCGCGCCGAACGCGCCGTACGCCTTGAGGTAGAAGTCGGAGAGGAAGGACGACACGGCGCGCCCCATGAGCCGCGCGATCTCGACCACGGTCACGTCTGCGCCGAGACCGGCCGCGGTTGCGGCGATCTCAAGCCCGATGAAGCCCGCGCCGATGACGACGAGCCTCAGTCCGGGAGCGAGCCGCTCGCGGATCGCCGCCGCGTCGACGATGGTGCGCAGCTTGTAGACGCCCGGCAGATCGACGCCGGAGACGTCGAGCAGCCGGTGCCGCGAGCCGGTCGCGAGAATCAAGTGTCCGTACTCGATCGCCCGGCCGTCGCTCGTCTCGACCCGCCGCAGGGCGCGGTCGATCCGAGTCGCGGCGACGCCGAGCCTCAGATCAATGCGTTGCTCGCCGAAATAGGCCTCGGCCCTCAGCGGCAGGCCGCGGATGTCCATCTCGCCCTTGAGAAAGGCCTTCGACAGCGGCGGGCGCTGATAGGGCAGTTCCTGTTCGTCGGAGATGAGGACGATCTCGCCGTCGAAGCCGTCCTCGCGCAGGCTGGCGGCGGCCTGGACGCCGGCGTGGCCGGCGCCCACGATGACGACCGGGGTTAAGGACATCTCGGGGTCCATGCTCGGGTCATTCCCCGGCGTAGAGGTGGAAGTCTCGCCGCTCATCCTCCGAATGCCCTTCACCGGGCCCCGGATCGTCCGGCGGCATCGTCGACGGATCGATTATGATTCCTGCTCGCGGCGCGGGAGCGGAGACTGGCGGCGCAGTGCGCGGCGGCTCGGCTGGGGGAGCGACCGCGGCGGCGGGCCGAGCGGGGGGAGGCTCAGTCGGCGGAGCGGCGGATGAAGGCGGCGGGATCGCCGGCGCCGGCGGCGCGGGCTCCGCTTCGATCGGCCGAGGCTCGGCCAGCGCGGCGATGCGCTCGTCGGGCGCCCGCCAGACGAAGGCGTCGAGGGCGCCCGAAGGCGAGACGGGCGCCCAACGGTCACTGATGAATCCGTCCGCCACCCACGCTTTGTCGCGAGGCGCGCGAGCGGCGCGGCCGAGCCATTCGCGCACCGCCCCTTGATGGTTCTCCGCCTCTTCGATGTCCGCCATCAGCAGGCAAACGCGGCGGGTCGGCCGGCCATGCGGCGAATCGGACGCGAGAAGAGGGGCGATGGCGGCTCGGGCCGAGTCCCTGTCGTGCGCCTCGAGCGCCGCGCGTCCGACAGTCAGCATCGACTCGAGGTCATTGGGGGCGACGCGAGACAGCGTACGGGCCCGGACCAGTCGGTCCTCCGGCGAATCACCGTGTCGCACCCTCAGATATGCTGCGGCCAGGTCGGGGTGGGGCGTCTGGGCATAGGCGTTCTCCAGCGCTCTTGTCGCACGGCGATAATCGCCGGACGACGCCGCCAGCCGGCCATAGATGGCGGCGGCCGGGACGAGGGTCGGGGCGAGACGGCAAGCCTCCTGCGCCAGCGCCAGCGCTCCCTTTGGATCGCGATCCATCTGCTCCTCCGCCATCGCGGTCTTGATCACGGCCCGCCAGCGGTTCGCGGTCGGCTTGTCGATCAGGCGCGCCGCGGCGTTCGAATCGACTGTCGCCAGCGCTCCCGTCCAGTCGCCGCGCCGCGTTCTGTCGTCGAGGACCGCCTGCCCCGCCCATGCGGCCGGAGCGTGGGCGTTGGCGCGCATGGCGTATTGCAGCGCGGCCCCATGATCGCCCCGGCGGCGAGCCTCGACATGAAGGCCGCGCAAGCCGAGGCCGTGCGTCTCGTGATGCTCGAGCATCTCGCTGTAGGCGGCGGTGGCCGCCTGCCGGTCGCCAGCGAGTTGCGCCGCCTGCGCGCGGAGGACCTTGGTCATGGGATGACGCTCGAGCAGGCGGGTCGCATTGGCGGCATGTTTGGCCGCAGTCCGCGCGTCGCCGGCTCCGACTGCAATCAGCCCACGCGAAACCGCGGCGAGGCCCTTTTCGCGGCGGCGCGCCTGAGCCGCGAGCGACATCAGCGACGGAATGCGGAACACGAAGCGCAGAAGGCCCCACACGATCGACCAGAGGATCGCGATCGCGGCGACCAAGCCGAGGGCCAACATCAGGGAGAATTTGTATTCGACGCCGCCCCAGGTCACCGACACCACGCCAGGGTTGTCGGAGAGCCACATGAGGCCCCAGGCCGCCAGGGCCACCGCAGCGAGGAGGATCAACAGGCGAAACATAATCTCTCCGCATTCACGATCGTCCGGCCCCGTGAGGCCGGCGCGGCTGGGCGAACCTTTCAGGGCTTGCCGTTCTCCGCCAGCTGCGCGACCGCCGTCTCGCGGATTGTCTGAAGGGCCGCTTCCGCCGCCTGCCTCGCTTCGGCGGCGGAGGCCCAGGCCGAGGCCGCCTGGCGCGACGGCTCGGGCAACTTGGCGAAGGCGGCCAACGCGTCTCTCACGTCGCCGCGGCGGCTGTCCGCCTCGATGCGCGACGCCAGGGCCAGCGGATCGTCCCCCGTCGTCTCGTTCAGATTGCGCACCTGAACGAGGCCCCGCAAATGGGCGACAAACCGGTCGACGATCCCGCTGTCGGCTCCGCTCGGCGCGGCCGCGGCCAGGACCTTGGTTCGGACAGCTGCAAAGGCGTCGGCGAGCGCGCGGTCCGTCGGCGCGCCGTCGACCACGGCCTTCAGCGCCGCCAGCTTCGCCGGCTCCACGCCGAGATGCTCAAGCCCCGCGAGCTCGGTCGGGAACGGCGCGCCACGGGTGAGATTATCGCCCAGCGACTGGGCGACAATCGCGACCGCAGCGGGATTATCGGCGGCAGAGGGCTTCTCCGGCGCGACGCGGGTCTCGCTCTTCGGCGCGGCGAGTTGCGCCTCGATCCGGTCGATCCGGGCCGTGACCGCGGAGAGGTCGGCGGCGGCCGCCTGCGGCGGGCCGGCCTCGAGTTTCGCCAACCGCGCCTTTAGGCCGGGAATCTCGCTCCGCGCCGCGTCGACATCCGCGCCCAGATCCTTGACCTCGCCTGTCAGCGCCTGAAGGGCCTGCGTCGCCGCGGCGATCCTAGGCGCCTCCTCGGCATTCGCCGACTGCAGCGCATCGAGGCGCTTGTCGACCGCAGCGAGCGCTCCTGCGGAGCTCGTCCCCTCGAGGGCGTCGACGCGTTTTCCGACCCCGGCGATCGCCGCGTCTTGCCGCTGAGCCTGTGACTCGATCGAGGCAAGGCGGCGCGCATTGGTCTCGGCGAGATCGGTTTTCGGCACAAGAATATAGTAGTAGCCGGCGCCGCCGCCGATAGCCGCGACGATGAGACCGCCGAGCGCTCCCGCCAGGAAGGCCGCAAAAGCGCCGCGCCTCGTCCGTCGGGGCGGGACTGCCTCCTCGTCGCGAGACGGAGGCGCAGCGCGGACCGCTTCCTCAGAAGGCGCAGGCTCGCTGACTCGCTGCGCCGAAGGCGCGGCCTCGCCGACGTCGCGCGGCGCTTCTCCGTCGATCACACCCGGATCGCCGCGCTTGTCCCGATTGGCCGGCGCGCCGCCGGCCGGTTCGCACGCAACGTCCTGACTCTCTTCGTCAACCATTCGCTCGCGCGCCCTTGGGGAATTGGCGCCCTATATACGGGAGGCCCCATCGGAAGGAAATACGGCCGCGGCCTCGCTTAATGCGGCAAACAGCGCGGCCTCGTCGGCTCGTTCGGCGACGACGACGGAGCGCGCGCCGATCGTTCGCAGGGGCTCGGCGACATCGTCCGAGAGGCAGATATGTCGCAAGGCGAGGAAATGCTCCGCCTGACCGGAATTCTCGGCCAGTCGCGCCGCGAGAGCCGCCGAACGCCGGGAGTAATGCAGGGCCGCGGAGCAGGAGGAGAGAGCACGGATCTCCGCGGGACGCCATGAGTCGCGAGCTTCGGCTGCGTAGGCCTCGACGACCTCGAGCGCGCAGAATCCGTCGAGCGCGTCTTCCAGCGCCGGCTTGCGGTCGCGGCCGGCGAGATAGAGCACGCTCGCGGTCGGCGGCAGCTCGCGCCGCAGCGTCTCGATGAGCTGCGCGGCGTCGGGCGCCGGAGGGGCGGCCAGCCGCCAACCGTGGGCCTCGGCTGCGCGCGCCGTCCGAGCGCCGACGGCGTAGAATGGCGCCGCCGCTTCCAGAGTCGTTTGGCCGATGAACGCCTTGGCGCTAGTGGCCACGATCGCGTCGTAGCGCTCGCGGGCCGGTTTCACCCGCACGGGCGCAATCTCGACGACGGGGAGGCAGTCGACGCTGAATCCGAGCCTTCGCAGCTTCATCCCACTGCGCGCCCCGTCGCCGCCGGCGCGGAAAAGCGCAACCCGGAGCGCCGGCTTCCGATCTTTCATGGGCCGGCATTATCAGGGCGGTGGGCGCCGATCGGCAAGGCGGAGCTTGCCGATTGGCCCGCGGGGCTTTACCCCCTTCGGCCTTTCCCGCGTCCTCCGCAACAGGATAATCGTTGGACAAGGTCCTCGACACTGCCGACCTCGCCGCCGTCCGCGTCTCGCATCACGAATTCCGCGAGGACATCAACGGCCTGCGTGCGCTTGCCGTGCTCGGGGTGGTCGCTTTCCACGCCGATCGCGCGCTCGTCCCGGGAGGCTTCGCCGGCGTCGACGTCTTCTTCGTCATTTCGGGCTTTCTCATTTCGCGCATCGTTCTTTCGGAGTGCGCAGTCGGCCATTTCTCGCTGGCGACGTTCTACGCCAAGCGCGCAAAACGAATCCTGCCGGCGCTCCTGGTCGTCGTGAGCGCCGTCTGGGTCGTCGGCTGGTTCCGGGCGGCGCCGATCGAGTTCCGCGACATCGGCGGCGGCCTGCTCGGCAATTCTTATTTCACCGTAAACTTCTGGCTCATGCGGCTCGCGGGAGTCGGCGGATATTTCGGCGCGGATTCGTCCGCGAAGCCCTCGCTCCATCTCTGGTCGCTGAGCATCGAGGAGCAGTTCTACCTCGTCTGGTCGGTCGTGCTGTTGGCCCTTGCAAAGCTGAACGGCCGGCTGCTGCCCTTCTTCATCCTGGGCATCTTCGTCGCCTCGCTCGGCTATTGCGTCGTCCTGACCCCGATCAATCCGATCGACGCTTTCTATTTGCCGTGGACGCGGGCCTGGGAGCTCGCGCTCGGCGCGCTCCTCGCCTACCGTGAAGTCTTTTTTCTGCGACAATGGCCCTATCCCTCGCGCTGGGTGGCCGACATCGGCGCCGGGCTCGGCGTTCTCCTTATTCTCGGCGGCTATCTTTACCTCAGCGAATCCGAACCTTTTCCCGGCTGGCGAGCGGCGATCCCGACGGCTGGCTGCGCGCTCGTCATCGCCCACCCTCGCTCATTCGCCGGCGAGGTTGCGCTCGGCAATCGGTTCGCGGCCTTCTTCGGCCTGATCTCCTATCCGCTTTATCTCTGGCACTGGCCCCTGTTCGCCTTCGCCCACATGTGGCCGGGCGTCATTCCGACAAGCGGGGTGATGTTCGTGCTCGCCGGCGTCGCCATCGCGCTCGCGGCGGTCACCTACGGTCTCATCGAGACGCCCGCCGCTGCGCTGTTTCGCCGCCGCCCCTACACGGTCGCGCTCGCCCTCGTCGCCGGTCTCGCGCTGACCGGCGTCGTTGGCCGCGTCACTTACGATGCGAGAGGTTTTGCGGGCCGGTTTCCGCCGCTCGTCACGCGCATCTTCGACTACGACGTCAACGGCGCACAAGGCAGGCATCTGATGCAATGCTTCTATCAGCGCGACGAGCGGGCCTATTCGCTTGCCGAGGAGCGCGAAATGGCGGCGCGCTTCTTCGAGTCAAACCGATGCGCCGTCGCCGAGGACCCGGCAAAACCAACCATCCTCGTCATCGGCGACTCGCACGCCGCGCATTTGTTCGCCGGCCTTACGCAGGCCTTCGGCGGCGCCGCGAATATCCTGACCCTCTCGTCGGTGTTCTGCGTCCCTCTGGTCGAGCATGTCGAGATGGACGAGGGCGTGGCCGGGACGCGGCGCTGCCGCGCGATCAACGATTACGTGTTCGAACGGATCCGCGAGATAAAGCCGGACGTTCTTTTGGTGGCGGGTTACTTCGCCCAATACGACCATGAGGCGAACTGGCGCTATCCCGGTTTCCTCGACGCGCTCGTCGCGGGCGCGAAAACGCTGCATCGGGACGGCGTGAGCTCAATCGTCATCGCTGGCGAGGTTCCGACCTGGGCGCCTTGGCTGCCGCTTCTCGTTGGTCGCGACCTCCTCGAAACGGGCGAGGCGCCGGCCTTCTCTCGGGTCGGCGTTCGGCCGGACTCGCTCGAAACGGACAAGGCGCTCGCGGCGAAAGACTGGGGCGAAGGCGTGGTCTATGTGTCGCAGGCGGCGAAGCTCTGCGGATCCGAAGGCTGCCGCCGGCTCGTCGGCCCCAATCTTCCCGAAGACCTGCTGGCCGTCGACTACGGGCATTACAGCATCAAGGGCTCGATCTTCGCGGTGAAGACGATCCTCAAGCCCGTTATCGAAAGCGCGCTGACGGAGGGCCATTGACGACGATCGTTGAGGACGTCGTCAGCCAACTGGGACGGACTGCCGGAGCGCATGCTGGAGCACCGGCTCCGCGCGCGCGAGCTGAACCGCGGCCAAGCCGTCGGAATCGATCGCCATGTCGTCCGTGTAGTCCTGAAGGCGGAGAAGCGACAAGCCCGCGCCGTCTTCGGCGTCGTCCGCCGAGCGATCGTCGAAGGCAAGGAATTCGAGGTCGGCGACTCCGGCCGCCTCCTTCACCCAAAGAGCCGAGGCAAGCTGGATGGCGTCGATCATCGACAGGAAGCGAGGTTTTTCCTCGGGACGCCGCAGAGCCGCCGGGCGCTGCCATTTGACGTCTCGCAGCCGGCCCGCGCGGAGCATGGTGTTGGGGTCGGGCGTCACGAAAGTCGCGATCGAACGGAGGTAGCGGACGAATTCGTGCAAGGTCAGAAACGGACCCGGGACAAAGGCCGACGGCCTCAGCTCGGCGAACAGGATGCTCGAGACCCACAGCCGGCGTTTGCCGGTCGCAGCCTCGGTCAGGATCGTCTCGAGGTCGCGCTCCGAGCCGCCCGATTCGGCCCGCGCGTGACGCAAAAGCACGTTGACGTGCAAGAAGTGCTTGTCGCTAGTAGACGTAATCAAGCCCGCCCTCCCAATCCCCGGTCGAGACCGGTCTCAACGAGCCTTGAACGCCGGTGGCCGCGGCCGCCCTGGCCGTCGCCTCGATCGTTATGACCTCCAACCGTTCCGGAAGTTGACTATCCCCCGTGCAGATCGCTCGGCCGGTGACGCAAACGTCTTTGTTGCCGAACGGATTCAAGGCGTCCTCGCCTCTGGATTTGTCGAAAACGCACTCGAGCCGGGTTTCGCCGCCGGAAAGCGTCAGGCGGCCTTTCCACACTGGACCTCGGTAGTCCATCGCCTCGAGCCGCCCCTCGAACGAAGTGATTGCGGTTCCGGCGAACCAGACGTCCGTTCGCAACGAAGCGTCGTCCCCCCGGCCGACCCTGTCGACTTGACGACAGAAAAACGCGTCCAGAGGCAATTCCGTGTCGTCATACTGGACCAGAACGACATAGGTCGGGTCGATCGCTTTGACGATGCGATCAAAGGCCCGCAGAAGCCTCGGGTAACGCAGGAGGATCTGGTAGTCGCTCCGGTAGACGCGGCCCGCGCAGAGCCGCAGGAACTCGACGGCCGAGCCGCCGCTTCGGGCGGCCGACTTCTGCTTCTCGACGATGCCGAATTCGCAGGACCCGTAGGCCAGATGCGACACGAAAAACTGGCTCGACATGGGCCTCGCGTGAAGTTCGCGATCTGCTGCAATGAGGGCGGCCAGGAAGGCGTCGAATATTCGCTTGAACACCTGAGCCGGGATCAGTTCGGGGCCAAATCCGGGCGCCTCGACGGGCCGGATCACGACACGGATTTCATTCGACCCGATTGGGTTGCTCATCGCTCCGCCTCGCCACAAGACTTGCATAACACGACGGCGATTCCAGAAACAGGCGGCGTATCGCCGCGTCGCCTGCGCTTTCTCGCCGATTCGACCTGTCCTTCCGGCCGGGCAGCACGCGACGGTTTGGTCACGACAGGCATGGTCGGCGATCTGTCGTCCAGCGCGCAGGGCGATTTGCCCTGGCTGCTTCGTTCACGCTAAGGGGCGGCGAGCTCGAATTGTGCAGGCTCCGAAAGAAAGACTATGCGCCTTTTGGGCATCGAGACGACGTGCGATGAGACGGCGGCCGCGGTCGTGCGGCTCAGGCCTGATGGCGCGGGCGAAATCCTGGCCGACGAAGTGATGAGCCAGATCGCGGCTCACTCGGCCTTTGGCGGCGTCGTGCCGGAGATCGCGGCGCGCGCCCACGTCGAGATCGTCGATTCGCTGGTCGCGCGCGCGCTCTCGCACGCGCGGATGTCCGCCAAGGACCTCGACGGCGTGGCCGCGGCGGCCGGACCCGGTCTCATTGGCGGGATCCTGGTCGGGCTGATGGCGGCGAAGGGTATCGCGCTTGCTGTCGGCAAGCCACTTGTCGCCGTCAATCATCTCGAAGCGCATGCCCTGACCGCGCGCCTGACCGCCAACCTCGCCTTTCCGTATCTGATCCTGTTGGCGTCGGGCGGCCACACCCAGATTCTCGCGGTCAAAGGCGTGGGCGATTACCAGCGGCTCGGGGCGACCATGGACGACGCCATCGGCGAAGCCTTCGACAAGACTGCAAAGCTTCTCGGCCTTCCTTATCCCGGCGGACCGGCAGTGGAGGTCGCCGCCAGAGACGGCGATCCCGAGCGCTTTGCGCTGCCCCGGCCGATGGTCGGCCGGCCGAACGCCGACTTTTCCCTCTCGGGCCTCAAGACCGCCGTGAGGTTCGCCGCCGAGGCTGCGGCGCCTCTGCGCCCGCACGACGTCGCCGACCTTTGCGCCTCGTTTCAAGCGGCGGTCGTCGACATCGTCGAGGACCGCATGCGGATGGGCCTCAAGCTATTTTATGAGCGCGTCGGGCGGCCGCCGCAGGCGGTGGTCATCGCCGGAGGAGTCGCGGCGAACGAAGCGCTCCGGCAGGCGCTCGAAAATTTCTGCGCCGAGGCGGCCCTGCCGATGGCCGCCCCGCCGCAGAAGCTGTGCACCGACAATGGCGCAATGATCGCCTGGGCGGGCCTCGAAAGGCTCAGGCTCGGCCTGACCGACCCGCTCGACGTCCCCGCCCGGCCGCGCTGGCCGCTCGACGCGAACGCGCCGCGCTCGCTCAACAACAAGGCCTGACGCGGCCTCAGTAGCCGTTTGTCTGGTTCGCTCCATTTGTCTGGTTTGTCTGGTTCGATCCGTTTGTCTGGTTCGCGGGATGCTGGCTTGCAGAGGAGGCCGCTGCCCTTTCCTTGCTTCTTTCGGCCAGGTGGTGGCCGACGACGCAGCCCCCTATCGCGCCGAGGATGGCGTGGTGGCCGGCGTAATGACCGGCCACGCCGCCGGCGATCGCCCCTTTCAGACACCCCTTCGCATCGGCCGCGGAAGGAGCGACGATCGGAGCAAAGGCCATCGCCAGCGCGACGGCGAAAATCGTGGTTTTCATGTCAGGATTTCCTTCCTGCGGCTTCCCTGTTCAATCCGCCCGCGCGGGAAGAGTTCCGCCGGGCCAACCGCTCGGCGATTTAGGGTCGGCCGCCGGAGCAGGCAAGGCGCCGAAAGAAAATCCTTTCATCAGCGCCGGCGATTTCGCTGCGCCGATTGCAATTCGGCCTCGGGGCGCCTATAGAAAGGCATCTCCCTAGAGCTCTGTTTTTTGAGGCTGCGCCTCCTCCGGGCCGAAACCGAAGCTGTGCGCCCGACCGATCGTAAGGAGCAAGCGTAAGATGAGCGACGCGCCGCTGATGCCGAAAGCGACAGCCGTATGGTTGGTCGAGAATACGTCGCTGAGCTTCGACCAGATCGCCGAGTTCTGCAAACTGCACCCGCTCGAGGTCAAGGGGATCGCCGACGGCGAAGTCGCCACCGGCATCAAAGGCTACGATCCGATTTCGACCGGCCAGCTGACGCGCGAGGAAATCGCTTCGGCCGAGCAGGAGCCGAACCGCCGCCTGCATCTTTCCGTCTCGAAGGTGCGCGCGCCCGAGTTCAAGAAACCGCGCGGCTCGCGCTATACCCCGCTCTCGCGCCGGCAGGACCGGCCCAACGCAGTGCTGTGGCTGCTGCGCAACCATCCCGAGCTCAAGGATGCGCAGATCATGCGCCTCGTCGGCACGACGAAGCACACCTTGCAGTCGATCCGCGAGCGCACCCACTGGAACTCCGCCAACCTGCAGCCGATGGATCCGGTGACGCTCGGCCTCTGCTCGCAGATCGACCTCGATTTCGAGGTCAATCGGGCCGCCAAGGACCGGCCGAAGGTCGAAGAAGACCGCACCCAGACCCTGGTCCCGGCCGAAATCACCACCGCAAAGCCGGCCCCGTCGAGCCGGCTCGAAGTGTTCGGCGTGCCGAAGCCAAAGGCGCCGGCCGAAGAGAAGATCGACGTCGAATCCGTGTTCGGCAAGCTGAAGGAGCCGCGAGGCCACGAATAGGCCGCGAAGCCGCAGATTGCGCCGCCGACTACTCGGCGGCGTTCGAGAGGCTCGGATTGTTCGGGTGCGCCGTCCAGTCGGAGGGAGGACGGTCGTAAGGAAGGCCGGTTCGCGGATCGACGCCCTTCGTCCGGCGGACGAGCGTGATGCATCCCTCGACCGGGCAGACGAGCGCGCAAAGGTTGCATCCGACGCATTCGGCGTCGTTGACAGTAAACTGCCGCTTGCCGTCGAGGCTCGCAAAGATCGCCTGGTGTGAAGTGTCCTCGCAGACGATGTGGCATCTGCCGCATTTGATGCAGAGGCTCTGATCGATCTCGGCCTTGGCCACGTAGTTGAGATTGAGGTATTGCCAGTCGGTGATGGAGGGAACCGCGCGGCCGCGGAAGTCGTCGATCGTCGCGTAGCCTTTCCGGTCCATATAGGCGGACAGCCCCGAAGTCATCTCCTCCACGATCTTGAATCCGTACGTCATCGCTGCGGTGCAGACCTGGACCGTGCCCGCGCCGAGCGCGATGTATTCGGCCGCGTCGCGCCAGGTGGTGATCCCACCGATCGCCGAGATCGGCAGGCCGGCGAGCGCCGGATCGCGCGCGATTTCGGCCACCATCGCGAGCGCGATCGGCTTCACCGCCGGTCCGCACATGCCGCCATGCGTGCCCTTGCCGTCGATGACGACGTCCGGTGTCATATGGTCGAGATCGATCGCCATGATCGAATTGATCGTGTTGATGAGCGAGACGGCGTCGGCGCCGCCCTTCTTGGACGCGCGCGCGGGATGCTTAATGTCGGTGACGTTGGGGGTCAGCTTGACGATGACCGGCATGCGCGTGTGCGCCTTGCACCAGCGCGCGACCATCTCGACGTACTCCGGGACCTGCCCCACCGCCGAGCCCATGCCGCGCTCCGACATGCCGTGCGGGCAGCCGAAGTTGAGCTCGACGCCGTCGCATTCTGTCTCCTCGACCCGGGCGAGGATCGTCTTCCATGAATCTTCGTCGCAGGGCACCATCAGCGACACGACGAGCGCGCGGTCGGGCCAGGCGCGCTTGACCTCCTTGATCTCCTGCAGGTTGATCTCGAGATCGCGGTCGGTGATGAGCTCGATGTTGTTCATCGCGATGAGGCGGCGATCGGGCCCGTGGATCGCGCCGTAGCGGGCGCCCGACACGTTGACGATCGGCGGCCCGGCTTCGCCGAGCGTCTTCCACACGACGCCTCCCCAACCGGCGTGAAAGGCGCGCTCGACGTTCACCTTGCGGTCGGTCGGCGGCGCCGACGCCAACCAGAACGGGTTCGGCGACTTGATGCCGAGGAAATCGGTGCGCAGATCGGCCATGCGAGCCTCGCTTCAGGTTTCAGGCGCGGCCCAAGCCGAGCGCCGCGATGATCGAGCGCGCCGCCTGCTTGCCATCCTCGACCGCGCTGACGGTCAAATCCTCGCCGCCGAGAACGCAGTCGCCGCCGGCCCAGACGCCGTCGAGGCTGGTGCGCCGTTCCACGTCGACGACGATCCGGCCATCCTTCAATTCAATCGGCGCGCCGTCGAGCGCCTCGGGCGCGCCGCATTGCCCGATGGCGGTCAAGAACATGTCCGCCTCGACCCGGAAGACCGATCCCGGCGAGGCCAGAACGCCGTCCCGCTCGTGGGTGTCCTCGAACACCGCCCCCGTGAACGCGCCGGCGTGTCCTTCGAGAGATACGGGCCGCGCAGCGTTGCGGATAACGACCCCGCTCGTCTGCGCGAGCTCGCGCTCGAACCGGCTCGCCTTCATCTTCTCGGCGCCGCGGCGATAAACGATCGTCACGTTCTCCGCGCCAAGCCGCTTCGATTGCACCGCGGCGTCGATCGCCGTCATGCCGCCGCCGACCACCACGACCCGCCGGCCGACCGGAAGCTTCGTCAAATCGTCCGCCTGCCGGAGATCGGCGATGTAGTCGACCGCGTCGACGAGGTTCTCGAGCTCGTTCTCCTTTGGCAGGCCGAGCTTGTTGGTCGCCCCGAGGCCTACGCCCAAGAAGACGGCGTCATAGTCGCGTCGCAGATCGGCAAGTTTTACGTCCCTGCCGAGCGCGACGCCGTATCTGACCTCGATGCCGCCGATCGACAGAATAAAGGCGGCCTCCCTGGCGGCGAAGCCGTCGACCGTCTTGTAGGCGGCGATGCCGTATTCGTTGAGGCCGCCGGGCTTGGCCCTCGCCTCGAAGATCGTCGCCTCCACGCCCGCGACCGCGAGCGCGTGCGCGCAGGCGAGACCCGCCGGCCCTCCGCCGACGATCGCGACCCGCCTGCCGGTCGGCGCGCCGCGCTTGTAAGGCGATTGGCCCGCTTCGATCAGCGCGTCCGTCGCGTAGCGCTGGAGGAGGCCGATGGCGACCGGCTTGCCTTCCGCGGCCTCGCGGACGCAGGCCTCCTCGCACAGCGTCTCGGTCGGGCAGACGCGGGCGCACATGCCGCCCATGATGTTGGAGTCGAAAATTGTCTTCGCCGCTCCCTCGCGGTTGTCGGCGGCGATCTGACGGATGAACAGCGGAATGTCGATTCCGGTCGGACAGGCCTTTTGGCAAGGCGGGTCGAAGCAGAAATAGCAGCGATCGGACTCGACCCTGGCCTCGTAGCGGGTCAGCGGCGGATGGAGGTCGGCGAAATTCGACTCGAGCGTCGCCTCGTCGAGCCGGCCCGGCGCGACATCGGAGAGTTTTGGCGGATTGGCGGCGATCGTCATGGCGTCTCCCCGAGGGCCGTGGCGGGCGAAGCGGGACATTCTTGACCGATTGGTCAAGTCTTTCCCGGCGCGGGACGCGTGTCAAGCCCGGCTGTCGAAATTACCCAAGCGCTCGTTAATGGATTTGGTCATTGTCAAATCGGTCTCAGCGGTTCGTGGAAGAGCGCTTTGTCGGACGGCATGGCGCTCGCGAATAGGCGCACTGGGTGCGGAGAAAACTCAGTGTCCGAGGCAGACTTTTGAGCGACCCGGGACGCCTCGCCCGTCGCGGCGACTGGAATCACCGCCGTCGCCGTCCCGCCGGGCTGGACAAACTGGCAATACGCGCTTCGGGACGGAGCGCCCGCCCTCGCCGATCCGGCCGGGCAGGCGGGGCCGCTCTTCGCCGCTGGCGACGCTCGGCTTTCCGCTCGGCGGAGAGATCAGCTACGGCGCGCTCCTTGTCGCTGTAGCTCTCGCCGGGGCTCACGCATAGCCGCGAGCTTGTCGACGACGGCCGACTTCCAGCCAAGCGCCCGTCTCTTAATCTTAATCAAGAGGATTGACGGGAAGATCGTTCACCTTGGGCTTGTCTGAGCCTTTCTCTGCGGACGGCGGACCAGCTGGCGCGAGCTGGGGCGTCGAGCTGTTCTCGGCTTGGGCCTCGGTGGGGGCAGACGGCCCCGGTGCGGTCGAGCCGGACGCAGGCGCGGGCGCCGCCTTGGCGGACGGCGCAGGAGTCGCCGACCGCGAGGCTTGAGAGGCGGGCGCGGAGCCGGACGAGGGTGTGGGCGCCGCCGGGGCGGGCATCGCTCCGCTCGCCCCGGCTTCCGGCGGCTTGGCCGCTTGTTTGAAAGGCGGGCCCGAAGGCGGCACAGGAGCAACCGCTGGCAGACTATCTGCTGCTGGGCGGGGCGCTGGGGTCTCGGCGAGAAGCCTCACGGGCCTTCCGTGGCCGCCCAGTGCGACTGGACAGCGTTGCGGCCACGGGTAATGCCACACACGGAAGCGGTGGCAGGCGAACGCGGGCTCGACCATGGCGCCGATCAGCGTCAATACCAGGAACAATCTTTTCATTGGTTGGTCCTTTATCTCGCCGAGCACGAGCCCGGCAGGCGCGGGGGAAACGCGCGTCGCTCTAGTGAGGTTTCCTAATGGGTTTCCCCTGCGGATCGAGCTTGGCCTCGTACCGCACGCCGCCGAGCGGGAGCGTCGCAGCTATCGCCTCTAAGGCGGCCTCCGTGATGGCGATGCGGATCACGGTCGAGATCGAGGTTGCGCGCCGGGCGCGGTCTTGGATCATACGACGCCGGAGTCGCCGACAGGTTAGTTTTGCCGATATTTCGCTCAATTCTTGTGCTACATAATCGAGCGGGCGGAGCGCGACGAAAATGGAATGGGAAGCCAAGTTGGCGGAAGCCATAGCTCTCCTTGACTGCAGCAGGACGATTGTCGCCAACCAGCGGGCCCGAATCGAAAAATTGCGAGCGTCAGGCGCCTCAACGAAGATCGCCGAAAGGCTGCTAACAACGTTTGAGGAGGGACTTGTTAGGCGACAGGTCCGTTGGGATAAACTTCAAGCGATAGTCGAAATCCCTAGGCAATATCGCCCCTATTCATAGCCCCGCGCCTCGATTTCGACCAGCCGCAGGATAGCGTTGGAATAGCTCCCGCCGGGGCCGCGCATGGCGGCAAGACGGTCGACGACGGCCGCCTCAAGCCAAATCGGCCGTTCGCCCTCGGGGTTGGGCTGCGGCTCGTAGCCGACAGAACCGAGCGGGAGCGTCGCGGCGATGGCGTCGAAGGCCCGGGCTGATGGCGATGCGGATCATGCGCGGCGCTTCCCCGCGACGAGCGGCGCCACGTTGTCGGCGCCGCTCAAGTAGCTGCCCCAGGCCTCCATGATCGGGCGGCACAGTTCGAGCAGTTCCTCGCGGTCGTAGGCGGCCTCGTTCTCCTTGCGCAAATGGGCGAGGCAGCGCTCGGCGATCTCGCGCGGGACCCTCTGGGCGCTGCACCATGAGCGCGAGCGTTACGCCCGCCATCGCGCTTTGCATCGGTTCGATTGCCTGCATGATATCGCGTCGCAGAACGAGCGGCCATCAAAACACTTGCTGCGCCGAAGCTTCGATCTTCGCCGTCAGAACCGGATGCAGACTCCGCCGAGTCATGATGTCGGTCTTGCGCCCGAGGATGCGACCGGCGGCTTCCTTCACATCCATCAGCTCGTATAGTCCAAGCGATCCTTCGGGATGATCGAAAAACAGATCGACGACGGAATCGCCGCGCGCCTCGCCGCGTGCGGTCGAGCCGAACAGATAAAGGTGTTCGACGCCGAGTCGTTTGAACTCGGTTTCGTGCGCCTTGAGCGCGGCAATGGCGGCTTCGCGTTCCATGAAATCAGCGTAGCACAAACGCGACGGCCTGCCGCATCCGCAGTTCGGACACTATCCTTGCTCGGGACGAAGCCCCGCACGGTCCACGCCGCGCTCCATGTGGGCGGCCTTCCTCGTCATCGCCATGATCGCCGCTTCGAGCGCGCGCGCAGCGTCGGCGGTCGCCAGCCTGCGTCTGTTCGCGCGCACCGGCGTCTGCTCCGGAGTCGCCGGAAGGTGGATGAAGATCGCCGGCGTGCCGGGCGCCTTCTCGATGAGGGTGCTCAGCGCCCCATAGAAGAGATGATTGCAGACGTAGTCGCCGGCATTGGCAGAGACCCGCGCCGGCGCGCCCGACGCCCGGATCGCTCGCGCAATGTCATTCGCCGGCACGGTCGCTTCAAGCAGCGCCGGACCCGAAAGCGTCATCGCGGCGCCAGCCACGCCGCGATTGTCGGGCATCGATGCGCCCGCGCGGTTGCGGGCGACGCTCTCGACGGAAACGACGCCGCGCCTCGCCGCCTGCCCGGTCATCAGCACGGCCTCGGGCGCGAGGAGCTCGAAGGCCTCGACGAACTCCGCCACGCAGGCTCCGTAGACGCAGGGAAGGCGCCGCGAAACGGCGACCCAATCGCCGGAACGCCAGCCATCCAGCGCCCGCGCCGCCTCCCACGAGGCGTTGATCGTCTCGCCGCCGAACGGCTCGAAGGCGGTGACGAGGACCGTCCTGCCGCTCATGCCCTTGAAGCCAGCCAAATGCGGATCATCCAAATCCCCGCGTCCCGGCCACGAGGCGCGGTTCTCCCCGTTCTTTCCTGTTTGGCGCGAAAAATCCATCGCGGCGGGACGCTCTCCTCGCCGGCAGCGCATCGATCACGGCCTGTTGCCGACGAGAGCCCGCGTTTCGACCTCGCCCACCGGGCGGCCCCAGTCCATCCGGCGCTTCCCGCGTTTGCTCTTGCTAGGGTGCGGAACCCAGCGGCGAGTTCGGGCTCGGTGTCCACGCGGTCGGCGCTGGAGGGTGCGCGTCCCGCGCACCTTGGGCGGCGGGACGCCGCCCCTCCGGCTCACCGCGATTTCCTTGGGACGGCCAATAGGACTTTGGTTAGGGATTGTCGGCTGCCTTCGCGCTCGCCCTCGAAATGGGCGCGCGGCTCGAGGAGGCTGGCGCGATCCACGCCCAGCCGGGATCGAGGCGTCTGGGGGAAGCCGCTGCATGTTTGATGAAGAGATTGACATTTGTATATACATAGGGGCAGGCTTGTGCTATGAAACAGCCTGCCGTCCGCGGCTTTGACTGGGATCGGGGCAATCGCGACAAATGCCAAAAGCACGGCATGTCGATCGAAGACATCGAGGCGGTGTTTGCTCAGCCGGTCGTCATTCTTCCCGATAAGGAGAACCCTTCGGGCGAGCGACGGCTGAAGGCCATCGGAACGACGCCGGGAGGTCGGCGGGCGTTCATCGTTTTCACCTGGCGGGCTGAACATGCCGGCAGCGCGTTGTTACGGCCGATCAGCGCCCGGTTCATGCACAGAAAGGAGGTCGAGAGTTATGAAGAAGCCCATCCCGACATTCAGAACCGATAAGGAGGCCGAAGACTTCGTCGCGAAGGCGGACCTGTCCGAGTACGATCTCTCCGGCGGCCAGGTCGTCCGCTTCGAGATGCGGCGGAAAGACAAGGCAGTGAGCCTGCGCCTTCCTGAGAAGCTGCTGGAAGCGGTGCGCGGCCAAGCCAAACGCGAGGGCATTCCGTATCAGCGCTTCATTCGCATGGCGATCGAGAGCGCGCTTCACAAAGCGGCGCGCAGGTGACGCTTCGAAAGGTGCGCAGCCGAACGGATGATAAGTTGACCGACATGCCCATCAAGCCGCCCAGCGCTACGCGGCCATGGCCTTCTTGGCGGCGGTCGCGAGGAAACCTGAGCGCGTCAGACCGTGCTCCTGCGCATAGGCGTCGATAGCCGCGAGCACGTCCTCCGGAATCGTCACGTTGACGCGCACGAATTTCGCTGCCGACGGCGGCGCCGGCACGAGGATCGCGACGCCCGATCGATTGTCGGGGTCCCCCATCACGGTTTCGAGGGATGACGGCTCGGGCGCGGGCTCGCCGTCCTCGGCGAGGCCGTCGAGGTGCAGGGCGAGCGCCTCGGCGGCCATATCGCGCGCCTCATCGAGGGTGGCGCCCGCGGTGACGCATCCGGGCAGGTCGGGGAACGAGACGCCGTAGTCGCTCTCCGGTTCCTTGTGAATGATGGCGATGTACTGCCGCATCGTTCTACCTCAATTTCAGCCCCGACTGCCCCTCGATGCTCTTTAGCGTGCCCATTGGGATCTCCCTTTTCGGGTGTGGGACAGTGACGCGCCCCAGCTTCGAGGGTGTTTGAACTGCACGTGGCTGCCCTTCTGGGCGACACGGAGCCGCCCGTCCGCTTCGATGGCTTTTATGACGTCCCTGACTGTTCATGTGTATTCATACACACTGCCGCGGCAGCAGTCAACGAATGTTGATATTTCGGCCCTGAGGCTGCCTGAGAAGCCGCTGGAAGCAGTCCGCGGCAAGGCGAAACGACAGGACGTCCTTCCCACGCGCTCCCCAGTTCGCTAGGTCTTGCGCTCGATTATTCGCGAGGACACAGTCCCCCATGACCTACGCCAACATCATCGTCGAGACGCATGGGCCGGTCGGCCTCATCCGGCTGAATCGCCCGCAGGCCTTGAACGCGCTCTCCTCCCCGCTGATCGAGGACCTCAACAAGGCCCTCGAGGGCTTCGAGTCGGATCCCGAGATCGGCGCGATCGTGCTGACGGGTTCCGAGAAAGCCTTCGCCGCCGGGGCCGACATCAAGGAGATGCAGGACAAGTCTTTCGCCGACGTTTTCCTGGGCGACTTCATCTCGCGCTGGGAGAACGTGTCCAAGGCCAGAAAGCCCGTCATCGCCGCGGTGGCGGGCTTCGCGCTCGGCGGCGGCTGCGAGCTCGCGATGATGTGCGACTTCATCCTTGCGGCCGACACGGCCAAGTTCGGCCAGCCGGAGATCAAGCTCGGCGTGATGCCGGGGGCGGGCGGCACGCAGCGGCTCACCCGCTTCGTCGGCAAGTCGAAGGCGATGGAGATGTGCCTGACGGGGCGGATGATGGACGCCGCCGAAGCCGAGCGCTCGGGGCTCGTCTCGCGCGTCGTGCCCGCCGCCTCGCTGATCGAGGAGGCGCTGAAGACCGCCGAAACGATCGCCTGGATGTCTAGAGCCGCCGTCTATGCGGCGAAGGAAAGCGTCAACCGCGCCTACGAGACGACGCTCGCCGAGGGCGTCCGCTTCGAGCGGCGCCTGTTCCATTCGCTGTTCGCCACCGAGGACCAGACGGAAGGCATGAAGGCCTTCGTCGAGAAGCGGCCGGCGGCCTTCAGCAATCGCTGACTCGGGTTTTCAAAACGCTCGGCTGCGCCCTTACAGCCATGTAAGAACAAATGATGTACAAACGATGGAATCGGCGCTATGGTTGTTTCTCGATCAAAGGAGCTGAAGATGCCGATGCGGGAACCCTGCTTGACCCAAAACTTTGCGCTGCAGGACTCATCGCCTCACGCGACGGCCTCGAAGGAAGCTTGTCGGCCGCCGTGCGCTGACTGGACCCGCTCGAAATTCTTTTCCTTAGGTTCGCCGGTAAGCCGTTGAAAAATCTCGAATCCGACCAAAGAATCCAAGGAAATCCAAGACCGGTTCCTTGGTTAAACTTGGTCCGGCTTGGCTCGGCTTGGAGAATTTGGCCTGGGGGTTTGGGCTGACGGCGTCGATCCTCCGCCCTGGCGGATCGCCCCGCGGTCTCATTCCGCCGCCGGCGCCCCCTTGACCGGCGCCTTCGCCGGCTCGCGCCTCAGCGTCCGGTCGATGTCGAGCGTGCTCTCGACGCCGATCGCCTCGAAATTCGCCTTAAGCCAGGCCTTGGCGTCCGCGCGGCCGAGGTCGCGCAGCTCCCGGAGGAAAGGCCAGGAGACGTCGAACTTGGTCGCTGCGTCGTAGCATTCGAGCCGTCCCGCGCCGCCGATGCGGTGCAGGCGCTCGAGCCGGTAGTCCTCGCTTTTCAGCACGCCGGAGCGGATGAGCCGGGCGACGAAGTCGGCGGCGCGGAGCTCCCCGAGCAGGGGCGAGTTGAAGGTGATCTCGTTCAGCCGATTCTGGATCTCTTCCGGCGTTCGAGGGACTTCGGCGCGCTCGATCGGATTGATCTGCACGATGACGACGTCGTTGCATTTGGTCCCGTAGAACAGCGGCCAGAGCGGCGGATTGCCGGCGTAGCCGCCGTCCCAGTAATAGTCGCCGCCGATCTGCACCGCCTGGAACAGGGTCGGCAGGCATGCTGACGCCATGACATGGTCGGCGGTGAGCGCGTCGCGCCGGAAAATCTCGCCGCGGCCCGTCCTGACGTTGGTGGCGGCGACGAACAGTTTTGGACCGTCGCTCGCCCGCAGGCGGTCGAAATCGACCGCCGCCATCAGATGGTCGCGCACCGGATTGACGTTGAGCGGGTTGAACCCATAGGGGCTGACGAATTGCGCCAGGAACTCTGCCCAGGAGACGGCCCATTGGGTCCCCGGCCACACCTGGCCCCAGGGGCCGAGCCAGGCGTTCAGGAGCTTGCGCTGGCTGGGCGCGAGCGATCCCTCGGTGGAAACGGAAAGCCAGAAGCGCTCGAGGCGCGCCCGCGCTCCGTTCCGGCCTCCCTCGGCGAGGCCTGCGGCGTAAACGACGGCGTTTATCGCGCCGGCGCTCGCGCCGCTGATCCCGACGATATCGAGCCTCAGGTCCTCGGCGAACGCGTCGATCGCGCCCCAGGCGTAAGCGCCGTGCGAGCCCCCGCCCTGCAGGGCGAGGTTCACCGGCTTGACGGCGCTCCTGGATTCCCGCGCCGCGGCGTTCATGCCGCCGTCCAGCCGCCGTCGATCGAAAGATTCGCGCCGGTGATCTGCGCCGCCGCGTCCGAGCACAGATAGAGGCAGAGCGAGGCGACCTGATCGACGGTGACGAACTCCTTGGTCGGCTGGGCGAGCAGCATCACGTTCTTGATGACCTCCTCGCGCGTCATGTCGCGCGCCTTCATGGTGTCGGGGATCTGGTTCTCGACCAGCGTGGTCCAGACATAGCCGGGCGAGATGCAATTGCAGGTGACGCCGAAGGTCGCGAGCTCGAGCGCCACCGTCTTGGTGAGTCCGGCGAGGCCATGTTTGGCCGACACGTAGGCCGCCTTGAACGGCGAGGCGACCAGAGAGTGGGCCGAGGCGGTGTTGACGATGCGGCCCCATTTCTGCGCCTTCATGCCGGGAACGGCGGCGCGGATGGTGTGGAACGCCGAAGAGAGGTTGATGGCGAGGATCATGTCCCACTTCTCCGGCGGGAAATCCTCGATCGGCGAGACGAACTGGATGCCGGCGTTGTTGACCAGGATGTCGACCGTTCCGAGCTTCTCCGTCGCCTCGGCGATCATCGCCTCGGCCTCCGCGCCTTTTGACATGTCGGCGCTGCTGTAGACGCACTCGACGCCGAATTGCTTTTCGATCGTCGCGCGCTCGGCCTCGATCGTCTCGGCCTGGCCGAAGCCGTTGATCATCACGTCCGCGCCCTCCCGGGCGAGCGCCCGCGCGATGGCGAGTCCGATCCCGCTCGTGGAACCGGTGACGACGGCGTGACGTTTGGCGAGCGACATATGGCGATTCTCCGGAACGAACCTTAACTTCAGCACTGCCCATTTGTGGACCGACGCCGCGTCAAACGGTCATATTGCATTGCGATGAGGCTGGGGAGGGGGAGCGGCCGCCTGGATGACAAATCGGCCGCCCGGGCCTAAAACCGCGTGAAAGGGCGTCCTGCGCCCGAAGGATGGATCGATGAATTTCGTCCCGACCGAGCTTCGTTTCGGCCCGCTTGCCCGGCGCACGACCGTCGGCGTGCGCGTCGGCGAAGGCAAGGCGGCGGTTCTGGTCGGCGGCGGCGCGCCGGTCGTCGTCCAGTCGATGACCAACACCGACACTGCCGACGTCGAGGCGACGGCCGCCCAGATCGCGGCGCTCGCCCGCGCCGGCTCGGAGCTCGTGCGTCTGACCGTCGACCGGAGCGAGGCCGCCGCCGCCGTTCCTCACATCCGCGACCGGCTGATGGCGATGGGCGTCCAGGTCCCGCTGATCGGCGATTTCCACTATATTGGCCACAAGCTGCTCGCCGATCATCCCGCCTGCGCCGAGGCGCTCGACAAATACCGGATCAACCCCGGCAACGTCGGCTTCAAGAACAAGCGCGACCTGCAATTCGGCCAGATCGTCGAGACCGCGATCCGCAACGGCAAGGCGGTGCGAATCGGCGCCAACTGGGGCTCACTCGATCAGGAGCTCCTGACCAGCCTGATGGACGAGAACGGGAAAAGCGCGGCGCCCGTTTCGGCCGCGGCGGTCACCCGGGAAGCGATGGTCCGCTCGGCGCTCCTCTCGGCGGCGCGGGCGGAGGAGATCGGCCTCGAGCGCTCGCGCATCATCTTGTCGGCGAAGGTCTCGGCCGTCCAGGACCTGATTGCGGTCTATCGCATGCTGGGCGCGCGGTCGGATTATGCGCTGCATCTTGGCCTCACCGAAGCCGGCATGGGGTCGAAGGGGATCGTCGCGTCCGCGGCCGCGCTCGGCGTCCTGCTGCAGGAGGGCATGGGCGACACGATCCGCATTTCGCTGACGCCCGAGCCCGGCGGCGACCGGACCCTCGAGGTGCGTGTCGCCCAGGAGCTGCTGCAGGCCATGGGCTTCCGCATCTTCGCGCCACAGGTCGCCGCCTGTCCGGGCTGCGGGCGCACCACGTCGACGGTGTTCCAGGAGCTCGCACGGGACATTCAGAGCCATCTCGCCGGGGCGATGCCGCAGTGGCGCGCGCTCTACCCGGGCGTGGAGCGGCTGAGCGTCGCGGTGATGGGCTGCATCGTCAACGGGCCGGGCGAAAGCAAGCACGCCGACATCGGCATCTCGCTGCCGGGCACGGGCGAGACGCCGGCGGCGCCCGTGTTCGTCGATGGGGTCAAGACCGTGACCCTCAGGGGGCCGCGCATCGCCGAGGAATTCAAGGCCCTGGTCGAGGACTATGTCGCCCGGCGCTACGGCGGGGCCAAACGGGCGGCGGAGTAGCGTTGCGCCCATGTACGAGCCGCCGCTTCATCGCGAGGACGATCTGGCCAAGCAGCACGCGCTCATCCGCGCCCGGCCGCTCGGACTCCTGATCAGCCATGGTTCGCAGGGCCTGCTCGCCAACGCCGTTCCGTTTCTCATCGATCCGGCCGCTTCGCGGCTCGGGACGCTCAAGGCGCATGTGGCGCGCTCCAATCCGCAGTGGCGCGAGCTGCGCGAGAATCCCGAGGCGCTCATCGTCTTTCAGGGGCCGGACCATTATATTTCCCCGTCTTGGTACGCGGCCAAGCGGGAGACCCACAAGGTCGTGCCGACCTGGAATTACGTGATGGTCCAAGCGCGCGGGGCGGCGAAGGTCTTCGACGACGACGAATGGCTTTCGCGCCAGATCGAGGCGCTCACCCGCGCCCAGGAGGCTGCTCGGGAAGAGCCGTGGGCCGTTTCCGACGCGCCGGCCGATTTCGTCGCGGCCCAGCGCCGGGCGATCGTCGGCATCGAGATCGAGATCGCCGATATCCGGGGAAAATGGAAGACGAGCCAGAACCGCAGCGCCGCCGACCGCGCAGGCGTCGTCGCCGGGCTCGAGGCGCTCGGCGGCGAGGAAGCGCTCGCGATGGCGGCGATCGTCAAGGAGACCGGGCGCGACTGAGCGCAGGCCATCGCCACGGGGATTTGGTTTCGGACTCGGGCGTATCGCGAAGTTCTGCAGAGGAGGAACCGGAATGACCGATTCGATTAAGCCCCTATACACCGCTCACGCCACCTCGACCGGCGGCCGCGACGGCGAGACCCGCAGCGACGACGGCATCGTTCATTTCCAACTTTCGGTGCCGAAGGAAATGGGCGGCGCGGGCAGGCCGGGAACCGCCACTCCCGAGCATCTGTTCGCCTCGGGCTATGCCGCCTGCTTCGGCGGCGCGCTCGATTACGTCGCCAAGCAGCACAAGAAAGATGCGACGAAAGCCACGGTGAAATGCGCCGTGACGATCGGCCCGCGCGACAAGGGAGGCTTCGGCCTCGCCGTTGTGCTCGACGTTTCGGACAGGAGCCTGCCGCAGGCCGACCTTCAGGCGCTCGCCGACGAGGCGCATGAGAAGATCTGTCCCTATAGCCACGCGACCCGAGGCAATGTCGACGTGAAGGTCGTCGCGCACGGCGCCTGAGACACCCGCCTGCCGGCCGGCGTCCGAGCGCCGGCTCGGCCGGCGCATCTGGTCGCCGCCGATGGCGAGATGGCCGCTCATCCCGGCCAGTTGAGCGGTCGCGAGAAGGCGCGCCCTATCGCAGTCTGGTTCCCCCGACGCAAACGCCCCGACCCGAGAGGCTTTCCATGAAACTCTCCGACAAATCCCTTCTCAAGACCCAATGCCTCGTCGACGGCAAATGGCTCGGCGAGGGGGTCGATGAGATCCGCAACCCGGCGACCGGCGCGCTTCTCGCCAAAATTCCGCGATTCGGACACGGCGAAACCGTCAGGGCGATCGATGCGGCGAGCAAGGCCTTTGGCCCGTGGGCGAAGGCATTGCCGAAGCAGCGCGCCGCCATCCTCAGGCGATGGTTCGACCTCATCGTCGCCAACCGCGACGACCTCGCGCTCATAATGACGAGCGAGCAGGGAAAACCGCTCGCGGAGGCGCGCGGGGAAATCGACTACGCCGCTGGCTTCGTCGAATTCTTCGGCGAGGAGGCCAAGCGGCTGTACGGCGAGATCAATCCGACCTTCCGCGCAGATTCGCGCATCCTCGTCCTCAAGCAGCCGATTGGCGTCGTCGCCGCGATCACGCCGTGGAATTTCCCGGCCGCCATGATCACCCGCAAGGTCGCTCCGGCGCTGGCGGTCGGCTGCACCACGGTGGTCAAGCCCGCGCCGGAGACGCCGCTGACCGCGCTGGCGCTGGCCGAGCTTGCCTTGCGAGCCGGTTTCCCCAACGGCGTCCTCAACATGCTTACTGGCGAGGCGCCCGCCATCGGCAAGGCGATGTGTGAACATCCGGCCGTGCATTTCGTCGGCTTCACCGGCTCGACCGAGGTCGGCAAGCTCCTCATGCGCCAGGCAGCCGGAACGGTGAAGAAGGTCGGGCTCGAGCTCGGCGGCAACGCGCCGTTCATCGTGTTCGACGACGCCGATATCGACGCTGCGGTCGAGGGCGCGATCGCCTCGAAATTCCGCAACATGGGCCAGACCTGCGTCTGCGCCAACCGCATCTATGCGCAGGGGGGAATCTACGACGCCTTCGTCGCAAAACTCAGCGAGGCCGTCGGCAAACTCAAGGTCGGCGACGGGACGGAGCCGGGCGTCGTGCAGGGGCCGCTCATCAACGAAG
>DASRSL010000065.1:0-1515 GCA_035656495.1 Roseiarcus sp.
CGGCGCCGGACAAAACCTCGAGACAAAGGAGCGAGCCAACTTCGACCATCATCTTGAAGGCTTGGCCCAAGAGAAAATCGCCGACCAGGACGCTGGCCTCGTTGCCCCAAAGCACCCGCGCGGCCGCCTTGCCGCGCCTGAGGTCGCTCTCGTCGACGACGTCATCGTGGAGAAGGGTCGCGGTATGCATGAATTCGACGGCGGCGGCCAGCTTGATATGGCCCTCCCCCGAATACCCGCAAAGGCCGGCGGTCGCCAAAGTCAGGATCGGGCGCATCCGCTTGCCCCCCGAGGCGATGAGGTGATTGGCGACCTCGGGGATCATCGTCACCTCTGATCCGGTGCGCGAGACGATGGTCTGATTGACCTTGGCCATGTCGCCGGCGACGAGCGTCGTCAGCGGCTCGATCAGACGATCGGCCGACTTGTCTTCCAGTGGAACGACAATTCCCACGCAAAGTTCCCTTGCCAGATCCCGCGCCGCGACCATAAAGACGGGCTCTCCGTGCCGCAAGTGAGCCCGAAGACGAGGTCCATTTTGGTCGAAATCCTGCGCACCAACGATCTCGTTCTCATCAGCGTCATCGAATCCATCCTGAAGGCCGAGCGAGTCGCGTATTTCGTGGCCGACCAGCACATGGCCGCCGTTGAGGGCTCGCTCGGCTTCCTGCCGAGGCGGATTCTGGTCGACGGGCAAGAGGAGGGGCGGGTTCGCCGTCTCCTTGTCGAAGCGGGTCTGGGAAAAGAATTGCGCGATGCCTGAGCCGTGGCGCCGGCCCGAGGACCCCGCCGACGGGCTGACCGAGGACCGATGGCTGGGCGGCCGGCTCGTGCTCCTCCAGCCGAAGCGCGGCCATCGGGTCGGGACGGACGCCGCCCTGCTCGTGGCGGCGGCGGGCACGCCAGAGGGCCGGATCGTCGACGTCGGCGCGGGGGTCGGCGCGGTCGGCCTCGCGCTGGCTCAGCGCTCGTCGCTCGCGTCCGTCGATCTTGTCGAGATCGATCCCGAGGCGGCGGCGCTTGCCAATGGCAACGCGGAGCGCAACGGGCTTCAAGCGCGCACGCGCGCCCTGCGGCTCGACGTCCTCAACCCGAGGGCGCGCCGCGAGGCGGGGCTGGCGGAATCGGCCGGTTGCGTCGTCACCAACCCGCCCTTCTTCGACGCTCACGCGGTCCGCGTCTCCCCCGACGAAGGCAAGGCGCGAGCGCATGTCTTGACCGGGGCGGCGGCGGGGGCGACGCTTGCCGACTGGATTCAGGCCTCGCTCACGATTCTCGCGCCGGGCGGGCGGTTGGTGATGATCCACCGGCCCGAGGCGCTTGGCCTGATCCTCGCCGCGATTGGAAGCCGGCTCGGTGCGCTCACGCTTCTGCCGGTTCATCCGACCACCGGCGCGAGCGCGCATCGCCTGCTCGTCTCGGGCGTGAAAGGCTCCAAAGCGCCGCTGCGCTTTGCGCCTGCGCTGATCCTGCACGGACCTGACGGCCGCCTGACGGCGGAGGGGGACGCGCTTC
>DASRSL010000066.1:0-7382 GCA_035656495.1 Roseiarcus sp.
CGCCCCGGCAAAGGCCGCAAGGCCGGCGAGAAACGCCCTTCGGCTCAGACGGCCCATGTCGGTTGTCTCCGATCGGCGCGGCGGCCCGCATGCGCCGCGGCGCCCACAATTGGCGCTACTGGGCGATCGGGGCGTACTTGCCCTCTTTCCAGACGTTGATGTCGTAGCCCGGGTTCTTGATGTCGCCCTTGCTGTCGAACGTGATCGGGCCCATCACCGTCTCGACCGGCTGGCCGTCCTCGAGCGCCTTGGCGACCGCCTTCGGATCCTCGGATTTGGCTCTTTTGATCCCGTCGACGATCGCGTCGATCACGCCGTAGCTGAACAGGGTGAAGCCTTCCGGATTGAACCCCTGCGCCTTGAACTGTTCGAGCGCCTTGGCGGCGGCTGGCGAGCGGCGCGGGTCGGTCGGGAAGGTGAACAGCACGCCTTCGCCCGCGGGCCCCGAGATCTGCCAGAACTCCGAGGTCGCCAGGCTGTCGGGGGCGATCAACTGAGGCTTGTAGCCCTGGTCGTTCGCCTGTCGGATGATGAGCCCCGCCTCGGGGTGGTAGCCGCCGAAATAGACGACCTCGGCGCCGGCGCTCTTCAGCTTGGTGACGATGGCGCTGTAGTCTTTTTCGCCCGGGTTGATCCCCTCGAACAGGATCTCCTTGACTCCTGCGGCGTTCAGCTTGTCCTTGACCACCGTCGCGACGCCTTTGCCGTAGGCGGACTTGTCGTGCAGGATGGCGATCTTCTTGCCCTTGAATTTCTCGGCGATCCAGGGCGCGATGAAGGCGCCCTGCGCGTCGTCGCGGCCGTAGAGGCGCAGGATGGTCGGATAACCCTTTTCGGTCAGGACCGGATTCGACGAGGCCGGGCTCACCATCAGCACGTTGTTCTCGGCGTAGACCTCCGAGGCGGGGATCGACGAGCCCGAGCAGGCGTGGCCGTCGACGAATTTGATCTCTTGGCCGACGATGAGGTTGGCGACCGCGACCGCCTGCTTCGGATCGCAGGCGTCGTCCTGGATGACGATCTTGATTTTCTTGCCGTTGACTCCGCCGCCGTCGTTGATCGCCTGGGCGGCGGCCTCTGCGCCGCGCTTCATCTGATCGCCGATCGAGGCTACGGGGCCGGTCATCGGCCCAACGACGGCGATGGTGATGTCCTGGGCCAGGACAGGCGTCGCGAGCGCCGCGAGGGCGACCCCCGAAAGCGACAGAATGACGGTGTTGCGCATGACGTGTTTTCTCCCTGGATGTGAGCCGCATTCTGGGCGCGGCGGCGTCGGCTCTGGCGCTGGCCATGGCCTAGCGGGGAACGCCCGGACTGGCAACCCGCAGCGCGCTCCGTCAGCCGCCCGCCGTCCAGCGCATTCTAAGCGTCGGCAGCCCCGACTGCGCGCTCACGCCTGGCGTCACCGCGTAAAAGCCCTCGCGTTCGTAGAAGCGCTTCGCCCGTCCGTTCGCCTCGTTGACGTCGAGCTCGACGACGCCCGGGGCGAGGCGTTTCGCCGCATCGAGCAGAAGGGGGGCAAGGCCCGATCCGCGCGCGGGCGGGGCGACGCAGAGCTGGTCGAGATAGCCGCTCGCCGGATCCAGAGTGACGAAGCCCGCCGGCCGGCCGGCGGCGTCGAGGCCGACCACGATCGTTCCGCCGCCGGCCCGATGAGCGCGCAGGCGCCCAACGAGCCAGGACCGGCGCGCCTCGGAATCGATCGCAAGTCCGGTTTCGCGCCAGGCCGCGACCCAGAGGTCGGCGAGAGCGGGCAGATCGGCTTCCTCGAACCCGCGCAGCGCGAAGCGCGAGCCGCTCACCGCTCCGTCAGCTTCAGTTCGATGCGCCGGTTGCGGGCGAGCGCCGCCTCGTCGGTCCCGCGGTCGATCGGCTGGAACTGGCCGAAGCCGGCCGCGGCGAGCCGGTCGGACTCGACCCCCTTGGAGATGAGATATTGCACGACCGAGACGGCGCGCGCGGCCGACAGCTCCCAGTTCGACTTGTAGGGGCCCGCGCCGGTCAGGGGCCGGCTGTCGGTGTGTCCGTCGACCCTCAGGATCCAGGGAATGTCGGGGGGGATCTCGCGCTCGAGGTCGAGGATGGCCGAGGCCAGCGTGTCGAGCGACTGCTTGCCGTTCGAGCTGATGTCGGCGCTGTCGGTGGGGAACAGAACCGAGGATTGGAACACGAACCGGTCGCCGACCACCCTGATGTCGGGACGTGAGCCGAGGATCTGCCGCAGGCGGCCGAAGAAGTCGGAGCGGTAGCGGTTGAGCTCCTGCACCTTCTGGGCGAGGGCGACGTTGAGCCTTTGCCCGAGGTCGGTGATCTTCGACTGCGACTCCCGGTTCGACGCCTCCGATGCGTTGAGCGCATCCTCGAGCGCGGCGAGCTGCTTGCGCAGGGCGGCGATCTGCTGGTTGAGCACATCGACCTCGGCAAGCGCGCGGGCGGAGATGTCTCTCTGCTCGTCGAACGCGTTCGCGGCGGCGGAGGCCTGTCCTGCGGCCGCGGCGGCGGTTGCGCCCTGGGCCGCCTGGTCTTTGAGGCGCTTGGCCTCGTTCTGCGCCGAGTCGAGCGTCGCGGTCAGGGTCGCGATCTTGCTCTCGTCGGCGCCTTTTTGGGTGCGCTCGAGCGCAAGCAGATTGGTCAGCTCCTCGATCTGACGGTTGAGCCTGGCGAGCGCCTCGTCCTTGCCGGTCACCTCGCGCGATAGGAAGAACTGCGCCAGCATGAAGACGGAGAGTAGAAAGATGATGACGAGCAGCATCGTCGACAGAGCGTCGACGAAGCCCGGCCAGTAGTTGACCGGCTCGTAGCGGCGTCCGCGCGAAAGCGCCATGACAATCTCCTTACTTCCCTCTCCCGGCCTGCGGGAAGAGGGCTTCTCCCCGCGAGCGGGGAGAAGGAACTACCGGGCCGTCAGCTCTTCCAGGAGGCGGCGGAGGACCTTGCCGATGTCCTCCTGCTGGTGGGCCTGCGCGTCGACCCAGTTGCGGATCTGCTGCTGCTCGGTCCGCATGTGGCCGACCAGCGTCTGGATGCCTTCGGCGAGGGTGGCGATCGCGGCGGCGTTGCGCTGGTGCTCGATCGGCTGAACCGCGCCCTCCGGCTCGGGCGAAGGCTCGACGGCCGGGGTCGTCTGCACGTGGCTCGCCAGGAATTCCTCGAATTCGGAGTAGAAGCGATTCTGCGCCTGCCCGGCCTGGAGATCGAGAAAGCCAAGGATCAGCGAGCTCGCCAGGCCGAAAAGGGAGGAGGTGAACGACACGCTCATGCCGGCGATTGGGGCGGAGAGGCCGATCTTGAGGTCGTCGAACATCCGCGCGGTGTCAGCGCCGGTCTTCATGCTCTCGATGACCCCGCTGATCGAATGCACCGTCTCGAGCAGGCCCCAGAAGGTGCCGAGCAGGCCGAGGAACACGAGAAGGCCGATGAGGTATCGGCTGAGCTCCCGCCCCTCGTCGAGGCGGGTGGCGATCGAATCGAGGATCGCGCGCGTCGTGATGGTCGAGAGGCCGCGCGCGCCGGCGCCGGCGTTGAGCATCGCCGCCATCGGCGCGAGCAGCAGCGGCGCGGAGACCCGGCCGGCCGCCGCCCCGGTCAGCGAGTTGACCCAATGGATCTCGCGGAAGAGCCGGATGACCTGCCGGAACGTGAACAGCGAGCCGATCGCCAGAATGCCGAGGATGAGCCCGTTGAGGCCCGGATTTGCTGAGAAGGCGAGCGCGATCTGCTTGTAGAGAATGAGGACGACGAAGCCGACCAGCGCCAGGAACGCCGCCATGCCGACGAGGAAGATGCGGGGAGAGGTGAGAAGGCGGATGTCGGACTCAGTCGCCATGTTTCGCCGGACGTAGGTACACGAGGAAAGCGGGTATAGGCCGATTGCGACCATAGCAAGTTTCGCGACCGCATTGTGAAAGCAATCGAGATCGCCTTTCACGTTCCGTCAGCGGACCGCGGGGCATCGGCAGTTCGATTCGTTTACGAGGCCGGCTTGGAGTCACTAGAAAAGGTTCTTCGATTTATATGCGTTCATCAGCCCCTGCCACGTAAAGGGTCGCCCGAAGGCGTGCAAGCCGCCTGAATTGACAATGGATGTGACCTTCTTCCACGGAATCGGCTCGCCGCGCCAAGATCGACCGCGGCTTTCCTGACTGCATCCCTAAGCGCTTCCTGGTCACGCGCCCGGTTCTCCTCGTGGGCCTTCCATTTGGCCCTGCAGCGCCGGCGCTCCGAAACTCCCGTGGGCCGATCTTTTTCTCGGCCGCTGCGGCCCACTCCTTAATGCCTTCAGACGTTTCCATGCGACATTTTTCGACCGAGCCGGCGACTAATCGGGCGGCTGCAATGCGAAGGGCGCTATTGATTATCCTTTCCTCGGCCGACTCGATTTCGCGCTGCCTTTCGAACTGCAGCTGTTGGGCATCGGTAAGCTGATCCCAGTTCTCAGGCCAAAATCGTCGAGGTCTTTCAATGTCGAGCACAGCGATAATCGCAGGCCACTTCCGGCCGTCTGTCGATATTGCTCATAGGTCTTCAACAGCTGAATTGCATCCCTAATTATATCAAGCGGCTTACCTAGTTTACAAGCGACGTGCATAATGTTAGAGGCGTGACAACGTAACGCCTTTTCAAACGCCATTTTCGCCCACGATGGGTCAAGCTCCGAGTTTGGATGATCGCTTAAGAGTTCGAGCTTCGAGTCGCGTATCTGTTCGACGACTTTTGTCCCCAGCACAGGCGGATTACCAAAATTTGCGACCTTAGCCGGGTCCGCCTTTAAACAAAAATCTTCGCGTGCTTAGCAAGCTTTAAGTCGTCTGCAGTGTGGATCGAGATGTACGGTGAGCGCCCCTTGATGATCGTCTTGACCTCATATTCGCCATAAAAGAGTTCTGCCATGAAGTTGCCCGATTTCCCCGACTGCGCAAATCGAGCTTGTGACAGCTTGGTGAGTTCCTCTCGGTTCTTGATCCCCGGTCGTGTGTTAAGGACGAGTACGAGGTCGAGATCGCCGAAGTCGGGGGAGGCTGGATCGGCGTAGCTACCGAAAGCTACGATCTCCTCCACGTAACAGAGAAGCTCGCCGTCCCCGTTCACCAACTGGCAGCGCTTCAAAATCTCCTCAACGAGTTGATCGGCTCGCCCTCGGGTGATCGGCTTCAGGAAATGGGCGTTGACCACTGCGCTGCCCTTAACGGTAAGGCAGTACCACTTCCTCTTTTCGCCATGGTGGTCGTCGATGCTAAGGTACCCGTCCGCGACGAGCTCATCGAAAACGCACTGTGTTTTGGTCTCTGGTAGTTTCAGCCACTCGGAGAATCCAGTAATCGAACCGGAAGTGTGGTTGATCTGGCGAAAGGCTGCGCGCAAATCGCATGCCGGAACGCCAGCAATCAATGTGTGGGGTTGAAGTCTCATTATTTGTCCCACGGGTTGGCAACTGGCCAGATACCCTTGTGGCTAAGAGCGTCGATCTCGACGGCGAGACGCGCCCGAATGTTGTGTGCGAGCGGATTATCCCCGCCGTCCTCACGCCGCCTTCGCCTTCGGCCTCAGCCAGCCGCGGTTGGCCAGCACTTCGGCGATCTGCACCGCGTTCAAGGCGGCCCCCTTGCGCAAATTGTCGGAGACGCACCAGAGGTTGAGGCCGTTCTCGACCGTCGGGTCCTCGCGGATGCGGCTGACGTAGGTCGCGTCCTCGCCCGCGGCCTCGTGCGGAGTGACATAGCCGCCGGGCTCGCGCCGGTCGACGACGAGGCAGCCCGGCGCCTCGCGCAGGATCTCCCGCGCCTCCTCGGCGCTGATCGGCCTCTCGAATTCGATGTTGACCGCCTCGGAGTGGCTAATGAACACCGGCACGCGAACGCAGGTCGCCGTGAGCTTGATCTTCGGGTCGAGGATCTTCTTCGTCTCGGCCACCATTTTCCACTCTTCCTTGGTCGAGCCGTCGTCCATGAAGACGTCGATCTGGGGGATGAGGTTGAAGGCGATGCGCTTGGGGAACTTCTTGGGCTCCACAGGGTCGGAGATGAACACGGCCCGGGTCTGCGAAAAGAGCTCGTCCATCGCCTCCTTGCCGGCGCCGGACACCGACTGATAGGTGGCGACGACCACCCGCCTGATGACGGCGCGATCGTGTAGCGGCTTCAGCGCCACGACGAGCTGGGCGGTCGAGCAGTTGGGGTTGGCGACGATGTACTTCTTGACGAAGCCCCTGGCGGCGTCGGCGTTGACCTCCGGCACGACGAGCGGCACGTCCGGGTCCATGCGCCAGGCCGAGGAATTGTCGATCACGACGCAGCCCTTGGCCCCGATTCGGGGGGAGAACTCCTTCGACACCGCCCCGCCGGCCGACATCAGGCAGATGTCGGCGTCGGAAAAGTCGTAGTGCTCGAGCGCCTTGCACTTCAGCGTCCTGTCGCCGAACGACACCTCCTTGCCGATCGAGCGGCTGGAGGCGAGCGCGACGACTTCCGAGACGGGGAAGCGGCGCTCGGCGAGGATGGCCAGCATCTCGCGGCCCACATTGCCGGTGGCCCCGGCGATCGCCATCTTGAAACCGGACATCTGAAAAGTTTCCTTTTGACTGTTGGCCTCCCCGCGAACGGCCCGGTAATGATGGACCTCAACCCCGGCGCCCCGCCGGGGGAGGAGCCGGAGCGGAAGGCGCGCTCAGCCGTTCGTCGCGCCCTTGGCGGGGCGAGACGTCTTGGTCGTCGTTTTGGCGAGACGCGGCATCGACGCGGGTTCCGGCGTCGGGCGCAGGATGCGCCGGGCGTTTCGCAAACCATGGCCGAAACGGCTTGTCAATGCGGCGCAACGCCCGGTAGCCTTTCAGTTTGAAGTTCCGATTTTGGCTTTCTCGCGACAGCCCGAGTCGGCGCCGGATTTGAGGTTCTCGCCCTTCACGGAGCAGCGCCCTTCCCACTTTCAAACGACATCCGGACTTGGCGCCCCCTGAATTGTCCCCGAACGGGTTCGCGCTGGTCTCCGAGGCTGTTCTTGCTCCTCCGCCTGTTATTTCCCTGATGCGCTAAAAAACTTTCCTGATAGGGCGCGAAAAATGCCCTGTTAAGCCCGAAAAGCTTCCTGTTAATTGTACTATTTTATGACGTATGTAAGTAGCATAAGAAATTGAAATCGAGCGACGTTTCGCCTTGAAGGTGCGCAGAAAAAGGCTCCGTTTCCATGTTTTCTGCCACCTAACAGATCCTATGCGGGTGGACGGCGGCCGGACTTGCTAGGCTGAACTTCCACACCAGCATGGAGGCAACAATGCATACCGTCACCTCGACAACCGTTGTCGCGACCGCCGCCCGCGCGAATGATATCACGCTGTTCGCCTCGCTCGAACTGAGCAAATCGAAATGGGTCGTGACGATCAACAGTCC
>DASRSL010000067.1:0-35839 GCA_035656495.1 Roseiarcus sp.
GGCGAAACCCCCGAAGGCGAAGCGAACTGCCGACAACCTGTCGCCTCGACAGATGCTAGTCCTCAGCTATAAGAGCACGGAGCAAGCCTCTGACCGGAGCGCCTTTTGCCTGTTGCGCCGACCGTATCCCGTAGAATCGCCGGCGACGGCGTCGTCTTTTCCCTGGCCGGCGGGTGGGTGGTTTCCGCCGGCAGGGCTCTGGAGACGAGCGCCGCCGCCCTTGCGTCGGACCCCCTGGCCGCCAGGAGCGCGACGATCGATCTCGCCCAGATCGACCGCATGGACACCGCGGGCGCCTGGGTCATCGACCGCGCCCGCACGGAGCTGACGGCGGCCGGGGTCTCCGCCGCGTACCGGGGAGCGCGGCCCGAATACGCCCTTTTGCTGCGGGAGGCGGGCTATCGCCCGCTGGAGCCGCCCGTGGACAAACGGCCAAACCATGGGCTCATGTTGCTGGCCGCGGTCGGCGAGACCGTCTACATGGCCGGGTCGGACGTCGTCGACATCGTCGACTATCTCGGCGAGATTGTCGTGATGTGGTCGCGGCTCGCGCTGCATCCGATGCGCTGGCGCTGGACCTCCGTGGTGTATCACCTCGAGAGCTATTCGTTGCGCAGCGTGCCGATCATTTCGCTGATCAACTTTCTCGTCGGCGCGATCGTCACGCAGCAGGGCGTCTTCCAGCTCGCGCGCTTCGGCGCCTCGCCCTATGCGGTCAACCTGGTCGGCGTGCTCGGCCTCAGAGAGCTCGGCGTACTGATGACCTCGATCATGATCGCCGGCCGGACCGGCTCCGCCATCACCGCGGAGATCGGCTCGATGAAGATGCGCGAGGAGATCGACGCGCTTCGCGTGATGGCGCTCGATCCGCTCGAGGTCCTGATAATGCCGCGTCTGGTGGCGCTGGCGATCGCCCTCCCGGTGCTGACGCTGGTCGCCGACATGGCCCAGCTCGCCGGCGGGCTCATCGTCAGCTGGATCTATGCCGGCATACCGCCGCAGGTGTTCATAGCGCGCCTGCAGAACGCCATCTACACCGGAACCTTCCTGGTCGGGCTGATCAAGGCGCCGTTCATGGCGGTGATAATCGGCCTCATCGCCTCGACCGAGGGCATGGAAGTGCGCGGCTCCGCCGAGTCGCTGGGGCGCTGTGTCACCGCCTCGGTGGTCAAGTCCATCTTCATGGTCATCGTCATGGACGGCGTGTTCGCCATGTTCTTCACCGCGGTGAACTATTGACCGCGCGCCGCCCATCAACGCTGGAAGGACGGCGCGAGGCCGTCATCCGGGTGCGCGGCCTCAAGGTGGGGTTCGGCGAACGGCTCGTCATGGACGGGCTCGATCTCGATCTCTACCGGGGCGAAGTGCTCGGCTTCGTCGGCGCCTCGGGCGCCGGCAAGTCGGTTTTGACCCGAACCATATTGGGCCTCATCCCCAAACAGGCGGGCTCGATCGAGGTGTTCGGCTACGACATGGACAAGCTCGGAGCGCAGGAGCGGCTTCTCATCGGCGAGCGGTGGGGCGTGTTGTTCCAGGAAGGGGCGCTGTTCTCCAGTCTGACGGTGCGGCAGAACATCCAGGCGCCGATGCGCGAGCATCTTAATCTGACCCAGAGCACGCTGGACGGGCTGGCGGCGCAGAAGCTGGAGCTGGTCGGCCTTCCTCCTGACGCGGCAGACAAATACCCGTCCGAGCTGTCTGGCGGCATGACGAAGCGCGTCTCGCTGGCCAGAGCCCTCGCCCTCGACCCGGAGATCGTGTTCCTCGACGAGCCCACCTCGGGGCTCGATCCGATCTCGGCCGGCGATTTCGACGATCTCATCGGCACGCTGCAGAAGACGCTGGGCTTGACCGTGTTCATGGTCACGCACGACCTCGACAGCCTCTACGCCATCTGTGACCGCGTGGCGGTCCTCGGCCATGGGGAGGTGGCGGCGGTCGGCACGATTGACGAACTCCTGCTTTCCGAGGATCCTTGGATAAAGTCTTACTTTCACGGGAAAAGAGGCATCGTCCGCGCCGAGCCGGCGGAGAGGCGGCGCGCCGAGCGCGCCGGGAACGAAGCCGCGGACGCGAGGCGCTGACTGATGGAGACACGGGCCAATTTCATCCTGATCGGCGCGTTCACCCTTGGCGCGGTGGTCGCCGCCTTTCTGTTCGTCATGTGGATCGCCGGCTACGGCGCAACGGGCGCGCACCGGCGCTATCAGATCATCTTCAATGGCTCGGTCTCCGGCCTTTCCCCCGGGGCCACGGTTCTCTTCAACGGCCTCAAGGTCGGGGAGGTGACGACTCTCGGCTTCGTCAAGGGCAATCCGAGCCAGGTCGTCGCCGACATCGACGTGACCAATGCGAGCGCGCCGATCAACTCGGACACCAAGGCGCAGCTCGAGACGCAGGGTCTGACGGGCTCGGCGACCGTCGCGCTCATCGGCGGGGAGAAGGGAGGGGAGCTGACCGGCAACCCACCCGTGATCCCCTCGCTGCCGACGGCGTCGCTGGCGGACTTGCAGACGAAGGCCGGCTATGTTCTCGATCTCGCCAATAAGCTCTTGGTCGACAACGCCCAGCCGATCCATCAGACGATCGAGAACGTCCAGTCCTTCTCGATGGCGCTCGCCGCCAATTCCGGGGGCGTCGACGCCGCGCTGAAGGGTCTCGCCGACCTCGGCAAGACGATCCAGCCGCTCGCCGACCGCATGCAGACGCTGTCCGACGACGCCGACAAGCTCGTCCAGGCGATCGACGCGGACAAGGTGCGCGCCATCGTCGACAACGTGCAGGGGCTTTCGGCGAAGGCCGGGTCGGTTCTGGACCGCACGGACAAGCTGATCGCCGACAACTCCGGGTCGGTCCATTCGACACTGTCGAACATTGACGAGTTCTCGAAGGCGCTCGGCGACAACGCGTCGAACGTCGACGCCGCGCTGAAGAGCCTGGCCGATCTCGGCAAGACGATCGGGCCGGCCGCCTCGCGCATCCAGACCCTTTCCGAGGACGCCGACAAGGTGGTGAAGGCGGTCGAGCCGGACAAGCTGCGGGGCGTCGTCGACAATATGCACACTTTCAGCCAGTCGCTGGCGCAGAGCTCGGACAACTTCAAGACCCTGGTGCGCGACGGCGCCTCCCTCGCCACCCGGCTCAACGACACATCGAAACGTCTCGATACGGCGCTGGTCGACGTCGACGGTCTCCTCAAGGCCGTCGACTCGCAAAAGATCGCCGGAATCGTCAATTCCGTCAGCGACGTCGCCGCCACGGTGCGCGACAACCGGGGCAATGTCGGTCAGACGTTGAAGAACTTCGCGGAAATGTCGGCCAAGCTCAATGGGTCGGCCGACAAGGTCGACGGGTTGCTCACGAGCGCCCAGGGCTTCCTGGGCGCCCCCGGCACCAAGGGGGCGATGGCGCAGCTCGGCGACGCGGCGCAGTCGGTCCGGAAACTGGCCGACGACCTCGACGTTCGGGTGAAGGAGATTTCGGTCGGCCTCAACCGCTTCAGCAATTCGGGTCTGCGCCAGTTCGAAGCGCTCGCAATTCAGGGACAGCGTGTCCTCGAGGACATCGACCAGACGGTCCGCTCGTTCAAACAGAACCCGAGCCAACTCATCTGGGGCGCGAAACCGTCGCTGCCGGAATATCGCGCGCGCCAGTAATGCGGCAAGCCGGGGGACCAGTCCAAAAACGCTTCATGGCGGGAGGCTCCGGCGCGCTCGCGCTTGCCCTTGCGCTCGCAGCCTGCGCCAGCGCGCCTTCGACGATCTTCGACCTGCGAGCCGCCCGGCCGCCCGCCGCCCGCCCGCTCGGCGCCCAGATCCGCATCGCCGAGCCGATCGCCACCCTCGATCTCGACAGCGACCGGATTCTGGTGCGCGACGGGCTGGCCCTTGCCCTGCTACCCGGCGGACGATGGCCGCAGGGTTTGTCATCGCTCTTTCGCGCCCGCCTTGTCGAAACCTTCCAGAACGCCGGTCTCTCCCGTTCGCTCTCCGGGGGCGCCGCGGCGGCCGACTACGAGCTTGATACCGACATCCGCGCCTTCGAGCTGGACGCGACGAGGTCGGAAGCCCACGTCGACGTGGCTGCGAAGATCGTCGCGGTGATGAGCGGGCGGGTCGTCGACGTGCAGATCTTCGATGCTCGCGTCCCTGCGGCCTCGACCGATCCCGCCTCCGTCGTCGCCGCGCTCGACCGGGCGTCGGCGGCGGTCATGACCCGAATTGTCGCATTCGTCTCTAAAAAGCTGTAGAATTGGCAAGGCGCCGCAGGCCCTTGGAGCCGCGCCTTCGACGTTGTAAACGGTGTGCCGCTGGGCGCGGGCCGAGATGGCGGCCGAAGGAACGGGACCTCAGGAATGATCGCAGACATCGTCGCCTCCGAAACGCTGTCCGATTCGATCGTCCGCCACGGCGCGGATTCCATCCGCGCCGGGAGCCTGTTTGAAAAGCCTTATCCGCACCTCATTTTCCAGAAGTTCTTCAGTCCCGACGTCTACCGGAAACTCCTCGCGAGCTGGCCCGACATCGACCGCTACGTCGATCTCAATGGCGCGCGCACCCGAAAGCAGTACACGTTGTGGGATCGCCAGGTCGAGGCGGGCGATCCGGAGCGCAGCGCGCTGTGGCGCACGGTCTCGGACGCCCTGTCCGCCACGGAGATTGAGGCCGCACTGCGCGAGCGTCTCAAGAAGGGCCTGAAAATGCGGGCCAAGGGCAGCGGCGAGGTCTGGCCGGTGCCGATGTATCCCCAGCCGGTGCTCTACGCCGACTTCGACGGCTACGCGATCAAGCCGCATCCCGACACGCGCCGCAAGGTGCTGACGATGCTCATCTACATGCCCGAGGACGAGAGTCAGCGGGAGCTTGGCACGACCGTCTACAAGATCTCGCCGATGGGCGTATTCGCCTGGAAGTCCTATGGCCTGGTGAAGGAGAAGAGCGCGCCCTTCCTCCCCAACACCGGCTTCGCCTTCGTCGTCATCCACCCGGCGCACAGTCTTCTGCACGCGAGCTGGCACGGCCGCGACACGATCTCGATCGACAACGCCAAGCCGCGCATGACGCTTGTCAACACCTATTACGCCAAGCCGCCGAAGGCGGGCGAGAACGAGAACGAGTACCGCTGAGCCGTCGCTGTCTCATTGGCGTTGCTTCGGCGAAGCAAGCCCGGCTAGACTTGTCGCCCTCGAGGGTTGACGCTGGAGCAGGCGACCGGAATGGCCTCGACGGCCGAGATTGTTCGGCGGGCGCGCGCGCAAGCCGCGCCGGCGCGGCCCTTCGTTCTCCTCGAGGCGAACGCGCCGGCGGCGACCTTTCTGTTCGACGAGCCGGTCGAGGTGGTCACGGCGCGCGAACAGAAAGAGGTCGGCCCGGCCCTCGCGCGCCTCGAGGCGGCGCTAAGCCATGGCTATCATCTGGCGGGTTACGCCGGCTACGAGCTCGGCTATGCGCTCGAGCCGCGGCTCGCCAGGTCCGGCATCCCGCGCGCCGCGACGCCCTTGATCCGCTTCGGCGTGTTCGGGCCCCCGGCTGCCCTCGGCGGCGCTCTCGGCCAGGCCCAGCCGATCGACATTGCGACAACGCCCGCCTGGAGTCTTGCGGATTATGCGCAACGCTTCGCGGCCTGCCGGGACTACATCTACGCGGGCGACGTCTACCAGATCAACCTGACGTTCCCGCTGCGCGGCCGCCATGACGGCGATCCGCTCGCGCTCTATCGCGCGCTGAGGCGACGCCAGCCGCCGGCCTACGGGGGCGTGGTCGCGCTAGGCGAGGAGACGGTCGTATCGCTTTCCCCGGAAATCTTCTTCGAGACGGACGGGCGGACGATTCGCGCAAGACCGATGAAGGGCACGGCCCGGCGCGGCTTCCTGCCGCTCGAGGACATGGCGCGCGCCTGGGAGCTCGGCCAGGACGAGAAGAACCGAGCCGAGAATCTGATGATCGTCGATCTCCTGCGCAATGATCTCTCTCGCCTTTCCGAGGTCGGCTCGGTGAAGGTGACGGACCTCTACACGGTCGAGACCTACCCGACGCTGCACCAGATGACCTCGGGCGTCGAGGCGCGGCTCAGGCCCGGCGTCGGACTCGCCGACCTCTTCGGCGGGCTCTTTCCCTGCGGCTCCGTCACCGGCTGCCCGAAGATCCGCGCGATGGAGATCATCCGCGAGCTCGAATGCGCCCCTCGCGGCGTCTACTGCGGCGCGTTCGGTATGGTCGCGCCCGACGGCTCGGCGCGCTTCAACGTGGCGATTCGGACGCTGACCTTGTTCGAAGACCATTCCCTCGTCTGCAACGTTGGCTCGGCCATCGTAGCGGATTCCAAAGTCGAAGACGAATACGCCGAATGCCTCATCAAGGCGAAATTCCTGACGGGCGCGACTTCGAGCTGATCGAGACTCTGCGCTGGACGCGATCGGCCGGGTTCACCCTGCTCGACGAGCATGTCGCCCGGCTCAGCCGGTCGTCGGCGGCCCTCGGGTTCCGCTGCGAGGAGGGCGACGTGCGGGGCGCGCTCGCGCGGGTGGTCGACGGACGGCGCGAGGAAACGCTTCGCGTTCGCCTGACGCTTGGACGCGATGGCGGCGCGACGGTGGGCGCCGAGCCTCTCTCCCTGCCTCAGCCCGGCGCGCGCTGGCGCATCGCCTTCGCGTCCCGGCGCTTCGACTCGAGGGACCCGCTGCTTCGGCACAAGACGACGCGCCGCGGGTTCCTGGAGGAAGCGCTCGCCGAGGCGCAGCGCCATGTCGGCGCGGAGGAGGTCCTCTTCCTCAACGAGAGGGACGAGCTCTGCGAAGGGGCGCGCTCCAACCTCTTCGTCGCAGAGAACGGCGTCCTCAAAACGCCGCCCGTCGCTTGCGGCCTCCTGCCGGGGACTTTGCGCGAGTTTCTGTTGCGCGAGGAGGGCGCGCGCGAGGCGGTGCTGCGCCCGCCCGATCTCGAGGGGGGAGCGGAGATCTACATGGGCAATTCGGTGCGCGGACTCGTGCCGGCGATTTTGGTCGGCGAGGCGGCTCCCCTTTACCAATGGGAAAGGGGGGTGCTTTAACGCGCGCAAATGTCTAATCCATGAATAGCCGATCGGACTGAGTTGGCCGGGCGCGGTCGGGAAAAGGCGTTCGAGTTGAGGTGCAGGCGTTCCGGAAACCTGTCCAATCGACCGGGCGTCCGGTTGATTTTCGCCCTGGCGGCGAGCGCGGCCGTCTTCGACGGGCCGGACGGCGCCCGGGCTTTCGATTTCTTTGGTTTCGATTTTTTCGGCCTTTGGGGTCCGAGCGAAACCGCGCCGCCCGTCTTGCGAGACGCGATCTCCTACGCGGTGACGATCGACGTCGAGGGCGGCGACAAGGCGCTGACGAGCGCGGTGAAGGACGCTTCGTTGCTTTACCGGCTGCGCCAGGACGCGCCCCCTGACGGAGACGCGCTCGCGCGACGCGCGATGCGCGATTTCGTTCCGGTGATCGAAGCTCTGTGGGGGCTCGGCTACTACAACGCCGCGGCCACGATCTCGATAGGTCACGCTGAACTTGCGATCGGCTCAAGCGACATCGCGGCGTTCGCGCGCGCCGCCGAGAGCTTTCGCAATCGTGCGGTCGCGCCAGTCACGCTCAAGGTCACGCCAGGCCCGCTCTTCAGGCTTCGTTCGATCCGCGTCCTCGACCCTTCCGGCGCCGAATTTTCTCAACAGGATCTGCCGCCCAGGATCGTTGGCCTCAAGCCCGGCGATCCGGCGGCCGTCAGCGAGCTGCGCGCGGCCGAGGCGCGCGTCGTGGATTATTTCCGTGCCCAGGGCCGCCCGCTGGCCAAGGTTTTATCGATCGCTCCCGTCGTCGATCACTCAGCGCATGCGATGGACGTGAGCCTGACGGCGGAGTCGGGTCCACTCGCGCGGTTCGGCGAGGCGACGATCGTCGGGCCCGAGCATTTCAGTCCCGATATCGTGCGCTCGTTCCTCACTATCCGGCCCGGCGATCCCTATTCGCCGCAGGCGCTGGCCGACGCCAGGACCAGCATTCGAAATATCCCGGCCGTTGGCGGCGTGCGCGTCATCGAAGGGACCAAACTCGACGCGTACGGCGAACTCCCCTACGAGGTCGACGTCGAAGACCGCCTGCCCTATGCCATCGGACTGTCAGCGAACTATTCGACCACCAATGGACCCGCCGGTCAGGCCTATTGGGAAGACCGCAATCTGTTCGGCGGCGCCGAGCGTCTTCGCCTCGAGGGCGACGTGTTCTACGCGCAGCCGAACAGCGGGTTCTTTCCGGACTTTGAACGCTTCACGACCGGAGGTCTGGGAGGACGCATATCCGCGAACTTCCTCAAACCGGCTTTGTGGGGCACGACGAACGATCTGTTGTTCAACGCCCTCGGCGAGCGCGTGAGCACCAGCGCCGTTGGCTTCGTTGGCTATGACGTCACCGACGCAGACGCGACGGCCGCCTTGCGTCATCGCTTCAGCGACACCTTCTCGATTCAGGCGGGAGTCGAAGCGCAGAGCGGCGTCTCCACCGATTCGCTCGGCAGGGTCGACTACACGCTGGTCGGCGTTCCCGTCTCGGTCACCTATGATTCCACCGACAACAAGCTCGATCCGGCGCAAGGGATTCGGCTCACCGCTTCCGCCGCGGGTTTCGGAACATTCCTCGGCTCGAGTCTCAATCTCGTGCAGGCGAAGCTGCGCGCATCGAGTTACTATTCGCTTGACTCCGACTCGCGCTACGTCCTTGCGGGCCAGGTCGGATTTGGCGCCTTGGGTGGACCCGCACTGGACGAAATCCCCGCCAACTGGCGCTTCTACGCCGGCGGCGGAGGCTCCGTGCGCGGTTATTCCTACGAAAGCCTCGGCCCCGCCGGCCCCTTTGGGAACGTGGTCGGCGGCCGCAGCCTTTTCGTGGCGTCGGCGGAATTGCGCGTGAAGGTGACCGACACCATCGGCGTCGTCCCGTTTTTCGATGCCGGAAACGCTTATGCATCGAGTTTCCCGGACTTCAGCCTGCCCCTGTACATGGCGGCGGGTCTGGGGCTGCGCTACTATACGTCGATCGGCCCGATCCGCCTCGACGTCGCGTTTCCGTTCGAGCGTCATTCAGGCTCGGGCCCGGTCGCGGTCTATGTTAGCATCGGGCAGGCTTTCTGATGGCGCTTCGCTTTCGCATCCGCTCCGGTGCTGCAGGCGCGGTCAGGGACCCTACCGGGCGCGCCGCAGAGGACGTCCGGAAAGACGCCCACCCGTCGATGGGCTATGGAACGTGGCGACAGCGCGCCTACGCACTGTCGGCGCTCATCGCCGTGCTGTTCGCTGCGCTCATCGCCCTGTACGCGCCGGCTCTGCCTGCCCAGCAGGACAAGGGGGTGCTCGCCGACCTGATCTCGAGGGCGCTGTCGACGCCGTCGACGAGCGTCTCGATCGGGGCAGTCGACGGCGTGCTCTCCTCCGACGCGTCGATCAGCGACATCGTCCTCGCCGATCGAAGCGGACCGTGGTTGAAAATCGACAAGGTCCGGCTGGTGTGGAACCGGCTCGCGCTCTTCAGGCGGCGGCTGGAAGTCGATCGGCTCACGCTCGGCCATGTGCAGTTTCTGCGGCGCCCGCTTCAGTCTGAATCCGCGCCGCCGGATGCGACGGCGCCTCGGTCGATCCTGCCCGAATTGCCGGTCAAGGTGATCGTCAAGCAATTCGCCGTGCAGGAGTTCGCCCTCGGCGAGCCTGTCCTCGGCGTCGCCGCGCGCCTCGACATCTCCGGCAAGGCGACCTTGGGGCCGCCGTCCGAGGGCCTCGACCTCAGCCTGACTTCGCGGCGGCTCGATGCGCCGGGCGAGTTCGCCGCTTTCATGACCTATGTGCCGGCGAGCAACAGGCTTACGCTCAATGTGAACTCCGCCGAGCCGGCCGGCGGCCTCTTTGCCCATTTCGCCAATCTTCCCGGCTTGCCGGCTGCAAAGCTCGCCTTCAACGGCGCAGGCGCGCTCGACAATTTCACCGCCAGGCTCGACTTCGCGGCGGGGGTGGACATCTGGGCCAAGGGTGAGGTCGTCATCGCCCGCCAGGGCGCCGCGAGGCGGCTCACGCTCGACCTGACCTCGCGACTCGAGGGACTCATGCCCGGTGTCATCCGCCCGGTCTTCGCCGGAGAAACGACGCTCAAGGGCGACGTTCTTTTCAACGACGATTCGAGCATCGCCCTGCCCGGCGGCCTACACCTCGTTTCGGCCAGCGCCCGCCTCGATTTCGCGGGCGGCAAATCCGCCGACAATCTGCTCGATCTCAAGGTCCACGCCGGCGCGATTCCAGGCGGGGAGACGGTTGGAAAGCTCGATCTCAACGCGTCGATCACGGGGCCGCTTTCCGGCCCGACGCTCGAAGCCGTCTTCGACGCTGGGCAGATCCATGTCGCCGAAGGATCGCTAGACCACGTCGCCGCGACATTCCGCGCCGCCCCGAACGGCCCTCTGACCGACGCGACGACGCGGATCGCATTCACAGGCGATGCGAAGATGAGCGGGCTTGCTCTCGCCGATCCGGCCTTGAGCCAGGCCGTCGGCCCCGAAGTCGCGCTCACGGCCCGCGGGTCGGCTTCGCCGGAAGGCGAAGCGACTTTCGACGCGCTCGACCTTGCCGCGGCGACCCTCGATGCGCATTATTCAGGCCTTCTCGGCGCTGAGAAAGTTCACGGCAAGCTGAGTGCAGAGGCCCGTGATTTAAGCAGATTCGCGCTGGTCGCCGGCCTCTCCCTCGAGGGCGAGGCGACGATCGCGGCCGATCTCGACGGCGCGCCGCGATACGGCGCCCTGACCGCGGTCCTCGATGCGCATGCGACGGGCATCAAGAGCGGCTATCCGATCCTCGACAGGATCGTGGGCGGCGAGCTCAGCCTGACCGGCGGCGCGCGGTCGCTGCCCGACGGCGGGTTCGGTTTCTCCGATCTCCGGGCGGGCGGCAAGCACGGATCGGCCCGGCTCGACGGCGCGGCGGCGCGCGACAAGGTCGATCTCAGTGCGAGAATCGATATGCCGCAGGCGCAGTTCCTCGATCCTCGCATCGCCGGCAAGGTCGAGGTCGACGCAGGGCTGACCGGTGCTCTTGCCCGTCTCGACGCAAACCTGACGGCTAAGCTCAGCGACGGGCGTCTGCTCGATCGCCCGACGTCCGGACTAACGCTCGAGGCGCACGCCAACGACATCACCGGCCTCGTCGACGCCAGCGCCTCGGTGCAAGGCGAGGTCGATCGCCAGCCGTTGCACGGCGCGGCTCATCTCGCACGGCAGGCCGACGGCGGCTTAATCGTCGACCATCTCGCGCTCGGCCTGGCCTCCGCGCACCTCAAGGGCGCGCTCACGATCGGCGCCGATCGGCTCGCCGACGGCGAATTGAGTTTCGGCGCCGCAAATCTCGACGATCTCTCGCCGCTCGTTCTTACGAAGATGAGCGGCGCCCTCGAGGCAAGAGCGAGCGCGTCGCGCTCCGGGGGCCGGCAGGAGGCCGCGATCGTCGCCAAAAGCGACAGACTGAGCGTCGGCCTAAATACGTTAGACGGCCTCGCGATCGACCTGACGATCGCCGACCTCTGGGGCGCCAGGACCATTTCCGGGACTGCCAGTCTCTCGCGAGCCGGGTTTGGCGCACAATCGATCGCCGACGTCAGACTGACGGCGACGGCCCGTCCCGATTCCAGCGATCTCGCCGTCAGCGCCACTGCGCGTGGCCTTGCATGGAAGGCGGCCGGGCGGCTGTTCGGCGCGCCGTCGAACCGCTTCGAACTCGCGAGCCTCAGCGCCCAAGGCGCCGGCCAGCGGCTGGCGCTCCTTCATCCGGCCACCTTCGTCTTCGGGGGAGGCGGCCTCGACATCGACAACCTCGTGCTCGCCGTCGGCGCCGGCCGACTTTCGCTCGCCGGTCACGCCGGATCGACGCTCGAGGTTCGGGCGACGGCAGCTGGACTGCCCCTCTCGGCGCTCGATCTCGCCGCGCCGGGCTTGGGTTTGTCCGGCGTGGCCGATGGCGAGGCGATGGTCGGGGGAACGCCAGACGAGCCGTCAGGCGACTGGCGGGTGCGGCTGAAAGGACTGAGCGCGCCGCAGACGCGGAGCGCCGCGCTGCCCGCGCTGGACGTCGCCGGCTCGGGGCGCTTTCAAGGAGGGCGCACGTCGCTCGACCTCGCCGTCAATGCGGGCGGCGGCAGCTCTTTTCGCGTCACAGGGTCCGCCCCCCTGGCGGCCGGCGGCGCGCTCGACATGAAGATCGCCGGCAGGATCGACGCCGGGCTGGCCAACAACACGCTCTCGGTTTCGGGCCGTCATATCACGGGCGCCCTCGCGATCGATCTTCGCGTGCAGGGGACGATTGCGAAGCCGCAGGCATCAGGTTCGATCAACCTGAGTGACGGCTCGTTCCGGGACGATCAGACGGGCCTCAGAATCGCCTCGATCGGCGGACTCATTCTGGCGAGGGGCGATGAGCTGCGCATCGAACGCCTCGACGGGAAGACCCCCAACGGCGGCTCGATCGGCGCGACCGGCCGGGTGAGGCTTGACCCAGCCGCCGGTTTTCCAGGCGCGCTTCGCCTCACCGGCGCGCGCGCCCAGCTGGTCGCGAGCGACACCGTCACGGCGGTCGTCGACATGTCGTTGGATGTCGCCGGAGCGCTTGTTCGAACGCCCAACGTCTCAGGTCGCATAACGATCGTTTCGATGGACATCACCGTGCCCGAGCGCCTGGGCGGCGTGTCGGCGCCGATTCCCGGAACCAGGCACGTCAACCCGACCGCGACGGCGCGCGCGCTCCTTGCCCTGAACGCCAAGGCCAGGTCCTCGCGCGCGCGGGCGCCGCTATTCAATGCGACGCTGGCCCTGACGATATCGGCGCCAAACGGGATCTTCGTTCGCGGCCGCGGCATCGATGCGGAAGCAGCCGGCGATCTGCGCGTCAGCGGGTCCGCGGCCAACCCGACAGTGACAGGCGGCTTCGATCTCTTGCGGGGATCGCTGTCGCTCCTTGGCAAGCGGCTCGTCTTCACGCGCGGCGTCGTTCGGTTTCATGGCGACGCGACGCCGGAGCTCGACCTTGTCGCCGAGACGAGCTCGGCCGGCATCACGGCGCGCATCGGCGTCTCGGGCGCCGCGGCGCAGCCGGCGTTCACCTTCACTTCCACGCCCAGCCTGCCGCAGGACGAGATTCTTTCCCGCATTCTGTTTCAGAACACCTCGGGCAATCTGTCGCCTTTCCAGGCGCTCGAATTGGCCAACGCCCTCGCGTCTCTCACCGGCCGCGGCGACGCGTTCGAGCGATTTCGAAGATCGCTGGGCGTCGACAGTCTCGATCTCAGTTCGGGCGCCAGCGGAGACCCCACCGTCGGCGTCAGCCGCGCGATCAGCGACAGGATCAGCGTCAGGGCCACGACCGGCGCGAGGGCCCAGGACAACGGCGTTTCCGTCGATTTCGATGTGGGGCGCCACATCCGCCTTCAGGCCGGCGTCGACGCGAGCGGGGGATCGAGCGCCGGCGTCGGCGCCGATTGGGAGTACAAATAGCGATGGAACTGCTGAATGGGCGTGATCGGAGACTGCGCCGCTCAGTAGCGCGCCGGGCGCTCTTGGCGCCCGGCAGCCGGCTCTTTCAACCAATGTTGAAATTGCTTTGGTGTAGCGATGACAGCGGATCGCCGACGAAGTCGATCGAGCCGTCGGCGCCGCTCGAGAGCTTGCTGCCGCCCGAGCCGTCGCTGGTCAGCGCGGCGAAGGCCTGCGCCGCCGTCGTGTAGCCGCCGACGCCGTTCAGGAGGTCGATGACCCCGGTCGGGTCGCTCCCGAAGGCAGAAATGACAGCGCGCCGACGTTACCCTTGCTCCACGAGGCAAGACCCGGCTGATCGAGTTCGGGCGGTTCGCCGCCCGCAACCGAGCCGCCGCCGGGCGGCGACGCCCGGGGACCTTCGACTTTCTGGGCTTCACGCACTACTGCGGCAAAACCAGAAGGAACAAGTTCATGGTCAAGCGGAAGACGCAAGCCAAGCGCCTGGTCCGAAAGCTGAAGACAATCCGCGACGAGATGCAACGCCGCATGCACGCTCCCGTGCGGGTTCAACATCGGTGGCTGCGTCAAGCGCTGAACGGTCACTATCAGTACTTCGGCGTGATCTTCAACTATCGATCATTGCGCGTGTTCAAGGACTGCGTCGTTAGGCTCTGGCGCAAGGCGCTCTGCAAACGCAGCCAAAAAGGCCGCATGACCTAGGCGACCTATCGCAACCTCCTGCTTGCCTTCCCCCTCCCGGAACCGGCGATCCACCAGGCATGGCGGCAATGATCGACCCGCCTCGGGTCCTTCCTGAAGAGCCCACTGCGGTAACGCCGCACGGTGGGATCTGTGGGGGCGAAAGCAAGCAATGGCTGAGCTACCCGACAAATCCGCACGTCCGGGTCTGTGGGGGATGGGGGCGGAAACGCCCTCATCGACCCGGCGGCTCTATCCTACGCCTCGGCGAAAGCGCGCGGATGACGACAGCAATACCAGTCTTTTTAAATCGATACACGCGCAAGGGCCAGTTCCATCCTCGATGCGGTTCAACTCGGTCCGGTTGAAGCCGAAGCTCTCGCGGAGCGTCGGCGGTCCATCCGGGCAATGCACGATGAACGCGGCCTCTCCGCTGGCCTCTCCGGCCGCTCCCTTGAACCCGTGAAACGTGCGAGGGTCGACGATCCTTCGGGCAAACGACCCCGCGCAGCCCATCGAAGCGGAGAACGGTGGATGATCGAACACAACGAGAACATTTTCTTGACTCCGCCGGAGCCCATGGGGTACCTTGCTCCTCATCGGCCGATGTTGCGGCGCCGGAGAAAAGCATGTCCGACGAACCCTCCCAGCGCGCCGAGGCGCGGGCGCGCACGAAGGCGCGCCGGACGAAAGGTTTCGGGCGGCGGGAAGCGATCTTCGACCTTTTCCTTTCCGGCTTTTCCCACCAGCAGATCGCCAAGGCGCTCGGGACGAGCGCCGCCGCCGTGCGGCGCATCATCGACCGCGCCGTCGCCGGGCGGCGGCTCGACGCGCCCGACCGCCATGTCCGCGTGCAGGTCGCGCGCCTCATGAAGGCGCTCTCGCACGCCGACTTCAAGCTCGAAAAGGGCGATGTCCGGGCCTTCGGACCCTACCTCAGGATCATTGCCGAGCTCGACCGCTATCATGGGCTCGCGCCCGCGGATTGGAGGGTGCGCGTCCTGCGCACCTTTGGGCGGCGAGACGCCGCCCCTCCAAACGGCGAAGACGTCTTGCCCGCGCCGCCGCCGCTCGCTCTGACCCACGCCGCGCCGCCGCTCGACCTGGATTCGGAGCCGGATGTCGCCGCCTCCGGCGTCCAACCCATTGAAATTGCTCATGATGGAACGGATTCGGAACCGCCGGAGGCCGCGAAAGTCGCCGATTTTGGCGCCTAACGCATTGAGATCGCTGGCGAGGCGGCAGATTTCTCTGGGCTGCGGCCCGCGGGGGCGCTTTGGCGGCGGACTTATCTCATGGGCGCATGCGCGCAGCTGTCGGGCCGGGGTCTGCTGCCGCGCTTGTCGGGCGGGACCTTGCAATCGTCGATCCGCTGCTCGTCCCGCCATTTCTCGCCGAGCCGTTCCTTGCCGGTCAGTTGGAGGACCCCTCCCGCAGGCGCGGCCACGACCGCGCGCCGGCCGGCGTCGCTCGCGGCGACCGCAGCAGCCGCCAGCGCGGCGGCGATGGCGAGCATTGTGATCGCTGGCTTCGCCGCGAGCGGCACGGCCTTGCTCCGGAGCGCGAGAGGGGCAATGGACACGGCTTAGCCGGCCCTGACGAAGCCGGCATCCCGTTTCTTGCCGTCAAATCGCAAGGCCGCGTCTAGCACGCCCGGCGAAGGGTGAGGTTGATCCGCATGCGCCCGAGCTTCGAGTGGGAGCCTTCCTTGATCGTCTGGACTCCGTGGAAGCGAAGCCGCGAGGGACCGCCCCACACGGCGACGTCGCCATGGCGCAGCGCATATCGGACGACCGGATCAGTCCGCTTCAGGCCGCCGAACTGGAAGACGGCCATGAGGCCGAGCGAGACCGAGACGATCGGTTCGGCGAAATCGCGCTCGTTCCGGTCCTGATGCAGCGACAACCGCGCGCCGGGCTCGTAGCGGTTGATCAGGCAGGCGTCCGGCAGGAAGCCGGGATAGCCCGCCTCCGCGGCGGCCTCGGCGGCGAGGCGGAGGAAGGAGCCCGGCATGTCGGGCCAGCGCTTGCCGGTCTCGGGATCGTTGCGGTCGTAGCGATAGCCGCTGCGGTCGGTGACCCAGCCGGCCGTCCCGCAATTGGTCATCGCCGCCGACATGACGAAGCCGCCCGGCGTCGTCATGCGGCGGAACGGCGAGCGCGCCGCGATTGCGGCGAGGGCCGCGATGAGCGCGTCCTCCATCGGCAGAGCCCTGCCGCGCAGGAGGACCGCGCCCTCGCCCATCGCCTGCCGGACCGGCCTGGGGGCATCGTCGTCGACAAAAAGCTCGGTCTGCATGGCGTCCATTGTAGGCGGAATCCGGCAAGGTCGAAACGCGCTCGGCGCGGCCGCCGGGGGGGGCGGCGTCGCGCCGCCAAGGTGGGGCGGGACGCGCACCCTCCGATGCCAAGGTGCGCGGGACGCGCACCCTCCGATGATTGTCATCCGATGTCGATGACGAGGCCGTCGTGGGCCGGCTCGCACCCGGCGAACGTTTCGGGGTCGCGCGAGAGCATGTCGGCGGACATGTGGGTCAGCACGACGCGCTTCGCGCCGATGAGGCCCAACCTGTCTCGCAGGGTCGAAAAATCGAGGTGATAAGGAACCTTCCGCTCGTAGGTGGAGGCTTCCGCGAGCAGGATGTCGGCGCCCCGGCCGATGTCGACGATCGCGTCGACCCATTCGGTGTCGCCGGTGTAGGCGAGCGCCTTGCCCTCGCACTCGAAGCGCAAGCCCATCGACGGCGCGCCGCTCGGGTGCCTGACCGGAAAGCCGGTGACGGCCGCGTCGACGGCCTCGACCGGCGTCCGCTCGCCGGGCTCGATCTCGATCGTCTCCAGGCGGAAATTCCACTCGCTTGTCGACGACCCGGGAAAGCCCGCCTCCATGAACGCCGTGAGGCGCGGGACAAGCCCTTTCGGACCGACGAGAACGAGCGGCTCGCGCCGGCGGCTGATGTGTTGGGCGTCGAGGACGAAGAACGGCACGCCGCCGAAATGGTCCGCATGAAGATGAGTAAGGAAAATCGCGCCGATGTGGTTGGGGTCGACGCCGAATCGCCGGATCGCAATCATCGCGGAAGCCCCGCAATCGATGAGAAAATCAGCCCCCGCGCGCTCGACGAGAAAGCAGGTGTTGAACCGGCCTCCCGAGCCGAAGGCGTCGCCCGAGCCGAGGATCTTGAGGCGCATGCGAAGGCTCCGTTTCCGTTCCCCGCACAAGCATGCGCAACCTGCGGCGGCTGGCAAGCCCCCCGCGGCTTTGTGCGAGACCCAGTGGTCCGGGTCCTCAGCGAACCCGGGGTTCGAAGCCCCTGCCGCGCCAGTCCTTGAAAATTGTCTTTGTCCGCGGTCGCATAGATGCTTGGCGGATAGGGCGGGTGACATAAATTGCAAGGCCGAGGAGTTGCGAGCCAAAGGCCATGGCGCGCGAGGCGGGCGAGGTTTCTCGCCCCCGTCCGCGCCGATTTTCTCGACATTCTCGGCTATGTCGCTGAACGCAGCGGGCGTTGCTGTCGCGCAGGCCTTCGTGTCGGACCTCCGCGCGCAACGCCACAAGCTCGCCGCGCTCGAGGCTGCGGTCAGCCGGCCGCGTCCCCAACTGCGCGCGGACATTCGCAGCTTTCCCTACAAGGGCTACGTGATCTTCTTTCGCTATCGCGCTGGGCCTTCGAGGTGGTAAACATTCTCGACGGGCATCGCGACGCTGACAGCTTTTTCGGCGACAAGGACAAGCGCTGAGGCGCCATTCCCGCGGTGCCTACGCCGCCTCCACCGCGTGCGTCTGTCATTTGGGCGCTTTCTGGAAACCATGGTATTATATGAAAAACACTCGCCAAAGTCGAACGCATACCCTTTTGCGCCTAGGCGCCTTCTTCTACGCCTGCTCGATCTCGACCAGGGCGCCACAAAAATCCTTCGGGTGCAGGAACAGCACCGGCTTGCCATGCGCGCCGATTCTCGGCTCGCCGTCGCCGAGCACGCGCGCGCCTTGAGCCTTCAACTTATCGCGCGCGGCAAGGATGTCGTTGACCTCGTAGCAGAGGTGATGCATGCCGCCGTCCGGATTGCGCTCGAGGAATTTTGCGATCGGCGAGTTGTCGCCGAGCGGCTGCAACAGCTCGATCTTCGTGTTCGGCAGCTCGACGAAAACGACCGTGACGCCGTGGTCCGGCTCATCGGTCGGGACCGACACGCGCGCGCCAAGAGTCTCGCGATAGGTCCTCGCCGCCTTGTCGAGGTCGGGGACGGCGATGGCGACGTGGTTCAGTCTTCCGATCATGGAAACCACTTTCAAATGAGCGGCGCGCGGCGCCGACACTCCGCCGCCGCTGTCCAATGCGCGTCGAATTGACAGGCGAATTCGAGCCTGGATTTCGCGATTCGCCGCTCAGGGCGGCGCCCCCAATTCCGTCGCAGGACGACCCTCCTGCCGCCTCCTACACCTCGACCACCAGGGCGTGCACCTGCGGCTTCTTGCCCCAGACGACGGCCACCGAATTGCGCACCGCCCGCTCGATCGCGGCCGACAGGAAATCCGGGTCGCGGCGCTTGCCCGGCGGCAGGCCCGCGAAGGTCTCGAAGATCGCCGCGTCGATCAGCGCGTCGATCGCCGCGCCCTCGCGCGTGCGCTCGGGCAGGCCGGCGATCATCACGTCCGGGTCGCCGGCCATTTCGCCCTTCGGCGTCAGCGCGAGGGCGATCGAAACGACGCCGGCGAAGGAGAGTCGGCGGCGTTGCGCGACGCATTCCTGATCGGCGGGCAGGAGGATCTCGCCGTCCTTCAGTCGTCGGCCGCGGTCGACGGCGCCAATGGTCGCGACGTCGCCCGGCGCGAAACGCACGAGATCGCCGTTCATGGCGCGCAAGACCTGCGGCACGCCCTGCGCCTTGGCGAAGGCGGCGTGCTCGCTGAGATGCAACGCCTCGCCGTGCGCCGGGACCGCGATCCTCGGCCGCAGCCAGGCATACATTTTCGCGAGCTCCGCCCGGCGCGGATGGCCAGAGACGTGCACCAGGGCGTTGCGGTCGGTGACAACCTCGACGCCCGCGGTCGCGAAGGCGTTGATCAGCCTGCCGACCGCCTTCTCGTTGCCCGGAATGGTGCGCGAAGAGAAGATGACCGTGTCGCCGGGGCTCAGCTCGGCTGTCGGATGCTCGTCCTCGGCCATTCGGGCGAGCGCCGCGCGCGGCTCGCCCTGGCTGCCTGTCGCGAGAGCCAGGACCTTGTTCCTCGGCAAGCGCTCGAAAGCGTCCACACCCAGAAACGGCGGCACGCCGTCGAGCATGCCGCATTCGCGCGCGACCGCGACGACGCGCTCGATCGCGCGCCCCAGGATGCAGACCTGGCGTCCCGCGGCGAGGCCCGCTTCGGCGGCCGAGCGGAGGCGCGACACGTTGGAGGCGAAGGTGGTGACGACCACCCTGCCCTTCGCCTTGCCGATCAGGTCGTGAAGCACCGCGGCGACGTCCCGCTCGGACGGGCTTTCGCCCTCCCTGAGCACATTGGTCGAGTCGCAGACGAGCGCCAGCACGCCCTCGTCGCCGAGCGCGCTGAGCCGCGCCTCGTCGGTCGGCAGGCCGAGAACCGGGGTTGCGTCGATCTTCCAGTCCCCGGTGTGGACGACGAGTCCGGCCGGCGTGCGGATCGCGAGCGCAGAGCTCTCCGGAATCGAATGGGCGACCGGGACGAATTCGACGTCGAACGGCCCGATCTCGAGCCGGGCGCCCGGCTTGACGATGGTGAACGGAATGTCGGGCACGCCCGCCTCGCCGAGCCTCCGCGCCTCGATAAGACCAGCCGCGAAAGGAGAAGCATAGACCTGCGCGCCGAGGCTCGGCCACAGCTCGACGAGCGCGCCGATATGGTCCTCGTGGGCATGAGTGAGGACGACGCCGGCGAGATTCTTCTTCACCTTCTCGATGAAGCCAATGTCGGGCATGATGAGATCGACCCCCGGCAGGTCGTCACCGGCGAAGGCGACCCCGAGATCGACCATCAGCCATTTGCGCGCCTTCGGCGGACCATAGCCGTAGAGCGCGCAATTCATGCCAATCTCGCCCAAGCCCCCGAGGGGCGCGAACACGATCTCGCCGTCGTCCGTCATTCAGTCCGGGCCTTCCCGCGCAAGCGAAGCGGACGAAGCCGCCACGGGCGAGCCATCCGATTGAGGCAATATCCAGAGGTCCGCGGATTCAATCCGCTCGATCCCGCTCTCCCCGCGAAACAGCAAACGGCCGGCGCCGTCAAGCCCCTCGAATGCGCCCTCCCGCCGGCGTTCGCCGCTCTCGATCCGGATGCGCACGCCGAGCGCCGCCGCATGAGCGAGCCACGCCGAACGAATGGCATCGAAGGCTTCGCCCGCCCGCCATGCCAGGAGCGCTTCATCGAAACGGGCGATCAGCCGCCCGAACAGCACCCCGGCCTCGATCGGGCCGCCGCCCTCCGAGGCCAGAATTGCGGTCGGACAGCCGATGCCTGTCGGCGCAATCGAGCAGTTGACGCCGACACCGATGACGCAGGCGAGTCGCTTGTCGGGAAGGGTCGCGCCCTCCACCAGGACGCCGGCGCATTTTGCGCCCTCGCAGACGAGATCGTTCGGCCATTTGAGCCGGGCGCGCGAGGCGCCGAGGTCTTTGGCGGCGCGCGCGAGGGCCACGCCCGCCACGAAGCCGAGCTGCGCCGCCGCCGCCCGCGGACACGGGTCGATCAGGAGCGCGCTTGCGTGGAGATTGCCTTTGGGCGACTCCCAATTCCGGCCGCGCCGGCCGCGTCCGGCGCTCTGCTCCTCGGCCATGACCCAAAGACGCCCGGGATCCCCGGCGAAGGCGCGGCGGCGGGCCTCCTCGTTGGTCGAGTCGATCGCGCCCAGCCGGCCGACCCTCCAGCCGCCGGGCGCGCTCTCGAACTCCGGCGGTGCGCTCAAAACAGCGTATGCGCCGCCGCCATAGCCGCGTCGGTCAAGAGCGAGGGAGCGAACACGAAAGCTATGATCAGGAACGCCGTCACCGCCAGCACGCCCCGCGCGACGAGGCCCGCGCGGTCGAACGCCTTGGCGGGCTCGTCGAAATACATGAGCTTCACGATGCGCAGATAATAGTAGGCGCCGACGGCGCTCGCCAGCACGCCGATCACCGCCAGCCCATAGAGGCCGGCCTTGACGGCGGCGGCGAACACGTAGAACTTGGCGAAGAAGCCGGCGAGCGGCGGAGCGCCGGCGAGCGAGAACATCATCGCCGCCAGGAAAAACGCCATCGCCGGATCGGTGCGAGCGAGGCCGGCGAGATCCGCGATCGTCTCGACCGGCCTTCCGTCGCGCCGCATCGCCAGGATGGCCGCGAAGGTCCCGAGAGTCATGACGACATAGATCGCCATGTAGACGATGACGCTCTGCACGCCCTCGACCGTGCCGGCCGCAAGGCCGACCAGCGCAAAGCCCATGTGGCCGATCGACGAATAGGCCATCAGCCGCTTGAAGTTGCTCTGACCGATGCCTGCGAAGGCGCCGAGCGCCATCGATGCGATCGAAACGAAGGTCAGAATCTGCCGCCAGTCGTTCGTCACGCCCGGGAAGCAGGACAACGCCACGCGGACGATGACCGCCATCGCCGCGATCTTCGGCGCGGTGGCGAAGAAGGTCGTCACCGGGGTCGGCGCGCCCTCGTACACGTCAGGCGTCCACATGTGGAACGGGACCGCGGAGATCTTGTAGGCGAGGCCCGCCAGCACGAAGACGAGGCCGAACAGCACGCCGATGCTTCGGTGATCGTGCACGGCGGCGGCGACGTCGGGGAACGACACCGAGCCGGCATAGCCGTAGATGAGCGAAGCGCCGTAGAGGAGAATGCCCGATGAAAGGGCGCTCAGCACGAAATACTTGAGCCCGGCCTCGGTGGCCCGCAGATCGTGCCGCCGGTACGCCGCGATGACATAGAGCGCGAGACTCATCAGCTCGAGGCCGAGATAGAGGGCGATGAAGTCGCCGGCCGAGATCAGCATCAGCATGCCGAGCGTCGACAGCAGGATGAGTATCGGGAATTCGAACCCGGCGATCCTCTCCGAGCGCATGAATTCCAGCGACAGCAAGAGCGTCACCAGCGAGCCGATCACTGCCAGACCGCTCATGAAACGGGTGAACGCGTCGTCGGCGAAGGCGCCGTAGAAGGTGATCCCCATCGGCCGATTCTTGGCGACCAGCAGAATGAAAACGATCCCGAGCAGCGCCACCGAGACTTCGGTGACGAGGTTGTACGCCCGCTCTCCTCTCAGCGCGCCGTAGAGCACGAGCGCGAGCGCGCCCAGCGCCAGCACCGCTTCGGGCAGGACCACGGGGAGAGAAAGGGCCGTTCCGTGCATGGGTCGCTCGTTCGCAAGAATGTCCAGGCGTTACAGGCCCGCAGTCTTCGCCGCTCCGACCGCGTGGCCGAGGCCTCTGAGGATCGCCTCGATCGAGGAGGAGCTCGCGTCGATCACCGGCTGCGGGTGCACGCCGTAATAGACGACCAGAAGCCCAAGCGGGAGCAGGGCCCCGATCTCGTAAACGGAAAGATCGGCTATATTCATAAGGCCGGGCTTGTCGATGACGCCGTAGACGACGCGGCGGTAGAGAAAGAGCGCGTAGGCGGCGGACAGGATGACATTGGTGGTCGCGAGGAAAGCGACCCAGTTGTTCACCTGGAAAGTGCCGATCAGGCTGAGGAACTCGCCGACAAAACCCGAAGTCCCAGGCAGGCCGAGATTGGCGAGCGTGAACACCATGAAGGCGACCGCATAGAGCGGCATCCGCTGCACCAGGCCGCCGTAGCTCGCGATCTCGAGGCTGTGCGTGCGGTCGTAGACGACGCCGACGCACAGAAACAGCGCGGCGGACACCAGTCCGTGACTCACCATGACGAACACTGCGCCTTCGACGCCTAGCGTGTTTGCAGAGAATATCCCCATGGTGACGAAGCCCATGTGGGCGACTGAAGAATAGGCGATCAGTTTCTTCATGTTCTCCTGGGCGAGCGCGACCAGCGAGGTGTAGACGATCGCGATCACCGACAGCGCGTAGACGAGCGGCGTGAAGTAAACGGATGCGTCGGGAAACATCGGCAAGGAGAAGCGGATGAAACCGTAGCCTCCCAATTTCAGAAGGATGGCGGCCAGGACCACCGAGCCCGCGGTCGGCGCTTCGACATGGGCGTCGGGAAGCCAGGTGTGCACCGGCCACATCGGCAGCTTGACCGCGAACGAGGCGAAGAAAGCGAGCCACAGCCAAGTCTGCATCTTGGGCGAGAACGCCGTTTTCAATAGCACGGTGATATCGGTCGTGCCCGCCGTCCAGTACATCGCCATGATGGCGAGTAGCATCAGGACCGAGCCGGTGAACGTGTAGAGGAAGAACTTGAAGGCGGCGTAGACGCGGTTGCTGTGACCCCAAACGCCGATGATGAGGAACATCGGAATGAGACCGCCCTCGAAAAACAGGTAGAAGAGCACGAGGTCCAACGCGATGAACGCGCCGACCATCATCGTCTCCAGGACGAGAAAGGCGACCATGTATTCCTTGACCCGGCTCTGGATCGGAGTCCAGGAGGCCAGGATGCAGATCGGCAGCAAGAAGGTCGTCAGCAGGACGAACGGCATCGACACGCCGTCGACTCCGAGCTTGTAGATGATGGCGTGCGAAAACCAGTCGTGCTCCTCGAGCAGCTGGAAGCCAGGTTCGGCCGGATTGAAGCGGCTCCAGGCGACGAGGCTCAAGGCAAACGTGATCAGCGTGGCGTAGAGCGCGATCCACCGGGCGTTGCGTTTGGTCGCCTCCCTCTCGCCCGGGAGAAGGAGGATGAACGCCGCCCCCACAAGCGGCACGATGAGGAGGCTCGAGAGGATCCAGGAACCGGACATCAGTGTCCCCCGCCGAACAGATACCAGGTCGAGAGCGCGGCAACGCCAAGCAGGATCGCGAAGGCATATTGATAGACGTAGCCGGACTGCAGCCGCACGGCGCTCCGCGTCACGTCGAGGACGCGGGCCGAGACGCCGTCCGGGCCGAAACCGTCGATAATCGCCCCGTCGCCGCCCTTCCAGAACAAGCGCCCAATGGCGAAGGCGGGCCGGACAAAAACTGCGTCATAGAGTTCGTCGAAGTACCACTTGTTGAGCAGGAAACGATAAAGGGCGGGAAACGCCTCGGCCAGCCGCTTCGGCGCCGTCTTGTCGATCACGTACATGTACGCCGCCACGACGAGCCCCCCGAGCATCATCAGCGTCGGCGACAGCGAGACCACCAACGGGACGTGCTCCATTTCCGCGAGGATGTGGTTATTTTGGCCGAGGAATAGCGCGTTCCTCCAAAACTCCTTGAACCCTTCGCCGATGAACCAGTGGCGGAAAGCGGCGCCGGCGAACACCGCGCCAACCGCGAGCACGGCGAGCGGGACCAGCATCACGGGCGGCGATTCCTGCACCGCGTGCTCCTCCGCCGGATGATCGACCACATGGCCGCGGACCATATGCGCCGGCTCAGGACGCGCGTGGTCGGGCGGCACTGGCCTCCTGAGGTCGGGCTCGTCATGAGCCCGGGCGTCTTCCTCGTGCCCGCTCGGCGGCAGAGAGCCCGCCCATTCGCCGCGATGGCCGAAGAAGGTCATGAACAGGAGGCGCCAGGAATAAAAGGAGGTGAAGGCCGCCGCGATCACCACGCACCAGAAGGCGAAGACCGCGCCATAGCGATGCGAGGCGAAGGCCGCCTCGATTATCGCGTCCTTCGACACGAAGCCGGCGAAGCCGATCGAGCTGAAGGGAAGGCCGACCCCGGTCAGCGACAGCGAGCCGATCACCATCATCCAGAAGGTGAAAGGCATCTCGGCGCGCAAGCCCCCCATGCGGCGCATGTCCTGTTCGTGATGCATCGCTGTAATGACCGAGCCTGCGCCGAGGAACAGGAGCGCCTTGAAGAAGGCATGGGTGAACAGGTGGAAGATGCCGAGGCTGTAGCCGCCGACGCCGATGCCGACGAACATGTAACCGAGCTGCGAGCAGGTCGAATAGGCGATGACGCGCTTGATGTCGTTCTGCACGAGGCCGACACTCGCGGCGAAGAAGGCCGTTGTCGCGCCGATGACGAGAACGAAGCTCAGCGCGGTCGGAGAAGTCTCGAACACGGGCGACAGGCGCGCGACCATGAACACGCCGGCCGTCACCATCGTTGCGGCGTGAATGAGAGCCGAGACCGGAGTCGGGCCCTCCATCGCGTCGGGCAGCCAGGTGTGGAGCAGGAACTGGGCGGACTTGCCCATCGCGCCCATGAAAAGGAGGAGGCAGGCCAGCGTCGCCGCGTTCCAGTCGAAGCCGATGAAATACACGGTCTTGCCGGCGACGCCAGGCGCAGCGGCGAACACCTGGTCGAACGCCACCGAGCCGGTCAATTGATAGATGAGGAAGATGCCGAGCGCGAAGCCGAGGTCGCCGACGCGGTTCACTACGAAGGCCTTGATCGCGGCGGCATTGGCGGAGGGGCGCTCGTACCAGAAGCCGATCAGCAGGTAGGACATGAGGCCGACGCCTTCCCAACCGAAGAACAGCTGGACGAGGTTGTCCGCCGTCGACAACATCAACATTGCGAACGTGAAGAGCGACAGATAGGCGAAGAAGCGCGGCCGCGACGGATCCTCGTGCATGTAGCCGATCGAATAGGCGTGCACCAGGAACGACACCGTGGTCACCACGACGAGCATCACCGCAGTCAAAGTGTCGACGCGCAGCGCCCAGTCGGCCGCGAGCTTGCCGGAGGTGAACCAGGTGGCGATGGGGACGTGCGCGGTCGCGCCCCCAGCGACCTGGAAGAAGGCGATCCACGACAGGACGAACGAGATCCCAAGCAGGCCGGTGGTCACATATTCGGCGCCGCGCGTGCCGACAAAGCGGCCGAATATCCCGGCGATCAGAAAACCGACGAGCGGGAGAAAGACGATCAGGTCGTACATGGTCCCGTCTCAGCCCTTCAGCGAATTGATGTCTTCGACCGCGATCGAGCCGCGGTTGCGGAAATAAGCGACCAGGACCGCAAGGCCGATCGCCGCCTCCGCCGCCGCCACCGTCAGAATGAACAGCGCGAAGGCCTGCCCCGTCAGGTCGCCGGAGTAGGTCGAAAAGGCGACGAGGTTGATGTTGCACGACAAGAGGATCAGCTCGATCGACATCAGGATGACGATGATGTTCTTGTGGTTGAGGATGATGCCGGCGACGCCGATCGTGAACACGATCGCCGCGAGCGTCAGATAGGCGGAAAGGTCCATGAGGTCGATCCTTCAGATGCCGGCGCGCGAGGTGACCTTGCGCAACTCGACCGCGGTCTCGGGATCGCGCGCGACCTGGGCGCCGACGTCCTGGCGCTTGACGCCCGCCTTGTGATGCAGGGTGAGGACGATCGCGCCGATCATCGCGGTGAGCAAAATCATGCCGGCCGCCTGGAAGAAATAGAAATAGCGGGTGTAGAGCACCTCGCCGAGCGCGGCGGTGTTCGACAGCGTGCCGGCCGGCGTCGCGGGCGCGGCCCGGTTCGGCGCGACCCCCCAGCCCGAAACGATGTAGACGAGCTCCGCCGCCACGCAGAAGGCGATCAGTATCCCTTGCGGAAGGTATTGGACAAAGCCCTGCTTCATGCGGGCGAAATCGACGTCGAGCAGCATGACGATGAAGAGGAACAGCACGGCCACGGCGCCGACGTAGACGACGACCAGGATCATCGCCAGGAATTCCGCGCCCATCAGAAGGAAAAGGCCCGCCGCGCTGACGAATGCGAGGATCAGGAACAGCACGGAATGGACCGGGTTCCTGGCCGAGATGACGGCGAGCGCCGACCCGACGAGGATCGTCGCGAAGATCCAGAAGAACACACCCTCGGCCTGCATTGTGAGCCTCTTGAAAATGCCCTCGCCCCTGCCCTCTCCCGCTCCCGCGGGTCAGGGGCCTTACCGATAAGGCGCGTCGATCGCGATGTTGCGCGCGAGCTCCCGCTCCCAACGGGCGCCGTTGGCGAGCAGCCGATCCTTGTCGTAGAACAGCTCCTCGCGCGTCTCCGCCGCGAATTCAAAATTCGGGCCTTCGACGATGGCGTCGACCGGACAGGCCTCCTGGCACATGCCGCAGTAGATGCATTTCGTCATGTCGATGTCGTAGCGCGTCGTGCGGCGGGTGCCGTCGTTGCGGCGAGGGCCCGCCTCGATCGTAATCGCCTGCGCCGGGCAGATCGCCTCGCAAAGCTTGCAGGCGATGCAACGCTCCTCCCCGTTCGGGTAGCGGCGCAGCGCGTGTTCTCCCCGGAAGCGAGGCGAGAGCGGTGACTTCTCGTTCGGATAGTTGAGCGTCGCCTTCGGCTTGAACATGTAACGGACCGACAGCGCGAACGCCGCCAGGAACTCTGCCAGGAACAGCGAACGGGCGGACTGGGCGACCCTGAGAGCCATGCGTTTCCCCTCCCCTAACCCGAGACGTTGGCGCCGAGGCCGGCGAACTTGAGGACCACGGCCACCACGAACACCATGACGAGCGAGATCGGCAGGAACACCTTCCAGCCGAGACGCATCAGCTGGTCGTAGCGATAGCGAGGTACGAAGGCCTTGACCATCGAGAAGCAAAAGACCACCGACCACAACTTGATGAGAAACCAGATGACGCCGGGCACCCAGGTGAAGGGCGCAAACGGCAGCGGCGACAACCAGCCGCCGAGGAACAGCACGGCCGTCATCGCGGACATCGTCAACACGGCGACGAGTTCGGTCAGGAACTGCAGCAGGAAGAGCGAGGCCGAATATTCTACGTAGTAGCCCGCGACGAGCTCGGACTCCGCTTCCGTCAGGTCGAACGGCGGGCGGTTCGTCTCGGCCAGCGCCGAGACGAAGAAGATGATGAACATCGGCAGCAGCGGCAGCCAGTACCAGCCGAGGAGGCCGAAGCGGGTGTCCTGGGCATGCACGATGTCGCTGAGATTCAGCGATCCGGCGCACATGATGACCGTGACGATAACGAAGCCGATCGAGACTTCGTAGGACACCATCTGCGCCGCCGCGCGAAGAGCCGACAGGAGAGGATATTTCGAATTCGACGCCCAGCCCGCCATGATGATGCCGTAGACGCCGAGCGACGAGACGGCGAAGAGATAGAGGATGCCGACGTTGATGTCGGCGATCACCCAACCGTCCGCGACGGGAATGACGGCCCAGGCCGCGATCACCAGCACGACCGACACCAGAGGCGCCAGGACGAACACGCCCTTGTTGGCGCCTGCCGGGATGACCGGCTCCTTGAAGATAAACTTCAAAAAGTCGGCGAACGGCTGCAGCACGCCCCAGGGCCCGACCACGTTCGGACCGCGCCGCAGCTGCACCGCGCCCCAGATTTTTCGCTCGATGTAGATCAGGGCGGCTGTCGACAACAGGAGGCAGACGAGCAGCAACAGGCTTTCGAGCACATAGCGCACCGCCGTGCCGACGTCGGTTTCATACATCCAGCGGCCGAATGCGGCGAAATAGCCGCCGCCGATAAGGAACCACAGCAGCACCGCGACGATGACGGCCGCGAGCAGCGCGCCGGCGCCCACTATGACGAGCCAAGGCGACGAATCCGGTCGGCGGAAAGGGGAAGCGCTGCTCATCCTGGCCTATTCCGCCGCTTGGCGCGCAATGCCCTGCGCCAGGGCCGAACACTCGGCCATGGTTCGCGAGGCGCGCGCGATGGGGTTGGTGAGGTAGAAGTCGCGGACTGCGCTGACAAACGGCGCCTTGTCGGGCGTCCCGAGCACAGTCGACAAGCCGACGATCGCCGCAGGGTCCGCCGGCTCGATCTCGCCGAAGCGCACGAGATGCGGATAGGCGGCGGCGAGCGTCGCGCGGAGCTGCGCCAGCGAATCGTACGGGAGCCTCGCGCTGAGCGGGTCGGAGAGCGCTCGCAGGATCGACCAATCCTCGCGCGCGTCGCCGGGTGGGAATACCGCGCGCTCGGCGAACTGCGGCCTGCCCTCGGTGTTGACGTAGACGCCAGTCTTCTCGGTGCAGGCCGCGCCCGGCAGGATGACGTCGGCGCGTTGCGCACCGCGATCGCCGTGCGTGCCGATATAGACGACGAAGGCGCCGGGCTCGATGTCGATCTCGTCCGCGCCGAGATTGAAGACGACGTCGAGCGCTCCAGCCTTCGCCATGGACGGCGCGTCGAGGCCGCCATCGTCCGGCACGAGGCCGAGATCGAGGCCGCCGACGCGGGAGGCGGCGGAGTGCAGCACGTTGAAGCCGTTCCAGGCCTCCTTGACGACGCCCGCGGCGAGCGCTGCTTTGGCGAGGCTCGCCAACACGGCCGCGCCGTCGGGTCGGACGAAGGCCGCGGCGCCGACGATGAACATCGGCTTCGTCATGCCCGCCGGCGGCTGCTCGGCCATCTTGGCGAGCGTCTCCGGTCCGGCGCCAAAGTAATCGTACTTATAGGTCAGGTCCGCCCGCTCGCCGATGAGGCCGATCAGCACGCCGCCTCTCAGCCAGCGCTTGCGGATGCGCGCATTGAGCACGGCGGCTTCGCGTCGGGGATTCGATCCGATAACGAGAATGGCGTCCGCCTGGTCGATTCCGGCGATGCTCGTGTTGAACAGATAGGACGCGCGGCCGAATTTCGGATGGAGCTTCGAACCGTCCTGGCGGCAGTCGATGTTCGGCGAGCCGAGATTGCCGAGGAGCCCCTTGAGTGCGAACATCTCCTCCACCGTCGCCAGGTCGCCGACGATCGCCCCGACCCGGGAAGGCCGCGCCGCCTTCACCCGCGCGGCGACCGCGTCGAACGCCTGCCGCCAACCCGCCGGCTTGAGCTTGCCGCCAGCGCGCACGTAGGGCCGATCGAGACGCTGGACCTTCAGGCCATCGCAGACGAAGCGCGTCTTGTCGGAGATCCACTCCTCGTTGATCGCATCGTTGACGCGCGGAAGGATACGCACCACCTCGCGGCCGCGCGAGTCTACGCGGATCGCCGAGCCGAGCGCGTCGGTGACGTCGATCGACTCGGTATGAACGAATTCCCAGGGGCGGGCGTGGAACGCGGTCGGCTTCGAGGTCAATGCGCCGACCGGGCAGAGATCGATCACGTTGGCCTGCAATTCCGAGGTCATCGCGCTCTCGAGATAAGAGGTGATCTCCATGTCTTCGCCGCGCCCGATTGCGCCGAGCTCCGGCGCCCCTGCGACCTCGGTGGCGAAGCGCACGCAGCGGGTGCACTGGATGCAGCGGTTCATCGAGGTCTTCACGAGCGGGCCGAGGTATTTGTCCTCCACCGCGCGCTTGTTCTCCGAAAACCGCGACGAGTCGGCGCCGTAGGCCATCGCCTGGTCCTGCAGGTCGCATTCGCCGCCTTGGTCGCAGATCGGGCAGTCGAGCGGATGGTTGATGAGCAGGAGCTCCATCACTCCGCGGCGCGCCTTGCGCGCCATCGGCGAATTCGTTTCGACGACCGGCGGCTCGCCGTTCGGGCCGGGCCGCAGGTCCTTGACCTGCATGGCGCATGAGGCTGTCGGCTTCGGCGGGCCGCCCTTCACCTCGACGAGACACATCCGACAGTTGCCCGCGATCGACAGCCGTTCATGGAAACAGAAGCGCGGGATTTCCGCGCCAGCGGACTCGCAGGCCTGCAGCAGCGTGTATTCCGCCGGAACTTCGATTTCCTTGCTGTCGATGATGATCTTGCTCATGCGCTTCTCGCCCAGCGGCCGGCTCGGGCATAGGCGCGCCGGCCGGCGACGGCAACCCCGACTTTCATTGCGGATTCCGCGTGCACGCCGATGCGCCTGATCAGCCGCATTTCCGGCTCATCCACAACTTGATGTGCGGCAAGTGTCCCCATCCGAACGCGAAGTCGCTGTCGCCGTGCTTCGTCACATGCTCGAGCCGCGCCTTCGCCTCCACCAGGTCCGGGATATGCCCGGCGGGAATCGGCCACATGACGAAATGCGGCGTAGCGAGCTTTTCGAACCAGCCGCCTTTGCGATTGTAGAACTGCTTGTGGACCGTCGCCCAGACGAATCGCTCCAAGGCCTCGACGCGCTCCCAGACCGACATGTTGACGAGCATATTCGGATCGTCGAAGGGCCGGAACGCTGTGGCGTTGTTGCTCTCGTCCTTCAGGCGCCAGACGAAGCCCGGGCTTCGTTCTGCGAGAGCGTTGACGCGATCGAGATTGTCCATGAAGGCGGCAATGCGCGCATCGTCCAACGCATAGAGCAGCCGGCCGATGTTGACCTGCGCGATGTGGGTCGAATTCATGGGGCTACTCCGCTGCCGCGCGCACCGGCTCGCTGTGCGGATTCGCCGAATATTCGTCGATGCGCCGCTCGATTTCTGGGCGGAAGTGGGCGATCAGGCCCTGGACTGGCCAGGCGGCCGCATCGCCGAGCGCGCAGATCGTGCGTCCCTCGACCTGCTTCGTCACGTCAAGCAGAATGTCGATCTCGCGCTTCTGCGCGCGGCCCTCAGCCATTCGGGTGAGCACCCGCCACATCCAGCCGGCGCCCTCGCGGCAGGGCGTGCATTGCCCGCAACTCTCGTGCTTGTAGAAATAGGAGATCCGCGCGATCGCCCGCACGATGTCGGTCGACTTGTCCATCACGATCGCCGCCGCCGTGCCGAGGCCCGAACGGAGCTTGACCAAAGAATCGAAATCCATCGGACAGTCGATGATCTGCGCGGCCGGCACCAGGCGGACCGACGAGCCGCCGGGGATGACGGCGAGAAGATTGTCCCAGCCGCCGCGAACGCCGCCGGCATGCTTGTCGATAAGCTCGCGGAACGGGATCGACATCGCCTCTTCGACATTGCACGGCTTGTTGACGTGGCCCGAAAGGCAGAAGAGCTTCGTTCCGGAATTGTTGGGTGCGCCGAAGCTCGTGAACCACGACGCGCCGCGCTTGAGAATTTCGGGCGCGACGGCGATCGACTCGACGTTGTTGACCGTGGTCGGGCAGCCGTAGAGCCCGACGCCCGCCGGGAACGGGGGCTTCATGCGCGGCATGCCTTTCTTGCCCTCGAGCGACTCGAGCAATGCGGTCTCTTCGCCGCAAATGTAGGCGCCCGCCCCATGATGGACGTAGATGTCGAACGGCCAGCCGTGGACGTTGTCCTTGCCGATCAGTTTGGCTTCGTACGCCTCGTCGACCGCGGCCTGCAGGCGCTCCCGCTCGAGAATGAATTCCCCGCGCACGTAGATGTAGGAGACGTGCGCACCCATCGCGAAGGAGGCGAGCAACGCGCCCTCGACCAGCGTATGGGGATCGTTGCGCATGATCTCCCGGTCCTTGCAGGTGCCGGGCTCGGATTCGTCGGCGTTGATGACGAGGTAGTGCGGCCGCTTCGGATCCACGTTCTTGGGCATGAATGACCATTTGAGGCCGGTCGGAAAACCCGCCCCGCCGCGCCCGCGCAGCTCCGAGGCCTTGATCTCGGCGACCATCCAGTCGCGTCCCTTGTCGATGAGCGCCTTGGTCCCGTCCCAGTTCCCCCGCCCGCGCGCGCCTTTGAGGCCGCGGTCCCCGAGGCCGTAGAGATTGGTGAAGATGCGATCCCTGTCTTCCAGCATCGCTCAGTTCGCCTTCTGCGCCGGCGCTTCGTGAGCGTGCGCCTTCTCGGCGGCCGTCCGCGCATGGGCCGCCGCTTCGTCCGTCGGCGCGCCGCCGACCGGTTGATCGTTCGCGGGCGGCGGGACGCTTGCCTTTCCGCTGCGCCCGTCGACGCCGTAAAGCGTGGTCAGCGATGTGAGGCCCCCGACCGGTTCGGACGAGACACGGCCGGTCTGCGAGCCGGTCTTCACCGGATGGCCGGCCGCCAGATCGTCGAGCAGTCTCAGAAAATTCTCCGGCGTCAGGTCCTCGTAAAAGTCGTCGTTAATCTGCGCCATCGGCGCATTGCAGCAGGCGCCGAGGCATTCGACCTCGTCCCAGGAGAAACTGCCGTCGGCGGTGACATGGCCCGGCTCGCCAACCCGCTTCCGCAACACCGCCTTGAGGCCCTCCGCGCCGCGCAGCACGCAGGGCGTCGTGCCACAGAGCTGCACGTAATGGCGGCCGACCGGCTCGAGATTGAACATCGTGTAGAAGGTCGCGACCTCGAGCACGCGAATGTTCGGCATGTCGAGTATCTCGGCGACCTTCTCGATCGCCGGCCTCGGCAACCAGTAGCCGCACTGTTTTTGGGCGCGCCACAGGAGAGCCAGAACCGCCGACGCCTGCCGGCCGGGCGGATACTTGGCGATCTCCTTCGCCGCCCACGCCTGGTTCTCGGGCGTGAACTCGAAGCTCACGGGCTGTTTTTCGGCGAGTCGTCGAACGGACATGGACTAGACGTTCCTCGATTGCGTCGAAATGCTAGAAGACTTCATCGCGCGCCCGCGCGGGCTGTCTTTGACGAAAGGAACAGCATGACCAGCGTGACGCCGGCTACGATCCCGGCGTCCGCCTGCGGCTGGACGAGCGGCTCGCCGGCGGCAAGGCGCGTCGCTCCGATGACGACAATGAAGGAAGCGGTCCCGGAGAGGGATGAGGCTCGCACGGTTCTTCAGCGATTCGAGCAGGGTCATCGGTCGACCTCCCCGAACACGATGTCGATGGAGCCGAGAACCGCGCTGACGTCGGCCAGCATGTGCTTGCGACAGAGGAAATCCATCGCCTGCAGATGCGCAAAGCTGGGCGCGCGCAGTTTCACCCGGTAAGGTCTGTTGGAGCCGTCGGACACGAGATAGACGCCGAACTCGCCTTTGGGCGCCTCCACCGGAGCATAAACCTCGCCGGGAGGCACCTTGTAGCCCTCGGTGTAGAGCTTGAAGTGATGGATCAGCGCCTCCATCGAACTCTTCATGTCGGCGCGCTTCGGCGGCACGATCTTGCCGTCGCCGGTGCTCACCGGCCCCGCGCCGCCCTCCGAGCTCAGCTTTTCGCAGCACTGCTTCATGATTCTGGTCGACTGACGCATCTCCTCCATGCGGATCAAATAACGATCGTAACAGTCGCCGTTCTTGCCGACCGGGATGTCGAATTCCATTTCCTCATAGCATTCGTAGGGTTGCGACTTGCGCAGATCCCAGGGCGCGCCCGACCCGCGCACCATGACGCCGGAAAATCCCCAGGCCCACGCGTTCTCCAGCGTGATGACCCCGATGCCGACGTTGCGCTGCTTAAAGATGCGGTTGTCGGTGAGGAGAACCTCGATGTCGTCGCAGACTTTGAGGAACGGATCGCAGAAGGCGTAGATATCGTCGATCAGCTTCTGCGGCAGGTCCTGGTGGACGCCACCGGGCCGGAAATAGGCCGCGTGCATGCGCGCGCCACTCGCCCGCTCGTAGAAAACCATCAGCTTTTCGCGCTCCTCGAAGCCCCACAGCGGGGGCGTCAGCGCGCCGACGTCCATCGCTTGAGTCGTGACGTTGAGCAGGTGGGACAAAAGGCGGCCGATTTCCGAATAGAGAACCCGGATGAGCTGACCGCGTCGCGGAATCGTGATCCCGAGCAACCGCTCGACGGCAAGCGCATAGGCGTGTTCCTGGTTCATCGGCGCGACATAATCGAGCCGGTCGAGATAGGGCACGTTCTGCAAATAGGTGCGCGCCTCCATCAGCTTCTCGGTGCCGCGATGCAGGAGCCCGATATGCGGATCGACGCGTTCGACGACCTCGCCGTCGAGTTCGAGCACGAGCCGCAGCACGCCATGCGCTGCCGGGTGTTGCGGGCCGAAGTTGATCGAGAAGTTGCGGAGGTTCTGTTCGGTCATAGCCTACTGCCCCTTCGCCTTCTCATCCCCCGGCAGCGGCGGGCCTTCCCAGGGGCTCAGAAAGTCGAACTGTCGGAATTCCTGGTTAAGGCGGACCGGTTCATAGCGGATGCGCTTCTCCTGGTCGTCGTAGCGCATCTCGACGAACCCGGTCATCGGAAAATCCTTGCGCAGGGGATGACCGTCGAAACCGTAGTCAGTGAGAATGCGCCTGAGATCCGGGTGCCCAACGAACAGCACCCCGAACAGGTCGTAGATCTCACGCTCGTACCAGTCGGCGCCGAGCCAAACGGCGGTGGCGCTGGCGACCGGCGTCTCCTCGTCGGTCGCAAGCTTGACGCGGATGCGCCGGTTCAGTTTCGGCGACAGCAGATGATAGACCACCTCGAAGCGTTTCTCGCGCTCCGGATAGTCGGCGCCCGAGATGTCGATGACCGAGACGAACCGGCCCGCCGGATCGTCCCGCAGGAACTTGAGCACGTCCAAGTTCCTGGCCGGGTCGACGGCTAATGTGAGTTCGCCAAAGGCGAAGGTCGACTCGAGCACCACGCCCGGCATCGCGGCGGCGACTTTCGCGCCGATCGTTTGCAACAGCTCGTCCATTCCGATGGCTCTTCTTCGCGGGCAGGGCCCTCAGCGTTCGATCGTCCCCGTCCGACGGATCTTCTTCTGCAGCAGCAAGACGCCGTAGAGTAACGCCTCGGCAGTCGGCGGGCACCCGGGGACGTAGATGTCGACCGGAACGATCCGGTCGCAGCCGCGCACCACCGAATAGGAATAGTGATAGTAGCCGCCGCCATTGGCGCACGAACCCATCGAGATGACGTAGCGCGGCTCCGGCATCTGGTCGTAAACCTT
>DASRSL010000068.1:0-1681 GCA_035656495.1 Roseiarcus sp.
GTCCGTCGAAGCTATGCCATGCCTCTCCACGGACTGGTCTGCCATGGCAGGGGTGAACTTCGGCAGGCGGAGGGGCGGCTCGATCTCGCCGACACCGATCTCGGCCCGACCCAACTCGAGAAGACCGGTTTTGGCGGAGGCCCGTCGTGTTGAGCGGCCCAATAACCGAATTTAACCGGCTCGACAACATGATCGACATGCGCCATGAAACTGGTTCGACTGGCCGGGCATGATTATTTCCGGCAAGAGACAGCGGTCGCGACTTGTCAGAACTGCCGGCGTGGCGCAGATTACTAACCCAACGGAATGTAAAATCAAGCCGAAGGAAGATTCGGCTATCCGAGAAATGCTACATCACAGGGGAAAAATACACATGAGCGCAACAGGGAATGCGAACCCATTGCATTTCGAGCCCCCTGGCCCGGGTTCCTGGGAGCTGGACCCCGTCCATTTTCCGCGGCCGGTGACGCGCTATCTCGCCGAGACGCATCCGGAAGCGTTCCGGCGCGGCGTGCGGGACTTCACCAGCTTCTACGGGATGCTGATCGACGGCCTCGAGTACAGATTTGTCAACGGCTTCGTCTACAAGACCGTGCACCCGGTCGCGCCGGATCAGATACCGCAGCGCTTTCAGCGCGCAGAAGAAGTCTTCGAGAAGAAGCTCTGGCGCGAGCAACTCCACGAGTGGGATCAGAAGGCCAAGCCCGCTTCAATCAAGGCGCACCGCGAATTGCAGGCGATCGATCCGGACAAGCTCTCCGACGAGGACCTGATCGCCTATCTCGCGCGCTGCCGCAACCATCATTCGCAGATGATCTCGCAGCATATGCGCTACACCGCCGGCGCGGTCGTTCCGACAGGCGACTTTCTCGCCCATGTGGGCGACTGGACCGGCCTCCCGCCCGCCCAATTGCTCGGCCTGATGCGTGGCGCGGCGCCGGTCTCCGCGGGGGCGTCCGCCGAACTCGAACGGCTGATCGCGGCGATGGGGAAAGACGCGCACGCTCGCGAGCTTCTCGCTTCGAAGGACGACCCCGGCCGTGTGCTTCAAGCCCTGCGCTCGCTCGACAGCGAGGCGGGCGCGGCGATGGCGGGGTATCTCGACCTCGTCGGTTACCGCCTTCTCGACGGCTTCGACATTTCCGAGCCCTACGCGCTCGAATTGCCGGACGTGCTGCTGCGCGCGATCCGCATCGCGGTCGAGGTGAAGGTCCATCAGGACAAGGACCTCGGCCAACGCATCGCCGACGTTCGAGCCAAGGTTCCCGAGTCGCATCGGGCGGAGTTCGACGAGTTACTCGCCGAGGCGCGGCTCCTCTATCGGCTGCGCGACGAGCGCGGTGTCTTCAGTGACATCTGGGCCTCCGGCCTGATGCGCCGCGCCGCGCTCGCGGGCGGGCGCCGTCTGCACGCGAAGGGGCGGCTCCACGACGCCAGGCACTTCGTCGACGCCAGTTTCGAGGAAATGTCGGCGCTGCTGCGCGGCGCCAACGCGCCCTCGGCGGACGAACTGGCAGCGCGCGCCGACTATCGCGCCACACATCGCGCCAAGGACGCGCCGCCCCTGCTCGGCCCGCCGCCTCCGCCGCCGCCTGATATGTCCGGCCTGCCCCCGGCGCCAGCGCGCATGATGCGCGCAATCGGCGTCGCGCTGCATTCGCTGTTCGGCAGCTCCGAGGCG
>DASRSL010000069.1:0-15738 GCA_035656495.1 Roseiarcus sp.
GCCGCGCGGCTCGTCGCGTCGACCTCGAGCACGCGATCGAGGCGCCGCATGTCCAGGCTCACCGTCCCCGCGTAGGCGTCGCCGACCGCCGGCTCGACGCCGCCGACCACCGACGAGCCGCAACCGAAGGGGATGACGGCGACCTTCGCGCCGCCCGCCCAATCCAGAACGGCGGCGACGTCCGCTTCGCTCGCGGGCGAGGCGACGAGGTCGGGCGCATTGGCGAAGTCGCGCGCGAAGGCGCGGACCGTTTCCGGATAGGACTTGCCGTATGTGTGCAGAAGCCTCTCGTAGGGATCGTCCGTAAGCAAGCTCGCCAGCGCCGCCGGCGGGGCGACGCGCGAAGCGCGCAAGGCGATGTCGGAGGCCTTCGGCGGCGGTGCGAGGCGAGGCTCGGCGCCGAGCTTTTCGGCAAGGAAGCGGAACAGATGGTCCCGCTCGGGCTCGGTGAGGCCGGTGTTCTCATAGCCCCAGCCGTAGAATTTGAGCTTCTTTGTCATTGGTTCAGACCCGAAAGGGGGCGAGGGCCCGAGGGTCGGCCTCGAACGCTTTGATCAGGGCCATCTCCGCGACATCACTGGGCGTTTCGCCCAGTCCCCCGCCGAGGTCGGGGTAGCGGGTGGCGGTCAGCCATTCCGTAAGGCGAGCAAAGGTCTGCATCCGGTTGCTTAAGGTCGGGTATAGCGGCGCCGCGGCCTGGACCAGCCGCTCCATGTCATGGTTTCGCGCTGGGGCCACCCCCGCCGCGATCAGCAGCGCTTTGAGGATTTTCTCGCCGGCCTGCTGGCAATGGAACGCCGCCGGCTCAGTCAGCGGCGGTTCGCGAGCCAACGCCAGTTCGCGGACTGCAACATCCTCGTCGGCCTTTGCGAGCCACCGCTCCGCTTCCGCCCACTGTGCGGCCGCATCCTCAGGAGCGCTCATAGACCACCACACCCTCGGTGAGCACCGTGTGGGCGAAGGAGCCGATCGCTCGCGCCCGCTCGTTCAGGACAGCCTCGCGGCAAGGAATAATGTCGGCCGGAATGGCGAGGCCACGGCGCGCCTCGTAGCGCCGCCGGGCCGACAACAATCCGTCCGGAACCTCGTCGTCGAGCACGACCACAAGATCAAAATCGCTGTCTTCGCGTGCGTCGCCGCGGGCTCGGCTGCCGACTAGAATCACTCGCCGCGGGTCGAACACGTCGACGACTCGGCTCAGAAGGGGTTCGGGAACCATATGGTCAGCGGCCATCACAGCGCCTTGGGAAACGGTGTAGGAGCATGGGGCGAGCGGATCGTCACGTTCCGATCGCCTCCTTATCATCGCTCGCGGCTCGCCGAAACATTGCCAATTCCTTCCTCTATTCGGCGTCTTCACGATCTTAAACACGCGGCGCATCGCCAGCATTCTGCACGCTCTCGATGACGCGTCGCGGCCGGAGGACATGGACTTGCCCGCTTTCCGTTTTCATGCGCTCTTCAGTCGCGACAAAGGCCGCTATGCAGTCAACGCCAGCGGAAACTGGCGGATCACATTCGGCTGGACGGAAGGCGACGCGGTCGACGTCGATCTGGAAGACTATCACTGAGGATGAGTTCGATGGCAAGAAGCTCCCGAAGCTCCCCAAGCGTGGCTTGCCGCCGATGCACCCTGGAGAGCTTCTGCGCGAGGAGATTTCGCCGGCGCTGGGCCGCCCCAAGCCGGAGATCGCCAAACTCCTCGGCGTGTCGCGTCAGACCCTCTATGACATTCTCGATGAAAGGCAGCCGGTGACGCCGGTCATGGCGCCGCGCCTCGGGAAGCTGTGCGGGAACGGACCCGACCTCTGGCTCAATCTGCAGAAACGCTACGACCTCAAGCGCGCGGAACAGGAGCTCGGAGACAGGCTCAAGGAAATTCCGACATTGCAAGTGGCGTAAGTGGTGGGGCGACAATGGCCAAGAAGCTCAAAGCCCATGCATCCCGGGGAGGTTCTGCGGGAGGAGTTTTTGGTTCCGCTGAACATGACGGCGGGCGCTCTCGCGAAGGCTTGCGCCGTGCCTGGCGCCCGGATCGAGCGGATCGCCGGCGAACAGACGGGCATCACCGCCGACACTGCGCTTCGGCTCGCCAAGGCGCTCGGCACAACGCCGCAGCTTTGGCTCAATCTGCAGATCGACTATGATGTTCAGGTCGCGAAGCGCGATCTCGGGAAAATTCTCGATCGCATCGAGACCGTAAACAAGCCGGAGGCGGCCTGACCGGCAGCGCGGGAGCGGGCGGCGAAGGAGCACGAACTGGCGGAGCTGAGCTCAGGCCGCCATCAACCGCTCAGCCGATCCGATCGCGAAATAGAGCATCAGCGCGCCGGTCGCGAGGTCGACGAAAATCGTCCACCAGCGCTTGGCGGCGCCCTCGAGGCCCCGATGGAGGAGCGCGTTGAACGTCGCCCAGATGACGCCCCAGGTCAGCGCGCCGACGATCACCGCCGCGGCCATGACGAGGAGCGAGCCGGCCCGCGCGCCGGCGAGCTCCGGCCGGCCCATGGCGGCCAGCCAGAAGGCGACGTTCCAGGGGCTTGTCAGCGCCATCGCCGCGCCCAGGCCGAAGCCGCCGCGAGCCGAGCCGAATTTTTGCCGCGCCTTTGGCTTCGGCTGAGGCGCGTCGCCGCGCGCAAACGCTCGCCACGAGGCGCGCAGGAAGAGGAAGGCGAGCGCGAGCAGGAGCGCGATGCTGACGAGCCCCATGGCGGAGCGCGCGAGGGGCGCGGCGAACAAGAGGCCGACGCCGAGGGCGACGGCCACCGCCCACAAAGCGTCGGCGCTGGAAGCGCCGACCAGCACCGCGATTCCGGCCCGGAAATCGTCTGAGGCGCAGCGGCGCGCGATCTCGGCGTTGATCGGCCCGGGCGGCCAGGCGACCGACCAGCCGAGAACGAAGCCGGTCGCGAGAAGGGCGGGGAAGGACGGGCTCATGGCGCGGCTGCAACATGGCGCGGGATCAGTTGTCAACCGTACAACGCCGCAGGTCGTATCTCAGTTTGAATTTAAGGTTCGGGCGGACCGGGGCTTGAAAAGATCGCCTCGGGAACAATTGGAGGCTGCGCCATAGCCGCCATTCCGTTGCGAGGATCCCGGCCTCGCCTGACCCATTTCGGCCAAGAACAACAGGCTATCGCCGTGTGGACGACGGGCCGACGACCGTTCGGAAGTCGGCCCGTTAGGCTATGGAGGAGGCTGTCGTCCTACTTGCGCGAGTGCTCGCGAGCGGTGCCCGAGTGCTTGTGCCCCTGCTCGCTGTGCTGATGCGCTGCGTCAGCGTGCGCCTGAGCCTCCTTGTGCTCGCCGAGGTCGTGATGATGCGCCGCCTGGTGATGATGATGAGCGGCGGCGTGATGGTGAGCGGCGGCTTGGTGATGGTGCTCGCTCGCCGGATGCTTAGCCATGACTTTTACTCCCAACCAGGTCGTGAAGGCGGAATAGCCGGTCGCAATCCCAACGTGCGCTGCGCTTTTGGCAATAAGATGAACGCTAGCAAGATGCTCAACACGGTCGTCGTGCGGCTGCTCGTAGGGAAGCAGGGGGCGCAGCCACCTACGGAATTCGAATAGAGAGCCTCGGCACGCGTTCCGTCCAGCCGCTGGCCGCGTCGCCGCCTTTGTCAAGCGATATGACGGTTTGGCGACGTCCGTCGCGACGGTTTCCACGCCACAACGCCGATCCGGCAGTGCGGCTCCAGACAATTTGCCGCGCCCGGGAATTTGGGGTTGACAATGACAATCTCGAGGACCAGGTGGGCCAAGCCTTCGACGGCTTTTCGTCGGGCATTTCAACCACTGTCGGAAACCATGGGCACTAGAAGCTTTGGCGTTGGCAGCGCTTTGGCGGCGCTGCTGACGCCGGGACATAACGCAACCTTCCCGGGTGCGGGCACTCGGGTCGGGGTCCTGGCGGGCGTCTAGTCCGCGAGGTCGACCCCCTTCGGACCTCGGAACAACCAAAGTCTGGAGGTGGGCCATGAACAAGCTCACTGTCATTCGCTTCGCGCCACGGCGCGAAATCAAACTAACGCCCACATTGCGGACGGCTCTGACGTGCCGTTGGGTCCGGGATCCGCGGTCCGGCCGGCTCGTCTGCCGGTGGGTCGCGCAAGATTCCGTCCACGCCGAAAGACCGAGACCCATTTACGATTGGCGGCATGAAAACACGGCGGCGCGGCTCGAGACGCTGCCACATCGCGACAGTCTGTGCGCCGGAGGAACGAAGCGCGCGCGCCAGAACGGGTAGGCTGGTCAAAATCGCGGCCGTTGCGCATGATCGGGATCGAGCGGGAGGATGCGCGATGGACACGCCGAAAGAGCCGCTGCGGCCGCTCACTCTCGATCCCGCGCGGGTCGGTCGGGCGGAGCGGCCGCACTACGCCATCATCGACATCGGATCGAACTCGGTGCGGCTCATGGTCTATGACCAGCTCGGCCGCGCGCCGATGCCGCGCTTCAACGAGAAGTCGCTTTGCCGGCTGGCCGAGGGCCTCGCGGAAACCGGCGCCATCGCGCCGGATGGTTTTCGGCGAACCGTGGAGGCGGCGCGGCGGTTTCGCGCCATCGCCGACGCCATGGAGGTCGCCACGCTCGATGTCACCGGAACCGAGGCGATTCGCCGAGCCTCCAACGGTCCCGAGCTCGCCGCCGCCATCGCGGCGGAAACCGGGCTCAGCGTCCGCATTCTCTCGGGCGCCGAGGAGGCGCGTTACGCGGCGCTCGGCGTGATTTCGGGATTCTTCCGCCCGGTTGGGACGGTCGGCGATATGGGCGGCGGCAGCCTCGAGTTGGCGGAAGCCGTCGACGATCATGTCGGCGAGACCTGGGTCAGCCTGCCGCTCGGCGCCCTGCCGGTCGAGGCGATGCTCGCGGAGGGCCAGGCGGAGGCCAAGCGCCGCGTCGACGAAATTCTGCGCGACGCGCTCAAGGCCGCCTTCCGGCGGCCGACGTTCTATCCGGTCGGCGGCGGCTGGCGAGCGATCGCCAAGGCGCACATCGAGGCGTCGGGCGCCCCGGTCAAGGTGGTGCACGGCTATTCGGTGGAAGCCTCGGCCGCGCGCGACTTCGCCAAATCGCTGTGGCGCCTTTCGCCCGCCAAGCTCGCCACGACCCCGGGAGTCCCTCCGCGGAGAGCGCGTACGCTTCCCGCCGCGGCGCTCGTTCTGGACCGGGTGCTGAAGCGCCTCGAGCCGGAGCGGGTCGTGTTTTCGGCGCTCGGGCTTCGCGAGGGCCTCCTCTATTCCCGCCTGGACGAAGCCGAGCGATATCTCGATCCTCTGGTCGAGGGCGCGCAGCTCGTCGGTCTTCCGCTCGCGAGGGTCCCGGATTTCGCTCCCGCCCTCGCCGAATGGACGGCCGGCCTGTTTGCCGGCGAGACGCTCGCGGAAGCGCGCCTGCGAGTGGCGGTCTGCGCGCTCTCCGACATCGCCTGGCGGGACGCGCCGGACTTGAGGGCCGAGGAGAGCTTCCGCCGGCTGCTGACGCTCCCCTTCATCGGCCTCGACCACGCCGAACGGGTTTTCATCGCCGCCGCCGTCCATGCGCGTTACATGGGCCGGCCCGACGACCCGTGGCTCAAGCCCGCGATCGGCCTGCTGCCGCCGGCAATCCGGCGCCGGGCGCAGATTCTCGGCCGGGCGATCCTGCTCGCCTATCGGTTCTCCGGCGCCGTACCGGCCGTGCTCGCCAGCGCCCGTCTGCGCCTCGAAGCCGATTGCGTCCGGCTCGAGGTCGCCGACGCGGCCCGCGCGCCCGACAGCGAGGTGGTGGTCGACCGGCTGCGCTGGCTCGCCAGCGCCGTCGGCGTCAAGCGCACGGAGATCGTGGTGAGGGACGACCCCCTGCGGCCATGATTATTGTGGGCCGGGATTATTGTGGCGCCGGCGCCGAGGGCGGCCGGAAATGCGAAAGGCTGGCCGGGTCGTGCGCGCGGCAAAACTCTGGCGGATGACAGGGGAAATCAGTTCGCCGGGCCGGAGCCCCTGCTCATCTAAGCAAGATCCACCGGCTCGCTGCGCGCTGTTTCGGAGGGTGCGCGTCCCGCGCACTTGGGCGGCGAGACACCGCCCCTCCGATGCACCGCGATCTCCATGGGGAACTCATGAAACTCTCTTAGCCGGCCGCAGCGCCCGCTCAGCGGTTGCCGATCGGCCTGTACTCGCGCTGCTTGGCCCCGGTGTAAAGCTGGCGGGGACGGCCGATCTTCTGTTCCGGATCGTCGATCATTTCCTTCCACTGCGCGATCCAGCCGACCGTGCGCGCGACGGCGAACAGCACCGTGAACATCGCGACCGGAAAGCCCATCGCCTTGAGAGTGATGCCGGAATAGAAGTCGATATTCGGGTAGAGCTTCTTTTCGATGAAATACTCGTCGGAGAGCGCGATGCGCTCGAGCTCCATTGCAACGTCGAGCAGCGGGTCGTCCTTGACGCCGAGCTCGTTCAGAACGTCGTGCGCCGTTCTCTGCATGATTTTCGCGCGCGGATCGTAGTTTTTGTAGACGCGGTGGCCGAAGCCCATCAGGCGGAACGGATCGTTCTTGTCCTTGGCCTTGGCGATGTACTTGGGAATGTTTTCGACCGTGCCGATCTCGCCAAGCATCTTGAGCGCCGCCTCGTTGGCGCCCCCGTGCGCGGGGCCCCACAGGCAGGCGATGCCGGCGGCGATGCAGGCGAAGGGGTTCGCGCCGGATGACCCGGCCAAGCGAACGGTCGAGGTCGAAGCGTTCTGCTCGTGGTCGGCGTGCAGGATGAAGATGCGGTCGAGAGCGCGCGCCAGCACAGGGTTGACCCTGTATTCCTCGCAAGGCACGGAGAAGCACATGCGCAGGAAATTCGCGCAATAGTCGAGATCGTTCTTGGGATAAACGAACGGCTGACCGATGGCGTATTTGTAGGCCATCGAGGCCAGCGTCGGCATCTTGGCGATCATCCGAATGGAGGCGACCTCACGCTGCCAGGGATCGTTGATGTCGATCGAGTCGTGATAGAAGGCCGCCAGGGCCCCGACGCAGGCCACCATCACCGACATCGGGTGCGCGTCGCGGCGGAACCCGTTGAAGAACCGCGTCATCTGCTCGTGCACCATGGTATGCCGGGTGACGCGGTAGTCGAAGTCGGCTTTCTGCGAAGCGGTCGGCAGCTCGCCGTACAGCAGGAGATAGCAGGTTTCGAGAAAGTCGCCGTGCTCAGCGAGCTGATCGATCCGATAGCCGCGATAGAGCAGGACTCCGGCGTCGCCATCGATGTAGGTGATCTTCGATTCCGTGCTTGCCGTCGAGGAGAAGCCAGGATCGTAGGTGAACATGCCCGTTTGGGCGTAGAGCTTGCCGATGTCCACGACCGACGGACCGATGGTGCCGGCCCTGACCGGCATCTCGACGGTCTTGTCGCCGACCTTGATGGCGGCGACGGAAGCATCGCCGGCCTTGGTGGTCGCTGAGGTCTCGTTCATCGCGCCTCTCCCATCGGGCTGCCGCGTTGCACTGCACAATTCTTATCGCGGCGCACCGTCGGCAACAAGTCAAACCAAAGGAGCAGCGTTGGTTCCCTCGGTTATTGCGGATTCTCGTAGCTGAACGTTTGCGCGTTCTCGTCGTAAGCGAAAAGCTCGCCATAACGGCCGAGATTGATCACCGTGCGCAGGGTGCGATCGGCGTAATCCTCGGACATATAGTCCTCCAGCTCCTCGCGGAAGCGGGACGCCGGCGCACGGTGGCTGGGACGCTCGTCGAGCACCCGCTTGATGTGGGAAGCCAGCGGAATGTTCGCCAGAGCCTGCTCGCCGATCATTTTCTTTCGCTGGTCGACGTCCATGTCGACGAAGCGTCGGCCGAGGGGCGTCAGCTTGATGTCGGCCTCCTCGAAATCGGCCAGTTTGAGGAGCTGAAGCGTCTCGCCGAGAGGGAAGAGGTCGTCGATCTCATAGCCGAGGGAGTCGGCGAGGTGCGGCAGGTCGGCTTTGCCGTTGTAGGGCGGCGCGGCGACCTCTTCGAGCATGCCGGCGAGCGAGTTCGTCGAAACCGTCGGCAGGGAAAGGGCGAGTCCGGCCGCGGCGGCCTCGCGCGCCGCCGGCTTGGCCGCGGGCCGCTGGGTCATGAGCGCGTAAATCCTGTCGACGAGCGCGCGGAAATCCGCATTGAGCCGGTCGCGCGGATGCGGGATTGCGTTCGGGATCTCCGAGGCGATGCGGCCGGGGTTGGACGACAGCACCAGGATGCGGTCGCTCATCAGCACCGCTTCCTCGATGTTGTGGGTCACCATCAGGATGGATTTGATCGGGATGCGCCCCTCCTGCCACAGGTCGAGCAGGTCGGTGCGGAGCGTTTCGGCCGTCAGCACGTCGAGCGCCGAGAACGGTTCGTCCATCAGCAGGATTTTCGGCTGCATGACGAGCGCGCGGGCGAAGCCGACGCGCTGGCGCATCCCGCCGGACAGCTCCTTCGGATAGGCGGACTCGAAGCCGTCGAGACCGATGGTGTCGATCGCCTTCAGCGCGCGCTGGCGCGTCTCCTCGAGCGGCACTCCGTTCGCGCGCGGGCCGATTTCGACATTGTCGAGCACGTCGAGCCAAGGGAAGAGCGCGAAGCTCTGGAACACCATCGCGACGTCTTCGGCAGGACCGGTCACCGGCTTCCCCATTATGGTCACCGTTCCCTCGGTCGGACGCGCCAGCCCCGCGATGATGCGAAGGAGCGTCGACTTGCCCGAGCCGGAACGGCCGAGCAAAGCGACGATTTCACCGCTTTTCAGGCTCATGGAAACGTTGTCGAGCACGGGCTTGCGGCTTTCGCCCGAACCCGTGGCGAAGGCCTTGGTCACGTTGTCGACGCTCAGGAGAGTCGTCGTCGCGATGTCCAGCATGGGAAGCTCCTCGATTGCGCGAACGGTCAGAGGCGCAGGCGGCGCTCGGCGAAGGCGTAGAGCTGGCGCCAGAACAGCCGGTTGAACAGGGTGACGAAGAGCGACATCATGGCGACCCCGAGCACGATTTTGGGAAAATCGCCCTTGTCGGTCGCTTCCGCGATGTAGGAGCCGACGCCGGCCGCCCTGACCGTGTGGTCCTTCCACTTCACATACTCGGCTACGATCGAGGCGTTCCACGAGCCGCCGGAGGCAGTGATCGCGCCGGTGAGATAATATGGCGCAATGCCGGGAATGATGACCTGCCACCACCAACGCCAACCGCGAATACGGAAGTTTTTCGCCGCCTCGTTGAGGTCGTTGGGGAAGGCCGCGGCGCCGCCGATCGTATTGAACACGATGTACCACTGCGTGCCGAAGATGATGAGGAAGCTCAGCCAGATGTTGGTGTTGAGATCATAGGCGAGAATCAGGCTCACGGTCGCGCCGAACAACAGGTTGACCGGGAAGGCGGCGAGGAATTGCGCGATCGGCTGGATCGCCTCGGCCCAGCGCGGCCTGAGGCCGACCCAGACGCTGATCGGGACCCAGATCACCGTCGCCAGGACGATGAGCAGGAAGACCCGGATCAGGGTATAGACCGTCAGGACGAAGACATGGCTCACCTCGTCCCAGCCGACTTCGGTTGCAATGTATCGAACAGTGAGCCACGCGGCCCATATGGCGATAGCGAGGATGACGAGGATCCAGATCGCGTCGAGGATGCGGGCTGGCCGCCGGTCCTTGGGGACGCCGGCCGCCGGCAGGATTTGCGGCAGACGGATCGGCAGAAGGCTGACGCTGCGGAGCGCCGCGAATATGGGTTGCGACGCCAGGCGCAGCCAATAGGTGCGCTGCAGAAGGTTCAGCACCCATGAGGTCGAGACCTCCTGGCCGGCGGACAATTCGACGCGGAACTTGTCTGCCCATGCGACGATCGGCCTGAACAGAAGCTGGTCGTAGAGCAAAATGACGATCGCCATCGTCATGATCGCGGCGCCGATCGCCGACCAGTTCCCCTCGTCGTTCGCCTTGGCGATGTAGGAGCCGACGCCGGGGAGGGTAATCGTCGTGTCGCCGACCGTGATCCCTTCCGACGCGACGACGAAGAACCAGCCGCCCGACATCGACATCATCGTATTCCAGATGAGACCCGGCATTGCGAACGGCGCCTCGAGCTGCCAGAACTTCTGCCAGCCGGTCAGGCGGAAGCCGCGCGCAACCTCCTCGAGATCGCGCGGCACGGTGCGCAGCGACTGGTAGAAGGAAAAGGCCATGTTCCAGGCCTGGCTGGTGAAGATCGCGAAGATCGCCGCCAGCTCCGCCCCGAGCGTGTTGCCCGGGAAGAGACCGAGAAAGAACGTCACCGTGAAGGACAGAAAGCCCAGAATGGGCACCGACTGGAGCACGTCGAGAACCGGGACGAGCACCATCTCGCATCGCCGGCTCTTCGCGGCGAGAGTCGCATAGGTGAAGGTGAAGACGAGGGAGAAGAAAAGCGCGAGGAACATGCGCAAGGCCGTGCGCAACGCATAATAAGGCAGGTTCGAGTAATCGAGCGAGACAACCGGCTCGTTCGGCGCCGGCAGGGGCGCCGAAATTCCGTGATAGCTTTCGGCGACCGCGGTCAGCACCGCCATGATCGCCGCGAATGCGATGAGGTCCCATTGGTTCGGCAGGACCCGACGTCCGGCGGACGCGATCGTATTCAACATGGGCGACTTCCGTTGCCGCTCGAGGCGATGGCGCGCGCGGCCAGACGAACCCATAGACGCACGCCCGACGCCGGGGCAATCGAGAATGAGCGGCCCGAATGAATCGCGAGGCGGACCCTTGTCCAAGGCATGTGACGGCATGACGACACGCCCGGAGCCGCGAAAGACCTGGTCCGGGAGCGGCTCGAGCCTCGGAACACGCTTGCGTTTCCGCTTTTGCTCGCTTATATGCCGCGCCATTCCACAGGCGGATTATTGCGGCTCCTGTTCAAGGTTCCGCTCCGGTGGCGAAGCTCGCTTCGCCGTTTCACGATCCGTCGAGGCTCAACCGGACAAGGACTGTTCCCATGGCGTTGCCTGATTTCACCATGCGCCAGCTGCTCGAGGCGGGCGCCCATTTCGGCCACCAGTCGCACCGCTGGAACCCCAAGATGGCGCCCTTCATCTACGGCACGCGCAACTCCATCCACATCATCGACCTCGCCCAGACGGTGCCGCTTCTCCACCAGGCGCTCAAAGCCGTGTCCGACACCGTCGGCAAGGGCGGACGGGTGCTGTTCGTCGGCACCAAGCGTCAGGCGTCCGAGGAGATCGCCGCCGCCGCCAAGCGCTCGGCCCAGTATTTCGTCAATGCGCGTTGGCTCGGCGGCATGCTGACCAACTGGAAGACGATTTCCGCCTCGATCTCCCGCCTGCGCAAGCTCGATGAGATGCTGAGCGAGGGCGCCAAAGGCCTCACCAAAAAGGAGCGCCTGATGATGTCGCGCGAGCGCGACAAGCTCGAGAAGGCGCTCGGCGGGATCAAGGACATGGGCGGAATTCCCAATCTCGTGTTCGTCATCGACACCAACAAGGAGGCGCTGGCGATCAAGGAGGCGAACCGCCTCAAGATCCCGGTGGCGGCGATCCTCGACACCAACTGCGATCCCGACGGCATCGCCTATCCCATCCCCGCCAACGACGACGCCGGCCGGGCGATCCAGCTTTATTGCGAACTCGTCGCGCGCGCCGCCATCGACGGCATCGGCCGCAGCCAGGGCGCGGCGGGCGTCGATCTCGGCGCGGCCGAGGCGCCGATCGCCGAGCCGCTGCCGGAGGCGCCGGCGGAGCGGGAGATCGAGTCGGCGACCGACCACTTCGAACTCTTGGCCGCCCCGCGCGGCGCGCCCGACGATCTGGCCAAGATCACCGGCGTTGGCCCGCAAATCGTCAAGAAGCTCAACGAGCATGGCGTGTTTCATTACTGGCAGCTCGGCGCGATGACGGAAGCCGAAGCCGCCAAGCTCGACGCCGATCTGAGGTTCAACGGCCGCATCGCCCGCGACAACTGGGGCGAGCAGGCGCGCGCATTGATGGCCGCCGCGTAAGGGTCCGGCCGTCTCGAGGTTCGAACGGTTCAGCCCGGAGGCGAGGGCCGGGGCCGAACCGGGGCCGCAAACAGAAATGCCGCGCCCCCTTCGGCGCAGGCTCGAGAGAATGTGAGGGAATGCGATGGCTGCGATCACCGCCGGGCTGGTCAAGGACCTGCGCGAGAAGACCGGCGCCGGCATGATGGATTGCAAGAACGCGCTGAGCGAGACGAACGGCGATATCGAGGCCGCCATCGACTGGCTGCGCAAGAAGGGTCTCGCCAAGGCGGCCAAGAAGAGCGGGCGCGTCGCCGCCGACGGCCTGGTCGGCGTGGCGGTCGAGGACAACGTCGGCGTGGTCGTCGAGGTCAATTCCGAGACCGACTTCGTCGCCCGCAACGACGACTTTCAAGGACTCGTGCGCGGGATCCTCGCGGTCGCGCTCGACAAGGCGCCCGAGGTCGACGCCGAGACGGTGCTCGGCGCGCATTACTTGGGCGGGGGCACGGTCAGCGAGGCGATCGCCAACGCCATCGCCACCATCGGCGAGAACATCACTTTGCGGCGCGTCCAGGGCCTGCGCGTTTCGGAGGGGGCGGTCGGCCATTACGTGCACAGCCAAATCATCGAGGGCCTCGGACGCATCGGCGTCATCGTCGGCCTCGAGTCGAAGGGCAATCGCGACGCACTCGTTTCGCTCGGCAAGCAGCTCGCGATGCATGTCGCCGCCGCGAGCCCGGTCGCGCTCGACGCCGGAGGCGTCGATCCGGCCACGGTGGCGCGCGAGCGCTCGGTGCTCGCCGAGAAGAACGCCGGCAAGCCGGCCAACGTCATCGAGAAGATCGTCGAGTCCGGCCTGAAGACCTTCTACAAGGAAGTCTGCCTCATCGATCAAGCCTATGTCCACGATCCGGCCAAAAGCGTGAGCCAGGCGCTGAAGGAGGCCGAGAAGACGGTCGGCGCGCCGATCGCGATTGCAGGCTTCGTCCGCTACGCGCTCGGCGAAGGCGTTGAGAAGCCGGCAGAAGAAAGCCTTGCGCCCTGAGTCCCGAAGCGGCCCTCGGGGCCGCTTTTTTTTGCCTTTGACCGCGCCGCCAGCGCGCCGAGAGAGGGTGGCAAGTGAGCCCATGACGTCGAAACCGCTGTTCAGCCGCGTCGTGGTCAAGCTCTCGGGCGAGGCGCTGATGGGGCCGGATCCGTTCGGCCTGCATGCGCCGACCGTCGCGCGGATGGCGGGAGACCTCAAGGCCGCGGCCGATCTCGACGTCCAGGTCGCCGTCGTTGTCGGCGGCGGCAACTTCTTCCGCGGGCTGCAGGGCGCGGACAAGGGCATCGAGCGCGCCCGCGCCGATTCGATCGGCATGCTGGCGACGGCGATGAACGCGCTGGCGATGGAAGGCGCGCTCGAGCAGATCGGCCAGCCGGCGCGCGTGCTCTCGGCCGTCGCCATGCCTTCGCTCTGCCAGCCCTATTCCCGCCAAGCGGCGCTTGCCCATCTCGTCAAGCGCCGCGTCATCATGCTGGCCGGCGGCACCGGCAATCCCTTCTTCACCACCGACACCGGCGCGGCGTTGCGGGCCTGCGAGCTGTCGTGCGATGCGGTGATGAAGGCGACCGGCGTCGACGGCATCTATACCGCCGACCCCAAGAAGGACCGGACGGCCACCCGCTTCGACCGGCTCAGCCACGACGAGGCGATCGCCCGCAACCTGCAGATCATGGACACCGCCGCCTTCGCCCTCTGCCGCGACAACGGCATCCCGATCGTCGTCTTCTCGGTCAACGAGCCGGGGGCGATTCCCGCCGCCCTGACGGGGCAGGGCAGGGCGACCTACGTCGTGCCGCAGGATTTCGGCCTTTCGCCGCTTTAGCGCCAGTTTAGCGTCGGGCTCCAACGATTTCAGGAGCTTGCGACCCGGTTTAGCGTCAGCGCGAAAATCAGGCTGGAAGGCCCGTCAGGCGCGGGCGCGTGTATAACATAATACAATGGTATTATTTGCGCGCGTCGTTCAGAACCTGTCCTTGCGGGCGCGGATTTCGGCGAACACGTCCGCCGCATCCGCTCCCGTCATCCCGACCGCGGCCTGGACCGAGGGCTTGTCCGCCCGCAGGAAGGGATTGGCGGCGAGCTCGGCGGCGATCGTCGTCGGCAGGGTCGCGCGTTTTTCGGCGCGCAGCCGCGCCACCTCCTCGGCGCGGGCCTTCAGCGCCGGATTGTCCCGCTCGATGGTGAGCGCGAAGCGCGCGTTGGCCTCAGTATATTCGTGCCCGCAATAGACCTCCGTCTCGCCCGGCAGGGCCGCGAGCTTGAGGAGCGAGCCCCACAGCACGGCGTAGGCCGCTTCGAAGGCGCGCCCGCAGCCGAGCGAAAAGAGCGTATCGCCGCAGAAGGCGAGAGCGTCCTCCTCGAAGTGATAGGCGATATGGCCGAGCGTATGGCCCGGCGTCTCGATCACCCTCGCCCCGAGCGAGCCGACGCGAACCTCGTCGCCCTCGCCGACGAGCGTATCGAGGAAGCCGATGCGGGCCGCGTCCTTGGCCGGCCCGATGGCTTCGAGCGAAGGAAAGCGCGCCTTGAGCTCGGGCGCCCCCTGCACGTGGTCGGCGTGATGGTGGGTGATCAGGAGATGGGTCAGCCTCCATCCCCTTTCATCGAGCGCCGCGAGAATCGGCGCGGCCTCGGGCGCGTCGATCGAGGCGGTCGACCCGGTCGAGGAATCGTGCATGAGCACGCCGTAATTGTCGGTCAGGCACAAGAACTGGTGGACGCTCGCCGGCATGGACATGGCTCCTTCGGTTCTGCGCCGCAGCGGCGACGCCTTCGCGTGAGGCAGGACCATAACGCACGGGATGGCGTGATGTCGTCGGTTTCGAAGGCCGCGTTGCAGCGGACCGGGGCCTGACTCAAGCACGAACGCCGGCCGCGATCACCGGGACTCGCCGGCCCTCATCCTGCGGCTCTTCTCGTAGCCTTCGATTCCCGAGCGCCTGCGGGCGGCGAGCCACTCGACGCGCAACGCCCTTAGAGCCAGATCCGCGTCATCGGGTTCGAAGCGGCCGCCGCGCCATTCGACCATGCTGGCGTGATCCTCGCCGGAATCTCCGGTCGCGCTTCGTTCGAACCAGGGATGCCCCGGCGCCGATCGTGGGTGGTTCGAGCGTCGGGACGCAATTTCGTTCTGGCAATCCGCGAGGAGGCGCTCCATATTTCCAGAATCACGACGACAAAGTTTCAAAAAATGACGACGACCAAGCCCAAAGTGACGTTCGAACCGGTCCAGATGAAGAAGGGCAAGGGATGGTGCGTGCGCGTCCTGCTGCCGCACGGCCCTCAGCCGCAGATCGACGGGTTCACCAAAAGGGCGGAGGCGGTCGCCTGGATCGAGCACGAATCGGCCGATTGGCTCAAGCGATACGAGGGCGGCAAATACGCGTGAGCGTCCGGACGGCCCGATGTCCCTGAACCCAAACCGCAGTGCGAGCCGAGCCGCCCGCCAGGCCCAGGCGCGGCGCAGGCGGATGCGCCTTGGAACGTAACTGCCAACGTTGTCATGCCCGCGCAAGCGGACATCCAGAGTCGTAGACCGCAGGCGCCGATGGGAAATACATGTGCGCGTAGAGTCTGGATCCTCGCATTCGCGGGGATGACACTGTGGGAAAGGATCGCCGCTTCACTGAAGGTCACCGGAGCGTGCTTGAGAATGACCTTGGAAACAGGCGGCGAAACGCCGCGTTTTGCCTGCCGGTCGGCAGCGCGCGGACGGCCAGAGCG
>DASRSL010000070.1:0-11414 GCA_035656495.1 Roseiarcus sp.
CGCCGACGGCATTCTCATCAACGACGGACGGCCCGAGAGCGCCCACAATTATTACGAGTCGATTCTCCAGAAACTGTCGATGGCGTATCGGCCGCGGGATGTCTACGTCAACGAGGTCTTCGGCGGCGTCGCGCAGATCGACGCCGGCGTGACGGCGGTGATGGACATCAGCCAGATCCATCATTCGCCGGAACATTCCGACGCGGCGATCGAGGCGCTGCGCGCCGCTGGCCGACGCGCCGTGTTCGGCTATTTCGAGGGCTGGGGCGAGAAGGCGAAATATCCGGGCGACGCCAAGCGCATCCGCGAGCAGCACTTTTCTGCGTCCGAGCAGTTGCTCAGCATGTTCATGGGCGGCGAGATCTATCTGCCGGGCTACGAGGAGGCGTGGAAAGTCGGCCGGGAGCTCAGCCTGCCGATCGCCGCGCATATCGTCGCGACGTTCGGAATGCAGCCGACTTTCGACGCGCTGGCGAATGCGGGTCGATTCGGCCCGGATTGCTTTTTCATCCACATGACCGGCATAAGCGACCTTGGCTGGAAGGCCGCCGCCGACGCCGGCCGCCCATGTCACGTTCGCCGTGCCGATCGAAATGCACACGCGCCACGGCACGCCGCCGATCCAGAAGGCGCTCGATCTCGGCATGAGCATGTCGCTATCGAGCGACGTCGAATGCACGATGACCGCGGACATGTTCACCCAGATGCGCGGCGTGCTGACGTTGCAGCGCATGTTCGCCAACGAGCTCGCGCTGCAGGGCAAGGAGTACCCGAAGCTCATGTCGGTCTGGGACGCCCTGCGGCTCGCCACGATCGGCGGCGCCAAGGGGCTCAAGATCGACGCCAGGACCGGCTCGCTCACCCCCGGCAAAGAGGCCGACATCATCCTGCTCGACGCGACGGCGCTCAACGTCGCGCCGCTCAACCATGCGCCCGGCGCCGTCGTCACCCTGATGGACCGCTCCAACGTGTCCACGGTGTTGTGCGCCGGCCGGATCAAGAAGTGGCGCGGCGCAATTGTCGGCTACGACATTCCCAAGCTGCGCGCAGAGCTCGAGGCGAGTCGCGATTACGTCTTCGCCGCAGCCGGCATTGAACGGGGACTGTTCCGGGCCTGACCGGCCGACTTTTTCCCTCGAATTCGCGGCCAAGAAGCGAACGCCTGACGACAGCGGCATGACAGCGCATTGTCGCGGCCGCGGCTGGGGGTTATATTCGCGTTCGGAAGCGAACGAACATGTTTTCGCAATCAGCAACGATCTGGGCGGGCGCGACGGGGGCCGCGGTCGTCGTGGCGGGAGCCGTCACGATCTATTGGGCGCACCCGAAGTTCATCTGGCCGGGCCCGGATGCGGCCGCAGTCAGCGAATCCGCGTCCGAGGGCGCCGCTCCGGTCGCTCCGACCGCCAAGGAGCCCTCGGTTGCACCTGCGGCGGCGCCCGCCGCCCTGCCCCCGCCCGCGGGCGACAAACCGGCCTTCGACGTCGTCAGCGTCGAGCCTTCCGGGGAGGCGGTCATCGCCGGGCGCGCCGCGCCCAACGCGAAGGTCGAACTCAAGGATTCCGGCAGGACCGTCGCCGAAGCGACCGCGAACGCCGAGGGCCAGTTCGTGATGGTTCCGGCGCCCCTGCCGCCGGGCGAGCACAGTCTCGCGCTTTCAACCGGCGCCGGCGCTTCGGCGCAGAGCTCCAACACCGTCAACGTCGCGGTCGCGACGCCGCAGCCAACGTCGAAGGCCGCAGCCGCGGCTTCCGCGCCGCCTCCGCCTTCTTCGACGGCCTTGGCCGTTCCCGCTGCCCCCGGCGCCGCCCCTTCTGCCCAGAGCGCCGCCGGGCTCTTGGTGCAGTCGGTCGAAGCAAGCCCGGGCGGCCGCCTGGTCGCCAAGGGCGCGGCGCCGCCAAATGCCGTAGTGCGCCTCTATCTCGGCGGCGCCTACATCGGCGACGCCAAGACCGGCGCCGGCGGCCGATGGTCGCTGACGATCGAGCATGGCCTGACGCCGGGCGCCTACCAGGTGCGCGCCGACGAGATCAATCCGTCCGACGCGAAGGTCGCCGCGCGGGCCGAGGCGCCGTTCGACTATCCCGCGGCGGCTGCGGCGCCGACCCCGGCCGCCGCGGCCCGTTCCGCAGCTTCGCCGGCCGACGTTGTCGTCGATTCGATCCAGACGCATCCTGTCGCCCAGGGAAACACGCTCTGGAGCATCAGCCAGAAGTACTACGGCGACGGCTCGCACTACGAGGCCATCTTCGCCGCCAATTCGGGCCAGATCCGCAACCCCAACCTGATCTACCCGGGCCAGGTGTTCGTCGTCCCGAAGCCGGCGCCGAAGCCGAAGCCATAGGGCGGTCGTCCGAACCCGACGCCTCGGCGCGCCGGCCATGCCGCAAGCGAAAGCGCCCTCATGCAGCCCGACGATTCCGCCGATCCTCTCGCGCAACTCGGCCTCACGACCTTCGACGGCGAGCTCGGCCGCCGCATCATCGAAACCCACGTCTGGGCCGTTCGGGAGGGATTGCGCGGAGCCTCGGCCTACGACCTGTTCGACGGCTATTGCCAGCGTCTGGTCATCCATGGCGCGCCTCTCTGGCGGGCGTACACTGGAATGGAGACCCTGCATCCGCAATGGAACGGCTATGGTTACACTTGGCGGCGCGACCTCAATGCGATCGCGCCCGAGCAATACCCTCACGGCGGCGACGACAAAGCCATCTGGGTCAATAGCCCGTTCTACGCCCTCATTCAGCGGGCGCTGGCAGGCGAGCAAAATCCCTTCCTGCGCAGACGCGTCGTCGCAGGGCCGGACGAGCGCGATTATCCCATCTTGGAGGAACTCTTCGAAACGGGGGCGACAGACTACGTCGCCTATCTCTTTGCCTACGGCAAGGTCCATGACGGGGAAGGCGACCGCTCGCAGGGGACCGGAATCGTCTATTCCTTCGCCGCCGACCAGGTGGGCGGGTTCGGCGACGACGATGTGACGCTCATCGAAGCGACCCTGCCAGTGCTCTCGCTCGCGATGAAGGCGCATGCCGGTCACGTCATCGCCTCGGGACTGCTCGCGACCTATCTCGGCGCCGACGCGGGACGGCGGGTCCACTCGGGGGCGGTCACGCGCGGCTCGGTCGAAAACTTGCGCGCGGTGATCTGGTACGCCGACATCCGCGGCTTCACGCCGATCAGCGACTCCGCGCCCGGTCTGGCCATCATCGATCTGCTCAACGACGTGTTCGAAATCCTGGCCGACGCACTCCGCGAGCGCGGTGGCCAGGTGCTCAAGTTCCTCGGCGACGGCATGCTCGCCACCTTCTCGTTCGAGGAAAAGGACCGCGCCGAGACCTGCCGTCGCGCGATCGATGGCGCGATCGAGGCGATGCAGAAGCTCGACGAGATGAACAGGGATCGGGCGGAAGCTGAAATGCCGCTCCTGTCGGTCGATCTCGCCCTTCATATCGGAGAAGTGCTCTACGGCAATGTCGGCGCGGTCGACCGGCTCGACTTCACCGTCATCGGGCCCTCAGTCAACGAAGTCGCGCGCATCGAGGCTCTTTGCCAGTCGCTCGGCCGGTCCATTCTCGTCTCGCCCGAGTTCGCCGCCGCCCTGGACGGCGGTTGCCGCCTCGACTCGCTCGGGCTCCACGCGTTGCGCGGCGTGAGGGAGGCGAAGGAGATTTTTGCTCTCCGCCTTGACGCGTCGTCCTAATTGGGTTCAGCGCCAAGGCGAAGAAGATCCACGCTTTACGCGCATTCGCCGTGTGCCGGCTCGGAATGCCGATCGGCAGGGGGAAGTTGCGTCCGGTGATCGGGCTGCGCCAGATTTCGTGACTGCCGCGCCCCTCGAGAACAAAAAAGCAACCCGCCTCTTTGAGCAACTCGCGTAACGGTCGGTCGAACTGAGGCGCCATTCACGCGGCCGCTGCCGTCGCCTCACGAAGGGCCATCACCTGGATGAAGATCGAACCCGCGTCGATCCCCGGATGGTTGTCCGGCGCAACGTCGAGCGCCATCTGCGAAATCTTGTCCAAGAGTTCGTCGAGAGTCGGCGCGTCCGCCGCTGCGGGGATTTCGTCGCAGTGACCGCTCCACACGCTCGCCTCGGCGTCCCAGATGGCGGACACCGTGAAAATTACCGGCTTCGTCATGCCGACCTCGATCGCTCCTTTGCCCTAAAGGTCATTCGATCAATGTACCACGAACTTGAACAGGGCGAAAACCGCATCCTTCGCCTCGCCTCACCTTATCGGCGGGGCGTATTGCAGGCCGCCCTTCGTCCACAGCGCGTTCAGGCCCCGCTTTATCTTGATCGGCGAGCCCATGCCGACATTGCGCTCGAAGATTTCGCCGTAGTTGCCGACCGTCTTGACCATCCGGTAGGCCCAATCGTTGGTGAGGCCTAGACTCTGGCCGTAATCGCCCTCGACGCCGAGCAGGCGGCGGATGTTGGGATTCGGCGATTTCAGCATCTCGTCGACATTGGCCTGAGTCACGCCATATTCCTCGGCGGTCAGCAGGGCGTAGTGCATCCACTGCACGATCTGGAACCAGCCGATGTCGTCCTTGCGCACGGAGGGGCCGAGCGGCTCTTTCGAGATGATCTCCGGAAGGACGACGTGGTCGTCCGGCTTCGACATCTTGAGCCGCTCGGAGTAGAGGCCGGAGGCGTCGGTCGTATAGGCGTCGCAACGTCCGGAATCGTAGGCCTTGGTCGCCTCTTCGTCGGTCGCGAACACGACCGCCTCGAGCTTCATGTTGTTGGCGCGGAAATAGTCGGCGAGGTTGAGCTCGGTGGTGGTGCCCTGCTGCACGCAGACCGAGGCGCCGTCGAGCTTGAGCGCCGAATCGATCCCGAGCGACTTGCGCACCATGAAACCCTGGCCGTCGTAAAAATTGATCCCGGTAAAGAACATGCCGCCCGTCTGCCGCGACAGCGTCCAGGTCGTGTTGCGGATGAGCACGTCGATCTCGCCCGAGGCGAGGATGGTCGGCCTGTCCTTGGCGTTGATCGCCAGGAACTTGACCTTGTTCGGGTCGTTGAAAATCGCCGCGGCGAGCGCCCTGCATTCGTCGACGTCGAGGCCCCGATAGACGCCCTGGTCGTCGGCCAGCGCAAACCCCGCCAAGCCGGGGTTCGAACCGCAGATGAGCTGGCCCCGCGCCTTGATCTGGTCGAGCGTTCCCGCGCTCGCCGAGAGCGCCGCGAGGCAGCCGAGCGCAGCGCCGGCAAGAAAGGCAATAGACGATTTCATGAGCTTCTCCCGCCTTGAGCGCGCACGCGATCCGGCTGCGCCCTGAGAACGCGCCGTTGGCCGAGGCATAGTCGGAATAGTCTATGCGGGAAGTCAATCGGCCGTTTGCATTGTTCCCATGTTGGGAACATGGTAATCAGCGCCATATGAGGGTTGTCGCCCGAAATACACGGGTCGACTTTTGGAGCGCACACCCGGAGACGCAGGTTGCATTGGAACGTTGGTACAAACGCGTGAGGGTCGCCCACTGGACGTCGACCGATGCGGTCCAAAGAGCGGCTCCAAAGTCCAAGGCGCTAAACCGCGAGCGTGTGAGATTCGAGGTCGCTGGAGGAAACTACCGTCTGGTGGTCGCTTTCGATTTTCATCGGCAGGCGGCCTTCGTTAAGTTCATCGGCACGCACGCCGAGTACGATCGCGTCGACGCATTGACTGTATCGCAGTTCTAAAGGAGTCGTTCGATGGAAATCCGGCCGATTCGCACTGATGAGGATCACCGGGCCGCGCTCGCAGAAATCGGGGCCTACTGGGGCGCCCCCGAGGGAACGGAGGAAGGCGACAAGCTCGACGTTCTCTTCGCGCTCGTCGACGCATACGAAGAAAAGCGATGGCCCATCGATCTCGACGAGAACTTCGATCCGGTCGACGTCCTCAGCCATGCGATCGAGGAGCTGGGACACACTCAGGCGGAACTGGCAGAGCTCTTGGGATCGCGCTCGCGTGCATCGGAAATCCTGGCGCGCCGGCGGGCGCTTACCGTCGAAATGATTCACAAGATCAGCAAGACGTGGAATATTCCTGCTGACCTTCTTGTCCGCCCTTACAAGATCGAACGCGCCGGCTGACAGCCAAGCAGTCCCCGACGCCCATGGCGAAGCTCACCGACGAAACGCGCGCCTCCCTGAAGAGCCGCTCGCGCCTCGTGCATCTCGGGCGCGACACGGAACAGTCGCAGGGCTTCATCAACCTGCCTCCATTCCGCGGCTCGACCGTGCTCTATCCCGACGTCGCGACGTTGAAAAGCCGAGCGCAGCGCTACACTTATGGCACGCACGGCACCCCGACCACGGAAGCCCTCTGCTCCGCCTGGACCGGCATTTCCGGCGCCGCCGGGACCGTCCTCGTCCCCTCGGGCCTCGCGGCGATCGTGGCGGCGCTGATGACGGCGCTTTCCGCCGGCGACCATCTTCTCATCACCGACTCCGCCTACGCCCCCTCCCGCGCCTTCGCCAATGCGACGCTGAAGCGGATGGGAATCGAGACGACCTATTACGACCCCGAGATCGGCGCCCGGATCGAGGCGCTGATGCGGCCGAACACCAAGGCGGTCTTGACCGAGTCGCCCGGCTCACAGACCTTCGAGATCCAGGACGTCCCCGCCATCGCCGAGGTCGCGCACGCGCATGGCGCCTGCGTGCTGATGGACAACACCTGGGCGACGACGCTCTTCTTCAGCCCCCACTCGCACGGCGTCGACATGGCGATCGAGGCCGGCACGAAATATCTCTCCGGACACTCGGACCTTCTGCTCGGCGTCGTGTCGGCCAACGACACGTGGTTCGACAGGCTCCACCGCACCGTCGACCTGATGGCGATCCAGCCGGGGCCGGAGGACGTATTCCTCGCGCTGCGTGGCCTGCGCAGCATGGAATTGAGGCTCCGCGAGGCGGAGCGGCAGGCGCTCGCCCTGGCGGGCTGGCTTCAGGCGCGGCCCGAGGTGCTCAGGGTCATCCACCCGGGCCTGCCCAATCATCCCGGCCACGCGCTCTGGCAGCGTGATTTCACCGGCTCGTCGGGCCTCTTCAGCATCATCCTCAAGCCGGTGTCGGAGGCGGCGGTCGCGGCCTTCCTCGATGGGCTCGAGCTCTTCGGCCTCGGCTATTCCTGGGGCGGCTACGAAAGCCTCGCCGTGCCGTTCGACTGTACGTCCTACCGCACCGCAACCCGCTGGGCTCCGGGAGGACCTGCGATCCGCTTCAGCGTCGGCCTCGAGGACATCGAGGATTTGAAGGCCGATCTCGACCGCGGCTTCGCGCGGCTGGGGGCGACAGCCTAGTCTCCAGCGTCAATCGGCAAGGGAGGCCGCAACGAGGTCGATCGTGGCGGTGTAGCCGGCATCGGTCTTGTCATCTCGGGTGGCGATACCACGGAACTCTTTGGTCCATCTCCCCTAGCGCGCCTGGGTTTCCTCCCGAACGCTTGCTGGAGAGGCCGCGCCAACCTGCGTCTCGGTCTTCGAGAAGATCTCGCGATAGACGTCCTCGCCGAAACTCGTGGTGAGCGGCTCCCCTTCAATCAGCTTGAAGGTCCGCCGCCCGTCCTCGAGGCGGTCGGCCCTCAGGAAGAGCGTCGAATCCCTGCGCGTCTCGAAAATGCCGTGCGTGAAGGCGAACTGGTGGCTGACGAAGACGACCTTGTGCGATCCCTCCAAGAGCGCCGACACGATCTGCCGCGCGATCTCCGATCCCTCGCGCTCGTTTGTCGCCGCGAACGACTCGTTGAACAGGATCCGCGAGCGGAACTTCAGGTTGTCGACGATCGCGTTCATGCGGCTCAGCTCCTCATCGAACTTGCCGCTCTTCATCGCCGCGTCCTCCTCGCGCTTGAAATGGGTGAAGAGAGCGTTCACGACGTTGATCTCGAGGCTCGCGGCGGCGGCGAACATGCCGCTCTGAGTCATCAATTGAGCGAGGCCAAGGCTCCTCAGAAACGTCGTCTTGCCGCCCTGATTTGCGCCCGTGACGATGATCAGGTTCTTGCCGTCCGCTCCGACGTCGTTGCCGACCGGACGCTTGTTCGAAGTCAGCGCGAGACAGACGTCGTAGAGGTCCCGGCTCGAGACTTTGAGGGCGTCGGCTTCGCTCACCTCGGGAAAGACGAACGGCGTCCGCAGCTCGAAAAGCCGTTCGTGGAGGTTGAGGCAACCGACGTAGAACGCCAGCTCGGTTCGCAGATGATTGAAGAAGCTCGCGATATGGTCAGCGCTCTTGGCGAGGGCGCCGGCCGCGAGTCCGAGCCCACGATCCCTCAGCTCGGACATCGCTCGCGCGCCCGCCTCGTCCCTCGGGGCGAGATAAAGGGTGTAGCTGTTGGGGTTTCCCCCGAAGAGCCTTTGGGAGGCTTCGGACAGGTCTTGGCAGGCGCGCTCGAGCCAGTTGCCCGGCTCCTTGAGCGGCCGCCGCAGGACGTAATCCACGGCCTTGAGACCTTTCCCAAGCGCCGCGCTGACGAGAACGCCGTCGCGAAATTTCAGTCGCTTCAGCTGCTGGTCGATCAGCGCGAAATAGTCGTCGTTGAGCTCTCGCGCGAGCGTCGCAAACATCCTCGAAAACGCCTCGGACTGAAATTTCGCGCCGTGCCGATCGACTATGCCGCGCACCTTCTTCAGCACGTCGACGAAGACCGCCATCCGCTCGACCGAATTGTCGAGCAGGCCCGAGGGGTACTCGCGAAAGCGGGGCCATATCTTCCTCTGCCGTTGGAACGACTCTTCGCCGAGGCCGTACAGTCCACGGACAATCTCCGGATTGCGCAGGCAGTCCTTCAACGCCTCCTGTCGATACCGAATCGTCGCGACATCATTCGACGCCGCGCCCAATATCGCCCTTTTCGCCACCTCGAGAACGAGCTCGTCCTTGACCGCCATGGCGGCGAACAGCGTCGGGAGCTCCAGGTCGCGAGTGAGATCGCTCTCGTTTGGCGGAAGGTCGCGCTTGACGTCGAAGTCGCGATCCCGATGCATGAGGTAGGCTTTCATGAGTTCAGCCTCTCCGTCAGTTGCCCGTAGGTAAGCCGATATTTTTCCGCGACCGAAATCGCGTAGGCGAGCCCATCGGGCGGGCGTCGGGTGACCTTGAACGTGCGCTGCGCGAGGTCGCCCGGTTTGACATTGCTCGCCATGCTGACCGTGGTGTCGCTCAGCGCCGCCAGCTCGTCGATGAACGTGACGCACACGCAAAGCGCGTCCAGCGCGATGATCCGGGTGAGAATCTGGGTACTGAGGAAGATTGCGTCGCTCAGGCTGGTCGAATTGAAGACCTCATTCAAAATGACGATGGAGTCGGACGTCATCGAAGCCAAAGCGTTGTGCATCCGAAAGAGGTCGTCGTGCAGCTTTCCGCGCAGATTGTGGATATCTTCCCCCTTCTCGAAATGCGTGAACAACCGGTCGAAGAGGAACAGCTGCGCGCCGGCCGCCGGAACTGGACAACCGAGCGCGGCGAGATAGTGCAACTGGCCAAACGTCCTGGCGAAGGTGGTCTTTCCGCCCTGATTGGGTCCGGAGACGATGACGATCCGTTCTCGCCCGTGAAGGAAATAATCGTTGGGCACGACCTTATCGTTCGAATCGAGGAGGTTCCGGGCGAGCGCCAGGTCGTAGCACTGGGAAACGCTCTCCTCCTTGCTCTGCCTCGACACCTTCGGGTAGCAGAACGGGAGACCCGCGCCGCCGATGCGTCGAACATGCGCAAGGTAGGCGACGTAGAACTGGATTTCGCGGTCGAACCTCGAGACCACCGGGTCCAGGAAGCCGGCGTTTCGCGAAACATAGGCCTCGAGCTCCGCGAAGGGTTCCGGGAACAGGCGGGCGACGCGCTCGAGGACGCCGGCCTCGATATGGTTCATCTGATCGAAATCATTGAACTTGAAAATATGGTCGGCGGCCGCGCCCTGCCTGAACTTCTCGAAGTCAGCCTGGATCTCGGCCCCGTAATCCGGCGCGCCGTCATAGGCCGCAACCGTGATCGAGCTTCCGGCGATCAACATCGTGTAGCGAATCGACGCCAGCTTGGCCTTGATCGACGCCGCATCCGTCTTGAGCTGTTGAAACGACGAAGACGCCACATAGGCGTCGAGATAGGCCAGGAAACCGTTGAGACCAGCCGATCCGGGCGGCGAGGCGCCCAGCGCTGCGAGCAATCGCTCGACCGACTGACAGTAGAGCTCGATGGCGTCGCGCGACCAAGCCAGCTTCTGGTGTCTGTCGTGCAGTTTCGTCACTTGCGCGACGTGGTCCCGGACCACCCGCTGCCCGCTGGCAAACTCGTTGATCGCGTCGAAGCGGGACTGATCCTCCAGATCCCGCATGACTGCCTGGCGGTACTCCACCGCCTCGACCGTCTTCAGGGCCCGATGGAAAAACGGCGCCAGATTGTATTCTTGTTTGCCTGTGACTATCGCTGCGACGATCTGGTCGAGATTGAGGTCGCGAAAGAAGGCTGGCGCTTCCGACGGCCCCCCCGGCTCTTCCCGCTCGGACGGCGGGTCGAGCACGCTTCGAAAGGCGGCGCGGGACGCGCCAACCGTAGGGGACCGCTCCTGAACCACGATCGCTTCGCCGATCGGATCGGACACGGCCCGGGCCGGGGGCGAGATTTCCCGGGACATTGGCTCTCTCCGTTCGTCACGAGACGTTTGGAGGAGTCATCAGCCCAAAAAGGGCGCTTAAAGGCGAACTCCATCGCCTGAGTGAAAGTTAGCGCGCGCGTTCGTTTTGTCAACGCCGCCCGTTCACAACCATCCAAGCTCGCCAGAGTTCGCGGCGTAACGACCAAGTTCGCGAATCACCCGTCGCGACCCAGCACGCCGAACTCCACCGCGGTCTTGACATAGAAGAGATGGACGTTTTCCGCTCTGAGCCGCTCGAACAGTCGGATCGCCTCTTCCGAAGTCACCGCGACAAGCACCTCGATCGGCTGATCGGCAAGCTCGAAGAAATGCGCGGAGTGGATCCGGCCGCCGCGGCTGAAACTCTCGCCGCCTGAATGCAGGCTGGCGCCGCGAAGGCCCAGATCGTTCACGAGGCCGAGCAGCCATTCGCCGATCGGCTTGCCTCGATGGCGACGTCCCTGATGGCTGAAAAGGGTGATCTGATAGCCATTCATGGCGCCCTCCTCACAGAGACTTCAGCGCCTGCCAGGATGCAAGGCCGGCGACCGTCATGGTCAGCGACCCGATGAGGTGAATGCCGATCGTCCCCGCCGCCCAAAAAGGCCTGCCCTCCTGCAACAAGCTGACGACCTCGGCCGAAAAAGTGGAGAAGGTCGTCAGGCCGCCGCAAAAGCCGGTGACGACCAGCAACCTCCACTCCGGCGCCAGGTAGGGCGCCTGCGCGAGATAGGCGATCGCGAAGCCGATGATGTAGCTGCCGATGAGATTGGCGGCCAA
>DASRSL010000071.1:0-34132 GCA_035656495.1 Roseiarcus sp.
CTGAAATTCGACTGCGCACCAAAGGGAAGCTTCCTTGGGCTCCCGGTCAACGGGAAAAGGGTTTCCTTTGCCGAGAACGTATTCTATGAGTTTCTGGCCGAGAAGATTTGGCGGGTATGGTCGATTATCGACAAGGCGGCGATCGAGGCTCAGCTCTAGCGCGGCAATATCCCGTTTCTCGTGTTCGAGCGCATTTGGTCTTCGGCGAGCCTGAGGGCGCGATGCGTCGCAGGCGAAATAGCACGGATCGTCCGCCCGATGCGCCATCCGCAGCCAACGAGCGAACGTTCCACCTAACCCCCGCGAGGGACCCGTCCAGCCTATGGCGCCGGCGGCGCGATTCTCCTAACCCGATCGTAGGGAGAACAGGAAGGCCTCCATGTTCAAGCATCTTCTCATTCCCACCGACGGGTCCGATCTGTCGCGCAAGGCCGTGCTCTACGGGGTGCAGCTGGCCAAGGAGTGCGGGGCCAAGGTGACGGCGCTCACCCTGGCGCAGCCCTATCGTGTCGCTTCGATGGACGCGGTTCTGGTCTCGGTCGGCGAGGAGGATTACGAAGAGGAGTCGCGGCGCATCGCCGAACAGGCGCTCGAGCAGGTGAGGATCGCGGCCGATGCGGCGCGCGTCACCTGTGACACGATCCGCGAGGTCCACGACCAGCCTTATCGCGCCATCATCGACGCGGCCCATGCCAAGAACTGCGACCTGATCGTCATGGCCTCGCACGGACGGCGCGGCATGTCGGCGCTGCTTCTCGGCAGCGAGACTGTCAAGGTCCTCACCCACTCGGCCATTCCGGTCCTCGTCTACCGTTGAGGAAGCCGACGCCTCACTCCGCAAGCGTGAGCCCGACCCTGCCTGCGGCGAGTTCGCGCCCCGAGACCCTGGCGTCCTCGACCCGGTCGAGCCGTAGCATGGCGAGCGCCTCTCGCCCGAACGACGAGCCGAGCGTTCCGACGGCAAGCTCCCCGTCGAGGACCGGCGTTCCCGGCGCCGCCGGCTCGGCCTTGAGCCTGACGCGCTGAATGCGCTTGCGCGCAGTTCCGCGATGCTTCATGCGCGAGACGACCTCCTGCCCGACGTAGCAGCCCTTGTCGAAATCGACGCCATGAAGGAGATCGAAGTTCGCGTCGTGGGGGAACGCGTCGCCATAGACGAAATCGATGCCGCCTTTCGGAACGCCGGCGCCGATGCGCAAGGCTTCGTAAGCCGGGGCGCGCTCCTCGCCGATCGCAATCGCCATGTTGCGCGGCATGATGGCCCGCCAGCCGAGACGGGAGTCGCGCGGGTCGGCGTAGAGCACGCAATCCGCCGCCTCATCCGGCGCTTCGCCCCAGGTGGCGACGACGGCGCGCTCCCTGCTTTCGTCGGCGATCGAGACCTTGGAGCGAAGCTTGTAGAAGCCGAGCCGGCGCGCGAGATCGGCCGACTGCGCCGCGGCGCAGTCGATGAGGAAGACCGCGCCGGTCCGCGCGGGAGAGCGGACGACCAGCATGTCGAACAGAATCTTGCCCTGCGGCGTGAGAAGCCCGGCATAGCGCGCCTCCCCCTCTTCGAGCCGCTCGACGTCGTTCGTCAGCAGCCCCTGAAGAAAGCCCGCCGCCTCTTCGCCGCCGACAGAAATGACGCCGCGGTCCCTGAGCAGGACGGAGTTCCTGGTCATGTCGAGCCTCCGGTCTCGCTTGCTGAGCCGAGCCTGCTAGATTAGGCCGCATCCGCTCCCGCGCAAGGACAAGCGATGCCGCAGACTTTCGATCTCGTTCTCGCCAATGGAACCGTGGTCAACCAGGACGGCGCGGGCTTGCGAGACGTCGGCGTCCGCAATGGGCTGATCGCCGATATCGGGGATTTGGGCGCCGCTTCGGCGGGCGAGCGGATCGACTGCAAGGGACTGCACGTGCTCCCCGGCGTCATCGACAGCCAGGTGCATTTCCGCGAGCCGGGCCTGATCCACAAGGAGGATCTCGAGACGGGCTCGCGCTCGGCCGTGCTCGGCGGCGTGACCGCGGTGTTCGAGATGCCGAACACCGATCCGGCGACCACGACCGCCGAGGCGCTGGCCGACAAGATGCGCCGCGCTCGGAGCCGCATGCATTGCGACTTCGCGTTCTGGGTCGGCGGCGCGCACGAGAACGTCGCCGACATTTCCGAGCTCGAACGGCTGCAGGGGGCGGCGGGTATCAAGGTGTTCATGGGCTCCTCCACGGGGAAGCTTCTCGTCCCCGACGATGAGGGTGTGCTGGCGATCTTGAGACGGATCCGCCGGCGCGCCGCCTTCCACAGCGAGGACGAGCCGCGACTAGTCGAGCGCAAGGGGCTGCGCGTTCCCGGCGATCCGTCGTCGCATCCCGTCTGGCGCGACGAGATCGCCGCCCTGGCCGCGACCCAGCGCCTTGTGCGGCTCGCGCGCGAGGCGAACGCGCAGGTGCATGTGCTGCATGTCTCGACGCGGCAGGAAATGGAGCTCTTGGCCGGCGCGAAGGACATCGCGAGCTGCGAGGCGACGCCCACACATTTGACGCTGAGCGCCGAGGACTATCCGCGCCTCAAGACGAAGCTGCAGATGAACCCGCCGGTGCGCGGACCGGAGCATCGCGAGGGGATCTGGCGCGCCCTGAACCGGGGCGTCGTCGACGTCCTCGGCTCCGATCATGCCCCGCATACGCTCGAGGAGAAGGCGAAGCCCTATCCCGAAAGCCCCTCGGGCTTGACCGGGGTGCAGACGCTGGTTCCGATCATGCTGGACCACGTCAACGCCGGGCGGCTCAGCCTCGAGCGCTTCGTCGACCTGACCAGCGCCAGCCCGGCGCGGCTCTTCCGCATCCTCGGCAAGGGCCGCATCGCGGCCGGCTATGACGCCGACTTCACCGTGGTCGACCTGAAGCGCGCCGAGACGATCCGCGATTCCTGGATCGCCTCGCGCTCGCGCTGGACGCCGTACGACGGAAGGACGGTCGCCGGCTGGCCGGTCGGGACAATCGTGCGCGGAAGGCGCGTCATGTGGGAGGGGGAGGTTGTGACGCCGTCGACGGGGGAGGCGGTGCGCTTCTGGTGAGCGAAGCGCAGCCAAGGCGAAGGAGACGAGGCGCCGCGGATGCGGCGCCGACCGTGTGTCCATGCCAACTTTTGACAAAAGCTTCCCATTGCCGCTTTGTGCGCTTTCAAGGAGTTGGCGGCGCCGAGGGCTCAAGAACCTTTCGGCAAAAATGGAACAAATTGAGAGGGCGTAGACTGGCCGAAATTTTCATCGAGGCGCTGGCGACTGTCGACACATGTCTCAACTCATCTCCGAAATCATCGCGACCGGCGGGCGCGCGCTCGAAGAGGAGGAGCAATGGCAGAGGTCCGTCCAGGAGGGCAAAGGGGAAGCCGGCGGAATCCTCGGAGTCAATGTGATCTGCTTCCATCCGTACGTGTTCATCCGAGCGATCCTGACGAACTATCGCGCGAAGCATGCGTTCACGGTCGAGGGACGGCGAGTCGGGGAGCTCAAGGTCAAAATCCAGAAGAAGCAATATTTCTTCATTGTGGACTTCTGGAAGGACGAGCCGCTGGCGCCTCTGCAAGAGTCGGTCGAGAGACTGGCCAAACAAAAGGCCGAGGCTTGCCTGATCGTCCTTTCGGCCAATCGTTACGGAGAAACCGAGAGCAGGCTGCGCCTGATCGATGGTCTCGCGGGCCTTGAGTCGAGAGAGGGCGTCTATCGCTTCGGCGCCAAGACGGATGAGGGCGAGGATGTCGAATTCTGGGTCGGGGGTTGGAAAGTCGAGAAGAAGCCTAAGGGCGCGACGGCCCGCTGAAGGACGGGCGCCTTACGCCTTATGGAGCCGCCGCCTCCCGCGGGCATCGGCAAGCGGGCGAAGCGTCGCCCTTGAGATCGCCGCCGCCGGCGGCTATGGGGCGGGACGGATATTCAGCATCCCGAGAGAACGGACGTTGGGCGCACACGAACCGAAGGTCGACGAGGCGCTCGCGATCGCGCATGGGCTGAAACCGGAGGAATACGCCCGCTTCGTCGCGCTCATCGGCCGCGAGCCGACTTACACCGAGTTCGGCATCGTCTCGGCGATGTGGAACGAGCATTGCTCCTATAAGTCCTCGCGCCTGCACCTGCGAAAGCTTCCGACCAAGGCGGCCTGGGTCATCCAGGGGCCGGGCGAAAACGCCGGCGTCGTCGACATCGGCGATGGCGAGGCCTGCGTGTTCAAGATGGAAAGCCACAACCATCCCTCCTACATCGAGCCCTACCAGGGCGCGGCGACCGGGGTCGGCGGCATTTTGCGCGACGTCTTCACCATGGGCGCGCGCCCGGTGGCCTGCCTAAACTTCCTGCGCTTCGGCTCGCCCGACCATCCCAAGACCCGCCACCTCGTCGCGGGCGTGGTGGCGGGCATCGGCGGCTACGGCAATTCCTTCGGCGTGCCGACGGTCGGCGGCTCGGTCGGCTTTCACAAAGGCTATGACGGCAACATCCTGGTCAACGCTTTCGCCGTCGGCGTCGCGAGAGGCGACGCGATCTTCTATGCGAAGGCGACGGGCGTCGGGAACCCGATCGTCTACCTCGGCTCGAAGACCGGCCGCGACGGGATCCACGGCGCGACCATGGCCTCGGCCGCCTTCGAGGCGGACGCAGAGGAAAAGCGCCCGACCGTGCAGGTCGGCGACCCCTTCGCCGAGAAGCTCCTGCTCGAGGCGTGTCTCGAGCTGATGGCCTCGGGCGCCGTCGTCGCCATCCAGGACATGGGCGCGGCCGGGCTTACCTCGTCGGCGGTCGAAATGGGAGCGAAGGGCGATCTCGGCGTCGAGCTCGACCTCGACGCCGTGCCCTGCCGCGAGGCGGGCATGTCAGCCTACGAAATGATGCTCTCCGAAAGCCAGGAGCGCATGCTGATGGTGCTGAAGCCCGAGCTCGAGGCCAAGGCCGAGGACATTTTTCGCAAATGGGGCCTCGACTTCGCAATCATCGGCAGAACCACCGACACGAAGCGCTTCGTCGTGAGGCACAAGGGCGAGGTCAAGGCCGACCTGCCGATCAAGGAGCTGGGCGACGAGGCGCACCTCTACGACCGCCCCTGGACGCCGACCGCCGCGCCCGCCGTTCTCGACGGCGCGGCGATCGCCCCGCCCCTGCCGACCGGCGTCGCGCTCGTCAAACTCATGCGCTCGCCGGACCTCTGCTCGAAACGCTGGGTCTACGAGCAATACGACTCGCTCATCCTCGGCAATACGCTTCAGGGCCCCGGCGGCGGCGCTGCCGTGATCCGGCTCGGCGACGGGCCGAAGGGCTTGGCGCTCACGACCGACTGCACCGAGCGCTATTGCGAGGCGGATCCGCGCGAGGGGGCCAAGCAGGCTGTCGCGGAGGCTTGGCGCAATCTCGTCGCGGTCGGCGCGCGCCCGCTCGCGCTGACCGACAACCTCAATTTCGGCAATCCGGAGAAGCCCCATGCGATGGGGCAGCTGGTCGGCGCGATCCAGGGGATCGGCGAGGCCGCGCGGGCGCTCGATTTCCCGATCGTCTCCGGCAACGTGTCGCTCTACAACGAGACGATGGGCTCCGGAATTCCGCCGACGCCGGCGATCGGCGGCGTCGGTCTCGTGGCGGACGTGACGAAGACGATGACGCTCGCCTTCAAGGCGGCGGGCCACGACATCCTGTTGATCGGCGGCGCGCCCGGCTGGCTCGGCCGCTCGGCGTGGCTTGCGACGATCGCGGGTCGCGAAGAAGGCACCCCCCCACCGGTCGAGCTCGCCGCCGAGCGGCGCAACGGCGAGCTCATTCTGTCCCTCGTCGCGGAGGGGCGGATCGCCGCGGCCCAGGACTTGTCCGACGGCGGGCTCGCCGCCGCGCTCGCCGAGATGGCGCTTGCGGGCGCGATCGGCGCAACGGTCGAGGCGCCGGGGGTAGAGCACGCCTTCTTCTTCGGCGAGGACCAGGGCCGCTATGTCGTCGCAACCGCTCCGACGCAAACCGAGGCCGTCGTCGAAGCTGGGCGCCGGGCCGGGGTCCCGGTCGCGCGGATCGGCGTCACCGGCGGCGACGCGCTGAAGCTCGGCGCCTCCGCTCCCGTCGCGCTCGCCGAACTCCGCCGGGCGCACGAATCCTGGCTGCCGGACTATATGGATGGGGCGCCGGCATGATCCCCTTCGTCATCGTCAAGACCAAGGCCAGCGCAGCCCACATCCGGCCGGACCGGGTGGTCGCGGTCAGCGCGACCGACGCCGAAGAGTGCATGATTCTGATGACCGACGGCGTGACGATCGCCGCCAAGGAGCCCGCCGCGGACGTCGTCGCAAGGCTCGAAAGCGCCGCACGATCGGCGGACGAAACGGCTAAGCCTTAAGGAGCAAGAACCGCATGGCCATGTCTCGGACCGAGATCGAAACGATGATCCGCGAGGCCTTCCCCGACGCGCGCGTCGAGGTGAAGGACCTGGCCGGCGACGGCAACCACTACGCCGCGAGCGTCGTCACCTCCGCCTTCAAGGGCAAGAGCAAGGTGCAGCAGCACCAGTTGGTCTATGCCGCGCTCAAGGGCAAGATGGGCGGCGACCTGCACGCGCTAGCGCTCACGACGTCGGACAGCTGATGCTCCCGCTCGAGGGCAGGCGCCGAGAGGCTGCGCGTTTATAGCCGGATCCTCAGGTTCCTGATGGAGCCGACGGGTTTGGAGGCGCGCGCACCAACCGGTTCGACAAAGCCAGACCAACGGATGAGGGTCGTCGTCTACGGCGGGGCAGGGGCGTGCCAGACGGCTTCGTAAGCTTCGCGGAAATTGTCGCGGGTGACTTTGAGGCCTGTGGCGGACAGCCAGGCCGGCGGCGTGCGTCCGATGACGCCGAGCAGCAGGGCCTTGGCGGCTGCGGCGCCCTGATCGTAGGGACGTTGCGCCGCCACGCCCTTGAGCGGTCCCTCGTTGCGGAGCTCGCCGACGACATCGTTGCCGAGATCGACCGTGACCAGGGGCAGGCTGCGCGCGCCTTCCCGGATCGCTGCGAGCACGCGCAGCGCGGGCATATCCCAGGCGATGAAGCAGCAGTCGAGGTCGTCATTGCCGGCGAGAAGGCGTCGATAGGCGGCGCCGGCGTCCTCGACCCGGCCGAAACGCTCGCGCACCAGCGTCAAGTCCGGACGCTCGGCGCCCATCCACTTGCGAAGGGCGATCTCGCGTTCGTTGGTGACGAAGAATTCGGCCTCATAATTGAGAATGCCGACGACCCCTTCATAAGGGGCGTACGGTGAAATGAGCTCGGCCGCGATCGCGCCGAGACCGAAATTGTCGGCTGAGGAGACGGCGAGGTAGTCGAGACCGGGACGAAGGCCGGACGGCGCGTTGTCGAGGAGCACGAGTTTCTTGCCGGCCCTGCCGACAGCCCGGTGCGCCTCGAGCACCCCCGACGATCCGATCGGCAAGCTGATGACCGCGTCGGTCGCGGCGGCCGCGAGACGGAGAAGCTCCCGGTTCTGTTTGTCCTTGTCGAACCCGCAGTCTACGATCTCCGAGACCGTTGCGCCGTATTGCCCGAGCGTCGCAATGATTCCGGCCAGCTCCTGGCGGGACCAGTCGCTCGTCGTGGTATGCAGAACGATCGCGGCCGAGAAGCGCCCGGCTCTCGCCAGTTCGGCCTCGGCGTCAGTCAGGATCAGCAGGTCCGCCGAAAAAGGGCGCTCGCCGTGTGGTCCGAGGCCGATGGTCGGCATGGCTCGCCCTCGTTTCTCGACGATGGATTTGGCATTCAACGCCTGCTTGACACAAGCCTTGAGAATGGCCGGCCTCGCGACTTCCTAGAGCGGCTTTGTCGGCGGAAGGGGCTCTGCCGCCGATGAACGGCGCTGCCTGGTCTTCGCTTCTGCGAGAAAGGCCAGAAAAGAGGGTTCGCGCCGTGGCGAGCCGAGCGGAACCCAGCCGCGCGCGGAAGCAAAAACCTGGTCGGCGGCGTGGCTCGCGGCGCCGACGAGCTCGGCCGAGCCTGCAAGTTGCGACCGCACAATGCGCAAATCCCGCGTCGCCAGCGGATGCGACCGGCGATAGATCGCCTCGCGAAACGCGGCTAGAAGGATCTCGCCGGAATGGGCGAGCGCGCCGGCCAGCGCCACGACCGCCGGGTTCAACAGATTGACGATCGGCGCCATGCTTTCGCCGATCAGGCGCCCGGAGCGCGACAGGAGTTCGGCGCAAAAGGCGTCGCCGAGCTGCGCGCCATGGCCGACGTCATTGGCGGTTACGTCGCCGTAACGCGCCATCACGTCCGCGAGGTATCGGCTGCGTCCGTCCGCCGCGGCGAGGAGGGCGGCCCGCTCGACCGCTTCGGCGCTCGCGACCGCGTCCAGGCAACCTTTTGCGCCGCAATGGCAGGGGACGTCGCCCGCCTCTCCCGTCGGCGCATGCCCGACGAGGCCGGCAAGGCCGTGAGCGCCCGGGTGAAGCCTGCGGCCGGAGACGACGCCTGCGCTCACGGACCGGTCGATGCGCACGCAAACGAGGTCTTCGACGCCGAGTCCCGCCCCGGCCTTCATCTCGCCCAGCGTCGCCATTTGGGTGTTGCTGCGCGCGAAGGCGGGCGCGCCGAAACGCAACGACAGTTCCGCTGCGAAGTCGAAGGCCCGCCACGCCCTCAGGACGTTGAGCGTGGCGATGCCGAACGTATCGCCGTCATTGGCGTCGACCAGCGCGGCTTCCGGAAGCGCAACGGCGATCGACCATGCCGCCTCCTTGCCGCCTCGTTCGTCGAGAAGCCAGTAGAACAGCGTCGTCAGCCGATCGAGGGTCGGCTCGGGACCGAGCGCGAGGTCGGCGGCCTCGTGGTGCTCGACAATCAGATTGCCAGCGAGGTCAGCGATCCCGACCGCCAGCGACATGCGGTCGACATGCGCGACCAGAACGACGCCGGCGTTCGCCCGCAACCTGACATGGTGCGGCGCGCGCCCGCCCTGGGGCCGTCCGAGCTCGCTCTCTTCGACGAGACCGAGCCGTTCCAGCACGGAGAGACGGTTCGCGACCGCAGCTCGCCCGAGCTCGGACTTGCGTTCGATGTCGAGACGGGTCAGGGGTCCCGCCCGGACGAGGGAAAGGATGGCGGCGAGGCTGGGTCCGCCGCTCTCGAGGGTCTTCGGCCGTCCCACGCGCCGTCGCCGCGGCGCAGCCCCGGGGCGCCGCCTTCGTGTTTCCTCGTCCATCTCAATCCCAACCCGGACTTCAACCAAAAAAGGGTCAGCCGGCGCATTATGGCTTCGGCGCTGATATGGCGAGCAGAGCTAATTTTCCAGCAAAAGTTGGCTGGCTTTAGCGTGTTTTTTCGTTGACCGCGCCTTGCGCCGTCGCCAATCTTTGCCCGGCTCGCGGAGCACGCCCACTAAAGAGACGCTCCGCGGGCCGAAACAGTGGCGGGAAGCCGGAGGATGGCCGTGGAGATTCGCTTCGCCTATCAGGCCAATTGTTGGGGTCCGCTCGGCGGCGCCGCGGTCGGCGTGACGTCGGTCGGGCAGCTGACCTACCTCACCTTCGGCGATATGAGCCGGGCCATCGCCGAGATCGGCGCGGCAGGCTATCAGGGCGTCGAGCTGTTCGACGGCAACGTGCTCGACTATCCCGGCGGCGCTGCGGCGCTGAAGGCGGCGCTGGCTCAGACCGGAGTGCGCCTGGTGGCGGCCTATTCGGGCGCCAATTTCATCTTTCCCGACATTCTCGATCAGGAGCTTGGCCGGATCGCCCGCGCGGCCGACGCCGCTGCAGCGCTTTCGGCGGAGCATCTCGTCGTCGGCGGCGGGGCCAAGCGGCTCGAGGGCGTCGCGCCCGGCGACTATGAGCGGCTTGCGGCCGGGCTCGAAAAGGTCGTGGCGATCGCCAAGGCGCGCGGGCTCGAGGCGCACTATCACCCGCACCTCTCGACAATCGTCGAAGGACCGGCGGAAGTCGACCGGATCTTCTCCCTGACATCGATCCATTTCTGTCCCGACACCGCCCATCTCGCTGCGGCCGGCGGCGACGTGCCGGCGATGATCCGCAAGCACCGGGACCGCATCGGCTACGTTCATCTGAAAGGCCTGCGGATGGAGCCTTTCGCCTTTACGCCGCTCGACGAAGGCGATCTCGACAACGCCGCCGTGGTCGGGGCGCTGGCCGAGACGAACTACAGCGGCTGGATCGCCGCGGAACTCGACGCCTGGCCGGACCCGAAGGGCGGCGCCGAGCGCAGTCTCGCCTTCATGAAACGGAAACTCGCCGCCGCCTGAAGCGCGGGGCCCCTGGCGAGGCCGTCCACCCGATCAAGACGAAGGATGTTCCGGCGATGACGAAGACGCTCAACGTGGCGATGATCGGCGGCGGTTTCATGGGCAAGGCCCATGCCTTGGCCTACGCCGTGATGCCGATGTTCTTCTGGCCGCCTCCCGCCGCGCCGCATCGCAGAGTGGTCGTCGACGTGACCCCCGAGCTTGCCGAGACGGCCCGCCAGCGTTTCGGCTTCGAGGAAGCGGCGACCGACTGGAAGGCCGTCGTCGCCCGCAGCGACATCGACGTCGTCGACATCGTGACGCCGAACGACAGTCATGCCGCAATCGCGATTGCGGCGGCTGAGGCCGGGAAGCACATCATCTGCGAAAAGCCGCTGGCGCGCACCGGGGCGGAAGCCAGGAGCATGTGGGATGCGGTCGAAAAGGCCGGCGTCACGCACATGGTCGCCTTCAACTATCGCCGCACGCCGGCCGTCGCGCTGGCAAAAAGGTACATCGAGAGCGGCCGGATCGGGAAGATCTTGTCCTTCCGGGGGACCTACCTGCAGGACTGGTCAGCAGACCCGAACGGGCCGCTCTCGTGGCGTTTCCAAAGGAAGGTCGCGGGCTCCGGCGCGGTTGGCGACATCGGCACCCACGTTATTGACATCGCGCACTATCTCGTCGGCGAGATCACGGCCGTGAACGCCCTGGTCAAGACCTACATTGCGAGCCGCCCGCTCCAGTCGGGCGGGTTCGATCAGCTCGCCGCCTCCGACAAGAGCGGCAAGGGTCCGCGCGGGACGGTCGACGTCGACGACGAAGCGCTGACCCTGATCAAGTTCGCCGACGGCGCCACGGGTTCGATCGAGGCCACGCGCAACGCATACGGGCGCAACAACTTCATCACGTTCGAAATCCACGGCGACGGCGGATCGATCGCCTTCAACTACGAGCGCATGGACGAGCTTCAGGTGATGTTCGCCGATGACCCAGGCGATGCGCGCGGCTTCCGCACCGTCTACACCGGTCCCGCGCACCCGTACGGCGCCGCTCTCTGGCCGATCCCCGCGCTCGGAATCGGCTACGGCGAGACGAAAATCATCGAGTGCCACGACTTCATGAGCGCGATCGTGAAGGGCGAGCAGCCCTCGCCCAACTTCCGCGACGGCTGGCGCATCTCCGAGATCGCCGACGCCATCCTGAAGTCGAGCGACGCGCAGAATTGGGTTGCTGTCGCGTGAGTGACGATCGCCCGCTCAACGGCGAACGCCGCGCGACGCCGATGCGTGATGGGGACGCTCGCGGCGGAACCACTGAGCGGCCTGGCGCCGTCCGCATGACCGGGATCTCCAAGTCCTTCGGCGGCGTTCAAGCGCTCGCTCACGTCGACTTCGGCGTTCGATACGGCGAAGTCCATGCGCTCCTGGGCGAGAACGGCGCAGGCAAGTCGACGCTGCTGAAGATCCTGCGCGGAGTGCTTCCAGCCGATTCGGGTCAGATCGAAATCGGCGGCGAGGCGCTCCCCGTCAGCGACGCGGACGCGGTTCGTCGCGCCGGCGTGGCGATGATCTTCCAGGAGATGAGCCTGATCCCGACGCTAAGCGTCGCCCAGAACATTTTCCTCAATCGAGAGCCGAAAAGCCGCTTGGGCTTCGTGGACGACGAACGCATCATTCGGGAGACGCGAAAGCTGTTCGAGGAGTTCGGCGTAACCATCGACCCCGAGGCGCCCCTGACCGAGCTCAGCGCCGGTCAGAGACAACTGACGGAGATCGTGAAGGCGCTCTCGGAGAGGAGCCGTATCCTCATCCTCGACGAGCCGACCTCGGCGCTGTCCAACACGGAGGTCGATCGGCTGTTCGTGCTCCTGCGGCGCCTGAGGAGCGACGGTGTCGCGATCATCTACGTCTCCCATCGCATGGACGAGATCATGCGGATCGCCGATCGCGCGACGATCATGCGCGACGGGCGGCGCGCCCTTACCGCGCCGCTGAGCGAGCTCTCCCTCGCCACGATCATCGAGCACATCATCGGCCGCGCCTCTCGCGGGCTCGGCGAGGTCGATCGCGATGGAGAGCCGCACGCCGAAGCGTTGATCGAATTGCGCAACGCCTCTGGAGCGCGGAAACCGAGGAACGTCGATCTCGTCATTCGCCAGGGAGAGGTGCTCGGAGCCGCCGGCCTCCTCGGCAGTGGCCGGAGTTCGCTGGCCCGGCTTCTGTTCGGCATGGAGCCGCTCGCTGCCGGGGAGATCCGGGTCAAGGGGGTCAAGGCGAACATCCGATCGCCGCGGGAGGCCATTGCCGCCGGCATTGCGCTGATCCCAGAAGAACGGCTGCTCGAGGGGGTGATCGCGCAGCACAGCGTGGGCGCCAACATCGTGCTGCCGGTGCTCGAGCGGGTGAGCCGCCATAGCTGGGTGTCGGACGCCGCGGCGGCCGAAGTGACGCGCGAGCAGATCGCGCAGCTGCGGATCAAGACGGCGTCCGCAGGCGCTGCGGTGAATACCCTTTCGGGCGGCAACCAGCAGAAGGTCGTGGTCGGCAAGTGGCTGGCTGCGACGCCCGCGATCCTCGTTCTGGATGAGCCGACGGCGGGGATCGACATCGGCGCCAAGAGCGAGATCGTCAGATTGGTCCGCCAGCTTGCGCGAGCAGGACGCGCAATTCTGCTCATCTCGTCCGAGATGCCGGTGCTGCTCGCAGCCTGCGACCGCATCGTCGTGATGTCGGAGGGGAGGATCGTCAAGAACATCGCGCGCCATGAGCTCGATCCCGCTCCGGACGCAGGCGCCGATGAAGGCGAAAGGCTTCGCTATGCGGAGCGCGAGCTTCTCATGGCGATCCAGACCGGAGCGGCGATGGCGGCCTAGTCGCGCGGCAAGCGGTTTCGCCTGTCCGGCGACGACCGGATAGTCGAAGACGAAGCTGAAGCCAAAGGAGGAAACAGATGAATCCAACGATAGCGAAGTCGGCTGTGAAGGCGCTGCTATTGGCCGCGGGGCTCATGGCATCGGCGGCGGTGAGCCCCGTCTATGCGGCGGACCCCGACGCGGAGCTCGCCGCGCTCAAGGGCAAGGTCATGAGCACCGGACCCAACGGCGAGGCGCCGTCGCCGGCTTCCGTGGTCACGCTCTCCGACGACGAGCTCGCCAAGGTCAAGGGGATGCACGCAACCGCGGCGATCGTCCTGCACTACGGAGGCAATGACTGGTCGCGCGCGCAGGTCGAGGGGCTGAAGGCCGAGTTCGCGGCGCTCGGTATCGACGTGATCGCTGTCACCGACGCAGGATTCAAGCCGGAAACCCAGGTCGCCAACATCGAGACGGTGATGGCCAAGAAGCCGAGCATCATCGTGTCGATACCGGTGGACCCGGTGTCGGAAGCTGGCGCTTACAAGAAAGCCGCGGACGCGGGCGTGAAGCTCGTGTTCATGGACAATGTCCCTAAGGGGCTGGTCGCCGGCAAGGACTACGTCAGCGTCGTCTCGGCCGACAATTACGGCAACGGGCTCGCCGCCGGCCTTCTGATGGCGAAGTTCCTCAAGGGCAAGGGCACTATCGGGGCCGTGTTCCATGCCGCAGACTTCTTCGTGACCAAGCAGCGCTATCAGGGCTTCCAGAAGGCGATCTCGGAGTTTCCGGACATCAAGGTCATCGAGGCGCAGGGGATCGCCGGGCCCGACTTCTCGGGCGACGCCGACAAGGTCGCGTCGGCGATGATGACCGCGCATCCCGACATCGACGGCATTTGGGCCGTCTGGGACGTTCCCGCCGAAGGCGTGATTTCGGCCGCCCGTTCCGCCGGCAAGGACAACCTCATCATCACGACCGAGGATCTGGGCGAGAATGTCGCGATCAACATGGCGCAGGGGAGCTACGTCAAGGGGCTCGGCGCCCAGCGACCCTACGACCAGGGCGTGACCGAGGCGAAGCTCGCGGCTTACGGACTCTTGGGGAAGAAGGCGCCGGACTATGTGGCGTTGCCGTCACTCGCCGTGACCAAGGACAATCTCCTCGACGCGTGGAAGGCCGTCTATCACACGGACGCGCCGGCCGACGTCAAGAGCAGCATGAAATAAGCGGAAAGCCGCGCTTTCGCCTTCGGCTCGGCGCACGGTCCTTTCGAGGGTCTATGCCGCCGGGCCCATTTGGCGTCCAACGTGAGGAGAACCGTTTCGACATGACGCCGGGCGAAAGGCCTGCCGAGTCTGAGCTCGCGCGAACCCTTGGTGGGTCGGCGCGCCGGTCGTTCCTCGCGAACTGGCGGCAGAACATCATCTATATCGGCTTCGTGTGCATTTTCGCGATTTTCGCGGTGACCCTCCGCGACCAGGGATTTCTCAACCCGACCAATCTCCTCAACATCGTCCGCCAATCGGCAATGATCGCGGTGATGGCGGTGGCCATGACCTTCGTGCTGGCCGCAGGCGAGATCGATCTTTCGGTCGGGTCGCTGGCAGGATTCTCCTCCGTCGTCACCGCCATGGCGATCCGGGCGGCAGGGACGCCCGTCGGCGTCGCAGCCGGCGTCGCGACGGGCCTCGTCGTCGGCCTCTTCAACGGGTTGATCACGACCCGGATCGGTATCCCATCTTTCCTGACGACGCTCGCGATGATGGGGATTGCGACCGGCGTGTCGATGTGGGTCAGCAACACCGCCGCCATTCCGATCATCGATCGGACCTATGCATTCGTCTTCGGCGGCGGCAGCCTTGGGCCCGTGCCGATCCTGCTGTTATGGACGCTCGTTTTCGGCGTCGTCGGGCATCTCGTGCTCCGGAAGACCACCTTCGGGCGGCGCGTTCTCGCCACCGGCGGCAATGAAACCGCCGCCCGCTACAGCGGCATCGACACCAAATCGATCAAGCTCAGGGTGCTGATGATCTCGAGCGTCACCGCAGCCATCGCCGGCATGCTCTATGCCGGCCGGCTCGAGACTGGCCGCTATCAATTCGGCCAGGGCGACGAATTGTCCGTCATCGCCGCCGCGGTGCTCGGCGGCAACAGCCTGTTCGGCGGCGTCGGCACGGTTCCGGGCGCGATCGTCGGCGCGCTGATGATCGGACTCATCAACAACGGCTTGATCCTCGTGGGGCTCGAGTACAGCCAGCAGCTGATCGCTCGCGGAGCGATCATCATCCTGGCCGTGGCGCTGAGTCAGCAGACGCGGCGAAGTTGATCACGAGCGGTTTCGCCGAACTGACGAAGTTGAACGGAAAGATTCCGGCAAGGGGAAAAGCCAGTACGTTGATCAAGCGCCAACCGTTCACGGCCGCGCCCCGGACCGGAAATTGCGGAACGTCAACGAGTAGCGAAGCCGCTCGACCGCCGGGATGCTGTGCTCCCACTCACTGCGCGCTGGGCCAGTAAGCAGGTAGGCGGAGCGCGGGGCAACGACGAGAGAGGCGCGCTCCCACTTGGCGCCGGCCTTCCTGCGGAAACGGAACGTGCAGGGCGCAAGCAGGGAGACGCCGACCACGTCGGCGAAAACCGCCCTGTCCTTGTGCCAGCCGATCGGCGCGCCGGGCTCATATTGCGTGACCAGAAGGTGCTCGAATGCGGCTGCGTCGATTCCGGCGAAGCGAGCTGCTTTCTCGCGCATGGGAAGCAGGAACTCCGGGATGGGCTCCGTCTGGCGGAGCTTCGCGTCGCCGAAGTCGTAGCGCCAGCCGAACGACACCACCCGCCGCTTGCCCTCGAACCCGTGGAATTCGAACGCCCGGAACGGCAGGCGCGCGATCTCGGCCACGAGCGCCTGCTCGTCCTTCTCAGAGAGGAGGTCGGGGCGATAGCGAAAGCCGCCGGGCAATCGGACTTCGGTTTCGAAGAGGCTCGGTTGGGCCGCCACGGGGCTTTGCGCTCCCGATGAGAAGATGTCTGAACTGGAGCTTCGCAAATCCTAAATGGGCATGGCGAGAACCGAGGACCGGTCTGTCGTCGTGTTCCACCGCGCTGGCGCGCAGGACGACGCCTGTTTCATGCATATTGACCGCCGAAACGAGCAGCCGGTCCGCCTGCTCGATTGCTTTCGCGTAGGCATGGGCGTCGGTTTCGTTCTCCAAGATCGCGACCAAGCACTGCTGTCGACCACGATCACGGCGAGCCCAGATCGTCCATGATCTCGCGCGGCGAGCGCGGGTCGAGCAGCGGCATGGCGGCAAGCTCGGCGCCGACCGCCAGCATCTGTTCAGCCGTCATGCGGCGTGGGGGACGCATCGCGGGGACTACGCCATTGGCTCGAGCGCGATCCTCCAGCGCGCGCCGGATGGCGTCTTCGACCGTCGTCCGCTCGACTGCGGCCAGACGGCGAGCCAGGGTCTCGACATCCTGAGAAAGCGTGATCATGACCGCAGGCATATCAGAAACGTCTAGCAATACGGAAGCCGAAGGACAATCCAGGGAGCGCGGGCGCCGCCGCAGGCGTCCTCTGGAGCATCCTTCGAGGCCCTTTGCTTTCGCAAAGGGCGCCTCAGGATGAGGTGCATGACTTTTGAAACAGACACGAATACCGTCCCCGCACGGCGCACGCTCGCGCTGCTCAGCAACAAGGTCCCGGTCCGGGGCTTGTATTCCGGGCTTTTGATGGAATGATCGTCCTGCTCTAACGCCCGCCGGGGCGTCCGCGGGGACGCGATTGCGTGCGGACGAAAAATGCGAGCGAGGGCGGTCGCCTGGGCGATTTTCGGGGTCTCAGCGTCGGCCTTGCTCATCGCGCCGCTCAGCGCCTGGACGGCGGCGGCGTTGTGGTTCCGGCTGCCGCTGCCGGAATGGGCGAGGGCCGCGGCCTGCGGCCTCGTCGCTCTCGGCGTCCTTGCGACGATCGCAGCCCTCTTCACCCGGGCGCGCTGGCGCGGCCTCCTTCTGTTTGCGCTCGCCTTCGCCGGGGCGATCGTGTGGTGGGGCTCGATCCGGCCGCCCGCCGACGGCGATTGGGCGCCGGACGTGGCGCGGCAGACGACCGGGTCGCTCAACCGCGACATCCTGACGCTCTCCGACGTGCGCGATTTCGACTGGAAGAGCGAGACCGGCTTGACCGAGCGCTGGAGCGAGCGCTCCTATGACCTCTCCAAGCTCGAGAGCCTCGATCTGTTCCTCTCCTACTGGGCCGGTCCGGAGATGGCCCATCTCATCATGAGCTTCGGATTCGACGGCGGCGAGAAGCTCGCCTGGTCGATCGAGGTGAGGCGGGAGAAGAACGGCCAGTATTCGCCGGTCGCGGACGCTTTCAAGACCCACACCGTCGTCTATCTCGCGACGACCGAGCGCGATTCGGTGCGCCTGCGCACGAACGTGCGCGGCGAGGACGTGCGCCTCTACCGCCTGCGGGCGTCGCCGGCGGCGGCGCGCGCGCTGTTGCTCCAATATGTCGCCGAGGCGAACGGGGTCAAAGACAAGCCCGCCTTCTACAATTCGATCACCACCAATTGCACGACGGCCGTCGCCAAGTTGATCTGGGCGGCCGGCGGGACCCTGCCGCTCGACTGGCGGCTCGTCGTCAACGGCTATCTGCCGGGCTACCTTTATGATCGGCGCGCGGTCGTGACCTCGATTCCGCTGAGCGAGCTCAAGGCGCTCGCGCGCATCGACGCATGCGCCAGGGCCGCCGACCAGTCTCCCGATTTCTCGAAGCTCATCCGCGTCGGCGTGCCGTCGCCGAACGATCGGATCGCCCGGTGAGGCCGATCCGGCGATCGGGTTCGCGCCTCATCCGCCCTTTTTCGTCGCGGTCAGGTGCGCGTCGAGCGTGGCAGGGTCGGCGAGGAGCTCAGCGCTCGACGCAGCGTGGGCGATAGCCCCGCGGTCGAGCACGATGGCGTGATCGGTGAACGGCAGGATCTTTTTCGGCTTCTGCTCGACGACGATCATCGACAGGCCTTCGCGGGCGAGCTCGCGAAGCGCCGCCAAGAGTTCGTCGACGACGATCGGCGCGAGACCCTCGGTCGGCTCGTCGAGCAGGAGGAGGCGCGGGTTAAGCATCAACGCGCGGCCGATCGCCAGCATCTGCTGCTCTCCGCCAGACAACTGGCGCCCCATGTTGGTCCGCCGCTCCTCGAGGCGGGGAAAGAGGGAAAAGACCCGCTTGACCGTCCAGGGTCCCGGAAGCGCGACCGCGGTCAGATTCTCCTCCGCCGTCAGCGACCGGAAGATGTTGCGCTCCTGCGGGGTCCAGCCGACGCCGCGCCGGGCGCGCTGGTGCGGCCGGAGGGCCGCGATGTCTTCCCCCGCAAGCACGATGCGCCCGCCGAAGAAGGTGGCGGCGCCGATCAGCGTGTCGATCAGCGTCGTCTTGCCGACCCCGTTGCGGCCGAGGAGCGCGAGCGACTTTCCGTCCTCGAGGCTGAAGCCGAGATTGCGGATGACGCGCGCTTCGCCGTAGCCGGAGCTCAGGTTCTCGACGCAGAGGAGCTCAGCCACGGACGTCCTCGCCGAGATAGACCGCGCGCACGCGCTCGTCGGCGGCGATCTCCTCCGGCTCGCCTTCGGTCAGGAGCCGGCCTGCGACCAGCACGGAAATGCGGGTCGCGAAGCTGAACACGAGGTCCATGTCGTGCTCGATGAGCAGGATCGCCACATCGGACGGAAGGGCGGCGAGCGCGGCAAGGATGTCCCGACGCTCGTCCTCCGGCACGCCGGCGGCGGGCTCGTCGAGCAAGAGCACGCGCGGGCGGGTCGCGAGCGCGAGCGCGATCTCGAGCAGCCGCTGCTTGCCGTAGGGGAGTTTCCGCGTCGGCTGGTCCATGTCCGATTCGAGGCCGAAGCGGCTCAACAGGTCCTCGATCTCGGCGACGATCTCGGGCCGCGTGCCCGCCACCCGGCTGAAGTCGGCCCCCGAGCGGATCCGCTCGGAAATGGCGAGGCCAAGCGACTCGACCGGGCTCAGGTTGGGAAAGAGCTGATTGATCTGGAAGGTGCGCGAGAGCCCGAGCCGCACGCGCTCGTCCGACGACAGCGCCGTCGCGTCGCGGCCTTCCAGCAGCACATGTCCCTTGGTTGGCTTCAGGACGCCGGTGAGGAGATTGATGAGCGTCGTCTTGCCGGCGCCGTTGGGACCAATCAGGGCCTGCCGAGCGCCGGGCTCGATCTTGAACGACACGCTGTCGGTCACGAGCAGGGCGCCGAACTGCCTGACGAGGCCGCGCGCCTCGAGCGCGGGGACGCTCACAGCGGTTCCTCATGCGCCGGCCGCGGCGGACGGACGGCCGCGGCGCGCAACGCGAGATCGCGGATGCGCTCTCTGCCGACCATCACCAGCACGATCAGAAGCGCGCCGATCCAGAATTCCCAGTATTCGGGGGTTGCGGCGGAAATGACGTCGCGCAGAAAGATGAACACGGCCGCGCCGATGAGTCCGCCGTAGAGATAGCCGGCGCCGCCGATGATCAGCATCAGCAGCACGTCGGCCGAGCGATGAAAATCGAAGAGGTCGAGCGATACGATCTGCGTCGTCTGAGCCAGAAGCGCTCCTGCGACGCCAGCGTAGGCCGCCGAGACCGCATAGATCGCGATCATCCGCCGGCTGGTCGCGATGCCGAGCGCGTCGGCACGCAGGCGGTTTTCCCTTATCGCCGCCAGCGCCAGACCGAACGGCGACTGGCGAAGGCGGCGCGCGGCGGCGAACAGCGCGAACAGGACGACGAGACTGTAGAGCGCCGCGTTGCGCTGTCCCAGGAAGCCGATCGGGAAGAGGCCCAGCACCTTTCCCATCGAAAAATTGAGCCCGTCCGCGCCCCCCGTCAGCCAGCTGTTGCGGTTGGCGAGCTCTCCCAGCATCAGCGACACGCCGAGCGTCACCATGAGCCGCGTCAGGTCCGAGCCGCGCAGGAGAAGCGGCGCCGTGGCGAGACCGACGGCCGCCGCAACGAGCGCGCCCGCGAGGAGCCCGAGCGTCGGGTCCGCGAAGCCTGCGCTCGCCAGCAGGCCGGCGGAATAGGCGCCGAGCCCGAGAAAAGCGGCCTGCCCGAGCGACACGATGCCGGCGAGGCCGAGAATGAGATCGAGCGAAAGCGCGAACAGCCCCGCGACGAGAATCTCGTTGATGAGCGCGGCGCGGGAGGGGAGCAGCACGATCGCGGCGAGGATCGCCAGCCAGAAGACGATCTCGGGCCACCGCCAACGGGCTCGCCTGCGCAGGTGCTTCTCGATCCGGAGCGAAGCAGGCGAAGCCTTTGCTTCGATCATCGCCCGTCTCCGCGAGCGAAAAGGCCTTGCGGGCGCACGATGAGCGTGACGACCATGACGCCGTAGATGATGAAGGCGCCGATCGAAGGGATGTAATATTTGCCGGCGACGTCCAGCACTCCGAGCAGGAGAGCGCCGAACAGCGCGCCCAAAATCCCATTGGAGCCGCCGATGGTGACGACGATGAGGAAGGTCACCAGGAACTTCACCGGAAAGGCCGGATCGATTCCGCCGACGACGTCGGCCGCGAGCGCGCCCCCGAGGCCGGCGAGGCCGCTGCCGACGGCGAAGGCGACAGCGAAGATCCGGTCGACGTCGATCCCCAGTCCGTCGGCGACGCGGGCGTCGTCCACCGCCGCACGGAGCTGGGCGCCGAAGCGCGTCCGGACGAGAAAGAGCTGGAGAGCCGCGGCGATCGCGCCGCACACCACGATGATGAACAGGCGGTAGCGGCTGATCCCGACGCCGTGAAACGTCGAGCTGCCCGAAAGCCACGCCGGCACGTCGACTTGCCGCGCCTCGGCGCCGAGCAGGTAATCGGCGATCGGCATCGCCATAAGCACGAGGCCGATGGTGAACAGCACCTGGTCGAGGGGGCTTGCGCCGTAGAGGCGCCGATAGAGCGTGCGTTCGAGCGCGACCCCGAGGATCGACGGCACGATGAAGGCGGCAGGCAACGTGGCGAGGAAAGGCGCGCCTGCGCGCTCCATCAGGAGCCCGGTCACATAACCGCCGACCATGGCGAAGACCCCGTGCGCGAGGTTGATGAAGTTCATCAACCCCAGCGTCACGGAGAGGCCGCTCGCCAGCACGAACAGAAGCATGCCGTAGGCGACGCCGTCGAACAGGATCGTCAGCATCTCGGGTCCGCCGTCAGGTCCCTTCTCCCCGCTTGCGGGGAGAAGGTTAGGATGAGGGGTCCCCTCACCCGGCCCTCTCCCCGCAAGCGGAGCGAGGGAGCGTGGCTAGTGCTTCGCCGCCTTGTACGGGTCCTTCACGTTCGGAATTGTCTCGAACTCGACGTTGTAGAGCGCGCCGTCCTTCTTCTCGACCTTGCGGACGTAGATGTTCTGCACGATGTCGCGCGTCTCGGGATCGATCGAGACGGGGCCGCGGGGGCTCATCCAGCTCATGCCTTTCATCGCGCCGATCAACGCGTCGCCGCTCGCGTCGCCCTTGGTCTTCTCGAGCGCCTTGGCGAGGAGCGCCATGCCGTCATAGGCGCCGACGGCCATGAAATTCGGCCGCATGCCGTTGTTCGCCTTTTCGAAGGCGGCGACAAAGGCTTTGTTCTCGGCGGAGTCGTGGTCGGCCGAATAGTGGTGGGTCGTCACCGCGCCGAGCGCCGCGGCACCCATGTTGGCGAGAAGATCGTCGTCGGTCACATCACCGGTGCCGATCAGCTTGATCCCGGACTTGTCGAGTCCGCGTTCGACGAACTCCTTCATGAAGATTGCGCCCTGGCCCGACGGCACGAAGACGAAGACGGCGTCCGGCTTGTCGTCCTTCACCCGTTGCAGGAAGGGCGCGAAGTCGGGGTTCTTCAGCGGTACGCGGATCTTTTGCGCGACCTTGCCGCCGCCCTTCTCGAACGTGTCGCTGAACCACTTCTCGGCGTCGATGCCGGGCCCATAGTCGGTGACGACGGTGACGACTTTCTTGATCCCGTTCTTCAGCGCCCAGTCGGCCATGGGCGCCGACGCCTGGGGGAGGGTGAAGGAGGTGCGGACGATATAGGGCGACTTTTCCGTGATCATCGCCGTCGCCGCCGCGGAAACGATTTCCGGAACCTTCGCCGCGGTCGCGACGGGGGCCGTGGCGAGCGCGAGCGGCGTCAGGCCGAAACCCATCAACACATTGGCGTGGTCGTTGGTGATCAACTCCTCGGCGAGGCGCTTGGTGACGTCGGCCGCGCCGGTGTCGTCCTTGACGAGGAGCACGATCTTCTTGCCGGCGACCGTGTCGCCGTGCTCCTTGAGGTAAAGCTCGGCGCCGGCGCGCTCCTGCTTGCCGGTCGAGGCCTGTTGGCCGGTCATCGGCAGGATCAGGCCGAGCGTCACGGGGCTGTCGTCAGCCAGAGCCGGCGCGGCGAGCAGAACCGCGCCCAGGGCGGCGCCCGCCATCCAGCATTTGAAGATCATCGCTATCCTCCCGTTGATTTTTGCGATTGCGTTATAGCGCAATCGTCTGGCGACGTTAGCCTCTCCGAAGCGGAAGTTCGCCGTCAGCCGCTCTTCCGATCGAGGCGCTCGAGAATCTTGTCGGCCAGGATGCGATAGTCCGAAACCTCCTCGGCTGTCGAGCGCAGGTTAAGATCGCCGACCGCCCGCTGCCAGGCGACCGAGGCGCGCGCCATCGCGCTGTCGAGGCCGATGAGGTCGACCGTCAGCGCCGCCTCCCGCATTTCCGCCGCGCGCCGCACGCCGTGCGTCATCACCCGCTCGAGCATGTAGGCCGACCGCCTTTTCCAGTCGAAGCCCGGATAGGTGTCGTCGAGTGAATCGAGGACCGTCTCGATGACGCCCGCTTTGCGTCCGGCGAGCACGCATTCGCAGACGAGCGCCTCGAGGCCCTTCATCATGATCGAGCGGACCATCTTGACCGCCGAGGCCGACCCCACCGGCCCGTCGTGGATCGCGGCCTCCATGTCGAGCGCGGCGAGAACGGGCGCGGCGTTCTTCGCGTGTGGGCCGCTGATGAGGAGCGGCGTTCTGTGCAGCCTCGGATGGACCGGCGCCATCACCGCGGCGTCGACGTAGCGGGCGCCGGCGGCCTCCACCGCCTTCGCCGTGCGCTCCTTGGTTTGCGGCGCGCACGAATTGCAGTCGAAGAGGAATGCGCCGTCGGCGAGGCCGGCCAGGGCGGCGAGAGCCGCTTCATGCGCCTGATCGGCCGTGACGACCGAAAAGACCGCATCCGCGCCGGCGACGGCTTCGGGCGCGGTCGACGCCCCGGTCACCCGGGCCGCGAGATAGTCCGCGCGCTTGCCCTCCCGCACCTTAGAGTCAGGCGAATCGGTCTTGATGTCGTAGGCGGAAACCCGTGCGGCGAACCCCGGCGCGGTGCGCCAGCCCTCGAGGAAGGCCTGCGCCGCCTCTCCGAAGCCGACGAAAGCGATCGAACCCGTTTTCACCCGGAAACCCATTTGCCTCCGTCGAGGCGCACGACGGCCTTGCAGGCTCCATCATTCTTGCGGCGCCGACGGCTCGCCGACAAGCCTTTCCCTCGCCCCCGCCAGGCTGCAAGCGGAGAGCTGTGCCGTGGCGCAGGACTTGCCGGCGCACTGGCCGGGAGAAGCCCGAGGTGATCATCGCCTTTCACGGCCGCTGCGCGACGTCTCCCGATGCGCTCTGGACCCGGCTTGCCCGGATCGAGGACCCGGGCGTAATGACCGAGGTCGCCGGCCCCGCGAACGGCGGCGACCGGGCTGGCAATGCGACGCGGAGCCGGACATGAGCGAGCGGATCGTTGGCTTGTCGTCGATGGCGACACGATACATTTTGGCCGATCTGGCTCGGGACTATGAGCGGCGCACCGGGATGCGGGTCGATCTCCGGTCCATGGGCGGTGTCGACGCGGCGAAACTGGCGAGGACCGGCGAGCCGGTGGACGTCGTCGTCCTGGCGTCGAAGCCCATGCATGGTCTCGAGGCCGATGGCCATATCGTCAGAGGCAGCATCGTTGATTTCGCGCGATCAGAGGTCGCCATCGCCGTTCCCGCCGGCTCGCCGCTTCCCGGCGTCGAGAGCGAACAAGCCGTCAGGCAGGCGGTGCTCGAGGCGAGAAGGATTTGCTACTCGACCGGTCCGAGCGGCGATCACTTGAAAGCGCTGTGCGAGAAATGGGGCGTGACCGACTCGGTTTCAGGCCGCACGCTGGTGGCTCCTCCCGGCGTGCCGGTGGCGGGTCTGGTCGCCCGCGGCGAGGCGGATCTCGGGTTTCAGCAGCTGAGCGAACTCGTGGGCCAGCCCGGCATCGAGATCGTCGGTTGTCTGCCGCCGGAGATTCAGGCCGCGACCGTGTTCTCGGCCGGCGTCTCCAATGCTTCTGTCGAGCGCGAGGCGGCACAGGCTCTCGTCGCGTATTTGACCTCCGCCGAAACCCGCGAAACAAAGCGCCGCTATGGGATGGAGCCCGCATAAACCGCGGGATGAGCGGATTCGAAGAGGCAAGAAAACGAGGGTCGCCGCCGTTATTGACAGGGCATGGAAGCAGCGGCGCAGCAGAGGGCGCCTTTGAATTCGCCTATCGGGAGGCTTCGAGATGATCATCGACTGTCACGGCCATTACACGACCGCGCCCAAGGCGCTCGAGGTTTGGCGCAATCGGCAGATCGCCGGCATCAAGGACCCCTCGGCGATGCCGAAGGTCGCCGAATTGAAAATCTCCGACGACGAGATTCGCGAATCGATCGAGACGAATCAGTTGCGCTTCATGAAGGAGCGCGGCGCGGACCTGACGATCTTCTCGCCGCGCGCGAGCTTCATGGCCCATCACATCGGCGACTTCGCGGTGAGCTCCACCTGGGCGTCGATCTGCAACGAGCTGATCGACCGCGTCTCGAAACTGTTTCCCGACAATTTCATCGGGGCGGCGATGCTGCCGCAGAGCCCGGGCATCGATCCCAAGACCTGCATTCCCGAGCTCGAACGTTGCATAAAGGAGTACGGCTTCGTCGGGATCAACCTCAATCCCGATCCGTCCGGCGGACACTGGACGAGCCCGCCGCTCACCGACCGCATGTGGTATCCGATCTACGAGAAGATGGTCGAACACGACATCCCGGCGATGGTCCATGTCTCGACCAGCTGCAACGCCTGCTTCCACACCACCGGCGCCCATTACATCAACGCCGACACGACGGCGGTGATGCAGTTCATTCAGGGCGACCTGTTCGAGGACTTCCCGACGCTGCGCTTCGTCATCCCGCACGGCGGCGGCGCCGCGCCCTATCACTGGGGCCGCTACCGCGGCCTCGCGCAGGAGCTGAAGAAGCCGCTCCTCAAGGAGCATCTCTTGAACAACGTCTTTTTCGACACCTGCGTCTACCACCAGCCGGGCGTCGATCTTCTGACCAGGGTTATCCCGGTCGACAACATCCTGTTCGCCAGCGAAATGATCGGCGCGGTGCGCGGGATTGATCCTGAAACCGGGCATCATTACGACGACACTAGGCTCTATATCGAGGCGACCATGAACCTGACGCCCGAGGAGCGCCGCAAGGTTTACGAGGCCAACGCGCGCCGGGTCTATCCGCGCCTCGACCGGGCGCTGATGGCCAAGGGCCGTTAGGATGCTGTCTGCGCGGCTCTTTCCGACCCGGGCGCGCGTCTCCGGCATGGCGATCGCGCAGAATGTCGGCGCCATGCTGACCGCGCTCTTGCCGGCAGCCTTCGCCGCAGTCGCGCCGCCGGGATCTGGCCATGTGCCTCTGACGATCGGCGCCTACGCTTTCGGCGTGACCGTCATCGCGGCGATCGCCGCCTTCACCGCGCGCGAGACGCACCGGGTGCACCTGAACGACCTCGGCGAGCCGGGCGCCGTTGCAGTCGACAAGGTCGAGTATAATCGCTTGCGCCGGCAAAGCATTGCCCCCGCAGCGCCACAAGCTCTATGAATCCAGCCCGCGCGGGGTCCATCCGCGCCTCGACCGGCGCTGAAGGCCAAAATCCGATGAGGAGCAAGCCATGACCGAGCTCGGCGTCGTCCGACGCACCATTGAGCGAGCCGACCGCGCCGCCGTCGACGCGCTCTCTTCCTTCGGCGTCGCCACCGTCCACGAGGCGATGGGCCGCGTGGGCCTCATGAACCCTTACATGCGGCCGATCTTCGGCGGCGCCCAGGTTTCCGGCACGGCGATGACCGTGCTCCTGCATCCCGGCGACAACTGGATGATGCATGTCGCCGCCGAGCAGATCGAGCCCGGCGACGTCGTCGTCGCCGCCATCACCGCCCAATGCGCCGACGGCTATTTTGGCGACCTCTTGGCGACCAGCTTCAAGGCGCGCGGCGCGCGGGCGCTCGTCATCGACGCGGGCGTGCGCGATGTGAAAACGCTGACCGAAATGGGCTTCCCGGTGTGGAGCAAATGCATCAGCGCCAAGGGCACGGTCAAGGCGACGCTGGGCTCCGTCAACGTTCCGGTGGTCTGCGCCGGCGCGCTCGTCCATCCGGGCGACGCGATTGTCGCCGACGACGACGGTGTGGTCGTCGTGCCGGCGGCCTGGGCGGAGAAGACCGTCGCTGCGGCGCGCGCGCGAGAAGCCAACGAGGCCGACAAGCGCGCGAAGCTCGCCTCGGGCGTGCTCGGCCTCGACATGTACAAGATGCGCGAGCCGCTCGAAAAGGCCGGCCTGAAATATATCAACTGAGGCGCAAAGACATGACCGCAGGCGGCAGGCCCGTCACCGGGCCGTTCGAGAAGACGAAGGGCTGGCTCGACTGGTGCGACGGCCCGAGCAAGCCTGAGTTCAAGCCGCCGCCGGGCGCGATCGACTCGCATTGCCACGTCTTCGGACCCGGCGCCGAATTCCCCTATGCGCCGGAACGCAAATACACGCCATGCGACGCCGGCAAGGCCGACCTCTTCGCCCTGCGGAATCATCTCCGCTTTTCCCGCAACGTCATCGTCCAGGCGACTTGTCACGGCGCCGACAATCGCGCGATGGTCGACGCCTGTCTTTCGAGCGGCGGCCGGGCGCGCGGCGTCGCGACCGTCCGCCGGGACGTGAGCGACGATGAGCTGAAGCGCTTGCACGACGCGGGCGTGCGCGGGGTGCGCTTCAATTTCGTCAAGCGCCTCGTCGACTTCACGCCGAAGGACGAGCTCATGGAGATCGCTAACCGGATCGCGAAGCTTGGCTGGCACGTCGTGATCTATTTCGAGGCGGCCGATCTCCCCGAGCTCTGGGACTTCTTCACTGCGCTGCCCACCACGGTCGTGGTTGACCACATGGGCCGTCCGGACGTCACGAAGCCGGTCGACGGGTCGGAGTTCGCGCTCTTCCTCAAATTCATGCGCGAGAATGCAAACATCTGGGCCAAGGTGTCGGGCGCCGAGCGTCTGTCGGTCTCGGGGCCGCCGGCGCTGAACGGCGAGCGCAATCCCTATCGCGACTTCGTCCCCTTCGCTCGCAAGGTCGTCGAGGATTTCCCCGACCACGTGATCTGGGGGACCGATTGGCCGCATCCCAATCTCAAGAACCACATGCCCGACGACGGGCTCCTGGTCGACATCTTGCCGCATATCGCGACGACGGCGGCGCTGCAGAAGAAGCTCCTCGTCGACAATCCGATGCGGCTCTACTGGCCCGAGGAAAGAGGAGTCTGAACGATGGCTCTCGACAAGGAGTTCAAGGAGATTCCCGGCACGATCGTCTTCGACGCCGAGCAATCGCGGAAGGGATACTGGCTGAACCAGTTCTGCATGTCGCTGATGAAGGCCGAGAACCGTGCGCGGTTCAAGGCGAACGAGCGCGCCTATCTCGACGAGTGGAAGATGAGCGAGGAGCAGAAGCAGGCGGTGCTCGACCGCGACCTCAACCGCATGATGGCGCTCGGCGGCAACATCTATTTCCTGTCGAAGATCGGCGCGACCGACGGCAAGAGCTTCCAGCAGATGGCCGGCTCGATGACAGGCATGAGCGAGCAGGACTACCGCGACATGATGGTCAAGGGCGGCCGCTCGATCGAGGGAAATCGCAGGATCGGCGAGGACGGCGACGCGCAGCGCCCGCGCAAAGACTGACGAGCTTGCGGCTTTTCACCGGCTCCAAGGACAAGAGACCATGGCCCGCATCACCGCCTCCCTCTACACTTCGCACATCCCCGCCGTCGGCGCGGCCTTCGACCTCGGCAAGACCAAGGAGCCCTATTGGAAGCCGGTCTTCGCCGGATACGACTTCACCAAGGATTGGGAGCGAGCGCACACGCCCGACGTGATCTTCCTCGTCTACAACGACCACGCCACCGCCTTCAGCCTCCAGATGATCCCCACTTTCGCGATCATGACGGGCCCGGAATTCAGCCCGGCGGACGAAGGCTATGGCGCGCGCCCGGTGCCGCAGGTCATCGGCCATCCGGAGCTCGCCTCGCACATCGCCTCGGAGGTGATTGAGCAGGATTTCGACCTGACCATGGTCAACGAGATCGATGTCGATCACGGCCTCACCGTGCCGCTGAGCTGCGTGTTCGGGAAGGTCGACGCATGGCCGTGCAAGATCATCCCCTTCGCGGTCAATGTCGTGCAGCACCCCGTGCCTTCGGGGGCGCGCTGCTTCGCGCTCGGCCAGGCGATCGGCAAGGCGATCGAGAGCTACCCCGAGGATCTCGACGTCCAGATCTGGGGCACCGGCGGCATGAGCCACCAGCTTCAGGGGCCGCGAGCCGGCTTGATCAACAAGGATTGGGACAACAGCTTCCTCGACCGTCTGATCGACGACCCGAAGGGCCTCGCGAAGATGCCGAATATCGAATACGTTCGCGAGGCGGGCTCGGAAGGCATCGAGCTCGTGATGTGGCTCATTGCGCGCGGCGCGATGGCGGACGTCGGCGGCGGCCCGAAGCCGAAAGTGGCGCACCGATTTTATCATGTGCCGGCGTCCAACACCGCGGTCGGCCACCTCATTCTGGAGAATGCGGGCTGATGCACGAGCCTCATGCATATCGCGGGACTTGCCCTCACCCCGGCCCCCTCTCCCGCAAGCGGGAGAGGGGGCGAATCCCTTCTCCTGCTTGCGGGAGAAGGTGGCCGGCGTCAGCCGGCCGGATGAGGGCTAGCGTCGCGACCCAAGATTCTTCCGGTCCCACGAAGGAGCCCCCATGACCAACGCCATCAAGGTCGCGCTGGCGGGCGCCGGCGCCTTCGGCCTCAAGCATCTCGACGCAATCAGGAACATCGACGGGGTCGAGGTGATCTCGCTCGTCGGGCATGAGCTCGACAAGACGCAGGAGGCCGCACGCAAATACGGGGTCGGCCACGCGACGACCGAGCTCGCCGAGAGCCTGCGGCTGCCCGGGCTCGACGCCGTCATTCTCGCGACGCCGACCCAGATGCACGCCGCCCAGGCGATTCAATGTCTCGAGGCCGGCAAGCACGTGCAGGTCGAGATTCCGCTCGCCGACAATTACAAGGACGCGGGAGACGTCGTCGAGACCCGGCAGCGGACCGGGCTCGTCGGCATGTGCGGCCACACCCGCCGATTCAATCCGAGCCACCAGTTCGTGCACAAGCGCGTGCTCGCGGGCGAGTTCCACATCCAGCAGATGGACGTGCAGACCTATTTCCTCCGCCGCACCAACATGAACGCGCTCGGTGAGCCGCGCTCCTGGACCGATCACCTCCTGTGGCACCACGCGGCGCACACCGTCGACCTCTTCGTCTACCAATGCGGCTCGCCGCTTGTCAGAGCCAATGCGCTGCAGGGGCCGATTCACCCCACGCTCGGCATCGCGATGGACATGAGCATTCAGCTGAAAGCCGAGAACGGCGCCATCTGCACGCTGTCGCTGTCGTTCAACAACGACGGGCCGCTCGGCAGCTTCTTCCGCTACATCGGCGACAACGCCACCTACATCGCCCACTACGACGACCTCTTCACCGGCAGGGACGAGAAGATCGACGTCAGCCACGTCGACGTCACGATGAACGGCATCGAATTGCAGGACCGCGAGTTCTTCGCCGCCATTCGCGAAGGCCGCTATCCCAACGCCGCCTTCGAGCAGGTGATCCCCTGCTACCGCGCGCTCAACGAGCTCGATCGGCAGCTCAAGGAAGGCTGACCGTTAAGAGTCTGTTTTCAAAAGCCCGCCACCCTCGTCCTTAGGCGCCCCGAAGGGGTCTCGAAGGACCGATCGAGGGGCGCAAGCGGTGCCGCAAGCGTCCTCTGGAGCATCCTTCGAGGCCCTTTGCTCTCGCAAAGGGCCTCAGGATGAGGTCCATGACTTTTTGAAACAGACACTAAGACAGTCGAGGCCTCGGGGTTCATGGCTTCGATCGCGTCGCCGATCGCCCAGTTTCGCCTTTAGCCACGGGGTACGTCAAAGTCCTCTAACAGCATTCTCGACCGGCCCACGCCTCTCGGCCCTCTTTGACCAGAAGCCAGACAATCGCCAAAGAGGCGATGCCGTCGATCCACCACGCACCGACAGCCCACTGCGCGACGAGGCTGATGACGACGACAAACGACAGCCAGCCGCAGGTCACCGCCTCCATTGCATCCGCTTGCAAGGCCCGGCTGCCGAGCTTCTTCGCGACGGCGATTTTCCGATAGGCGAGAATGCGCATCGACGGAATTGCGATCAAAGCGACGATCAGGCCCGGCCATGAGAAAGCTTCGCCCGTCCGCGTCGACAGGCTCCAGGCCGCCGCAACCGTCACATAGGCGGCTAACGCCAAAAGCAACGCCCCTGCGATCAGGCTGGCCGTCCTTTCGGTTTGCTCAGAAAAGCGCTCTCCGCGCCGAAGCTCGACCGTCAGTCGCCAGATCAGAACCCCGGCCGAAGCCAATTCGATGAGGCTATCGAGGCCGAAGGCCGTCAGAACGAAACTCCCGGCCGTCACCCCGGCTGCGATGGCGACGATGGCCTCGATGGTCATCCAGCTGACCGTCAGCCATTCGAGCCGGAAAGCCTCTCGGATCAAATTTTGTCTATCGCTGGATTGCTCGAGCCGCGTTGGCAAAGCCAATGGCGGAGGCGGACAGCATTCGTCTGTGCAAACGTTGTTCGCATCAACTCGTCTCAAGGACCTCGCTCCTGACTTTCCGCCGAGTATAGCGGCCAGTTGCGGACTTGGCGAGCGATCACCAAGGAGTGAATGGCGCAAGCCGATTTTGGAACAAAGCCCCTTGACGCGGTTGTAGCCTAGGCTAAGTTTATCAGCAGAGGCTGCACAGAGCGCAACGATGACCAACGCCACGACGAACGCCGGAGTCGGTGGGACGATGACCGAGCGGACTGTCGCCGCCATCCAGGAGAGGCTGGCGGGGCGTGGCCGCGCCTTTTCCGGCCTCCTCTTCGTCGGGCCGGCGGTGATCGCTTCGATCGCCTACATGGATCCCGGCAATTTCGCGACCAACATCCAGGCCGGCGCGCGCTACGGCTATGCTCTCCTGTGGGTCGTCCTGGTCGCCAACGTCATCGCCATGCTGTTCCAGGGCCTGTCGGCCAAGCTCGGCATCGTGACCCGGCGCAACCTCGCCGAAATATGCCGCGATGAGCTGCCGAAGCCGCTGGTTTACGCGCTCTGGGGCGTCAGCGAGTTCGCCGCGATGGCGACCGATCTCGCCGAGTTCATCGGCGGCGCGATCGGGCTGTCGCTGCTCCTCCATATTCCGATGGTGCTCGGCATGGCCGTCGTCGCGCTGCTGACGCTCGGCATTTTGCACTTCGAGCGGTGGGGCTTCCGGCCGGTCGAGATCATCATCGGCGCTTTGGTCGCGGCGATCGGCCTTTGCTATCTCGTCGAGCTTCTGGTCGCGCCGGTCGATTGGGGGCAGGCCGCCCGCGGCGTGGCGACGCCGATCCTGCCCGACGCCGCGGCGCTCACCCTTGCAGTCGGCATCATCGGCGCGACCGTCATGCCGCATGCGATCTTTCTGCACTCGGGCCTGACCAGCGTCCGCGGCGCGGCGCGCAATGACGGCGAGCGGCGCACGCTGCTCAATTTCTCCAATCTCGAGGTGGTCGTCGCGCTGACGGCGGCGGGGCTCGTCAACATGGTCATGGTCATGATGGCCGCGAGCGCCTTCCACGCCGGCCACAGCGACGTCGCGGAGATCGGCACGGCCTATTCGACGCTGACGCCGATCCTCGGCGCGGGCGCCGCCGCAGTGTTCCTCACTTCGCTCCTCGCCTCCGGCGTTTCCAGCTCGGCGGTCGGCACCATGGCGGGGCAGATGGTGATGCAGGGCTTCGTCGGCTTCCGCATCCCCGTGCTGCTCAGGCGTCTCGTCACGATGATCCCGGCCTTCGTCGTCATCGCAATCGGGGTCAACGCGACCAACGCGCTCGTCTATTCGCAGGTGGCCCTCAGCCTCGCCCTGCCGGCCCCGATGATCGCGCTGACCGTTTTCACCGGGCGGCGCGACATCATGGGCGCCTTCGTCAACTCGCGGCTGACCCAGGCCGCGGCGATCCTCGGCGCGATCGTCATCCTGGCGCTCAACGCCGTGCTGCTGCTCCAGACGTTCGGCGTGCCGCTCCCGGGCCTGCCCGCGGGATGATCTCCCTCTCCCCGCTTGCGGGGAGAGGGCCGGGGTGAGGGGGCTGCTCAGTCTCTTCCGGAGAGGACGTCGCCCCTCATCCGGCCCTGCGGGCCACCTTCTCCCCGCAAGCTGGGAGAGAAGGAAAAGGCCTACCTCAGCTCCGCGGTGAACCGCTGGATCTTCTTGCACGCCTTCTCGAGCTCAGCGAGCGAGGTCGCGTAGGAGATGCGCATGTTGGGCCCGAGGCCGAAGGCGCTGCCGTGCACGGCGGCGACGCCGGTCTCCTCGAGCAGCTCGGTGACGAAGTCCTCGTCCGTCTCGATCGTCCTGCCTGACGGCGCCTTTCTGCCGATCGCGCCGGCGACGGAGGGGTAGACGTAGAACGCTCCCTCCGGCTTCGGACACTCGAGGTGCTTGGCCTGGTTCAGCATCGAGACGACGAGGTCGCGCCGCTCCTCGAAGGCCTTCCGCCGCACGGGGATGAAGTCCTGCGGGCCGGTCAGCGCCTCGACCGAGGCCCATTGGGCGATCGTGCAGGCGCCCGACGTCTGTTGGCCCTGCACCATGTCCATCGCCTTGATGAGCTCAGGCGGCCCCGCCGCGTAGCCGATGCGCCAGCCGGTCATCGCATAGGCCTTCGAGACGCCGTTCATCGTCAGGGTGCGGGATTTCAGAGCCGGCTCGACCTGCGCCGCGGTGGTGAACTCGAAATCGCCGTAGACGAGATGCTCGTACATGTCGTCGGTCAGCACCCAGACATGGGGGTGGCGCATCAGGACGTCGATCAGGCCTTTGAGTTCGTCGCGGGTGTAGGCCGCGCCGGTCGGGTTCGACGGCGAGTTGAGGACGACCCACTTGGTGCGCGGCGTGATCGCGCGCTCGAGGTCCTCGGGCTTGAGCTTGAAGCCCTGCTCGAGCCGCGTCGGCACGATCACTGGCTCGCCCCAGTTGATCGCCACCATTTCCGGATAGCTGACCCAGAACGGGGCGGGAATGATGACCTCGTCGCCCTTGTTCATCGTAACCAGAAAGGCGTTGTAGAGGATCTGCTTGCCGCCCGTGCCGACGATCGTGTCGGAGGGCTTGTAGTCGAGCCCGTTCTCGCGCTTGAATTTCTGCGCGATCGCCTCCCGGAGCGGCGGGATGCCGAGCACCGGCGGGTATTTGGTCTCGCCGCGCTTGATCGCCGCCGTCGCGGCTTGCCTGATGTTGTCGGGCGTGTCGAAATCCGGCTCGCCGACCGACAGCGAAATGACGTCGCGCCCCTTGGCCTTCAGGTCCCGCGCCTTCTGCGTCACCGTCATGGTCGCGGAGGGCTTCACGCGAGAAAGGACGTCGGCGAGGAAGGCCATGGAAATTAACCCTTACTGTATGGTAAAAATTGCGCGCCGCAGCATAAGAGGACGACTTGGGGACGGCAACCGGTTTAAGGCAGGTCGAAAGCGGCGGACCGGGTCGATCTGGAAACAGTCCATAAATTTCTCGCGGCGACGCTAAACGGGGTCGCAACCCTCTGAAATCCTTGCATGC
>DASRSL010000072.1:0-40895 GCA_035656495.1 Roseiarcus sp.
GCCAAGCCGGGCCATCAGGCCGCCGTCCACTTTGAATTCAGCTCCAGTGCAGAAACTAGCCCGATCGCTGGCGAGGAACGCGACGACTTCCGCCACTTCTTCCGACCGCCCCACTCGGCCGAGCGGCTGTGCTTTACCCCATGCCCGGATGATCTCGTCCTCGCGGCCCGGCGCGACCGTCGCGGCCGAGAATCGCGTCATCGGCGCATCGATACAGCCTGGCAAAACAGCATTAGCGCGCACGCCCGAAGCGCCGAAGTCGACCGCAATTGAGCGCGTTAGCGCGATCAGCGCGGCTTTTGAGCTCGCATAGGCGGCTACGCGCGCCTGGTTGGCAAGCGCCTGTACGGAGCTGATATTGACGATCGCGCCGCCGCCATTTCGAAGCATGTGCGGCAAAGCGTGATGACAAGCGAGATATGCGCCACGTAGATTGACTTGAATGACCGCGTCCCACTGCAGGGGCTCCATTGAAGTGACTGTGCCATAGGGCTGGATCGCAGCGTTGTTAATGAGAATGTCGATGGCCCCGAGGACTTCTGCCGATCGCTCGATCGCAGCATCGACATCGGCGTCGACGCTGACATCGGCGACAATTGCAGTCGCCTTCAATCCATCTGCGCGTAGAGTCTCCTGGGCTTCCTGCATCAGCGCGGAGTCATGTCCCATCAGGACCACCGAGCCGCCCCGCTCCGCGATCAGCCGCGCGCAGGCAAGGCCAATGCCGCGGCCGCCGCCAGTGACAATGACGCCCTTGCCCTCAAAGTCGGTCATAGCGCCCCCATTCTGCGGCCAATGCCCGCGCGCGCGGCGGTCGATCCGCGAACGATCAACTGGCCGCCGGCGCGAATGTGAGGCGTGGAGATCGGCCGTCCTCCGATCTGATGCAACATTAGTCGCCACGCCTCCACAGCGATCTGGTCAACCGGCTGACGAATCGCGCTCACTGCCGGCCGTAACAGGCTCAGCCATTCGAAATCGTCGAAGGCCAGGAGGGACATGTCGCCAGGAACGTCGACCGTGCAATTCTGCAAGGCGCTCACGGCCCCCAACGTCACGAGATTATTGGAAGCGAAGAGTGCGGTTGGTCGAGCGCGCTCGCGGCACAAACCTTCGATCGATATGCGGGCCTCTTCCACGGTCATGCCGACGATCCTGACGTCCGCCTTGCCCTTACCCTCGACCAACGCTCTCTCGAAGCCCGCGATTCGCTCCTGGGTGTTCCAGAGTCGCCGCGTATTGACGGCTAGAGTGATATCCCGATGACCGAGCGAAAGAAGATATCTCGCACCTTGATAGGCCGCGTCGAAATTGTCGGTCGCGACGCTCGCATAGGCGTCCTTGGCCGAAATACGGTCAACGATCACGCAGGGCATGTCGGAACCGATCGCCGGCCTCAATAACTCGGAACCGTCAAACGATGGAATGACGATCATTCCGTCGACCTGCCGCTCTTTCAACACAGCGATACGATCACGCGCGCGCTCCGGATCCTCTCCGGTTGTAACGACCATCACCGTGTAGCCGGCTGCGGAGGCGAGGTTCTCCAGCTTTTCGACGAGCGCCGCGTAAAACGTGTTGAGTATATCCGGGACGATGACACCCATCGTATGAGTCTGCCTGCTGCGCAAACTCGCCGCTACGCGATTGTGCTGATAATTCAGTATCTTACAGGCTGATATGACGCGCTCGCCCAATTCCGCCGCGACGGTTGAGTTGCCGTTCAGCACTCTCGAAACCGTGCCGAGCGAAACGCCCGCCTCGCTTGCGACTTCGTTCATCGTCGGCTTGCCGCGCATTGGCAGTGAGGTCGCGAGTGGATTCATGAAACGTTATATGGAAATTTTCTATCGGTTCTCTCGCCGAGTCAAGCTGCTTCGATTGGCGCCTGGATAGAGCGTCCGCTGTTCCGAAATTTAGCTTAAGCTACGCCTCCTGTCGGCACATTTACCGCAGTCCGGCCGACGGGCGCTCTCCGCCCATACCCGAACTTCAAACTGGAGACACGGCCAACCGTCCGCCCGCGCCGCCATCGCCGGCCGATCGCGATTCGCATGACGAGGCTCGATCCGGCGTCGCCGCAAGCGAGCAGGCCTGCTCTACTTCAGGCGACCCGGCAGCCGAGCGCGCTCAGTCTGTAGCCGAGCGAACGACCTCGAGGACGTCGTTCGAAGCCAGCGCGCCGGCCACGCCTGGCGAGGTGAAGGCGTCGAAGGAATTGTTGGCGACGCTGGAGGCCCAGTCCGCGATGTCGCCGCCGTTCGCCGCCGCGTCGTTGTAGGCGCCGAGATACCGTTTTCTGGGCATTGATCGGCGAAGGCAAGTCAACGAAATCCGGCTCCTTGGTTATTCTGATTTTCCGAACGTGCTTGCAACGGAAGGGCCGAACGGGCGCCGCATCAGGCACGAGTTGTCTCTGCATTTTGTCGAACAGGGAATTGAATTCCCTGAGGCGCCGGATTTATTCCCTGTTCGGGCCGCTAGGGAATTCACGCGGAATCGCCTCGAATCATTGGGTTTTTTCGGCGCGGTTTTTCCGAAAACAGCCCGAAATGCGAAAGATTCCCTGATGTTTTCCCTGCCGCAGGGAACGGCCGCTTGCCGGGGATGCAGGCGGTTGAGAAAGCCGGGCTAGACGACCGGGGGCGAACCGCGCGTTCCCGTTTGCTGCCGGAAGAAGTGTTGGTCAGCGATCGGGCGATCGCCGCGGCGGGGTTGGCGAACGACGATCCGATATCGAGGCCTTGGGTCGGTTCGTGAAGCAAGAGCAGAGCGGGGCGCGTCTGCAGCCACTTGCCGAGCAGTGCTTTCTGCTGGTTGCCGCCGCTGAGGGTCGCGAGAAGCTTGTTCGGATCAGGCGGACGCACATCAAAGCGTTGTAAGAGACTGAGGACACCGGATCGCTCGAGATCGTGGCGCAGGCCGCCTACGAATTGACCGCCTAGCCAAGCGCCGCCACGAACAAGATCTCGCGAGATAAGAATTCTACCTCGATGTCCCGGAGGCGTTCGTTGACTTCGTGATCGAGGCTATGAGGCCGGAGCTGGCAGATTATGGAGCTACTGTAAGCAGCTAAAGTTCGAAGCGCCATGCGCCGTGCCGGCTGCGCGTCCGGGTCTTGCGGACGCCGACCGCCACGAGCGTCAGCAGGGTGACGACGTAGGGGATGAGCTCGAGGAGTTGCGGCGCGAGGCCCGTCACCTCCGGCAGGCGGACCGAGAGCGCGGTCGCCGTGCCAAACAAGAGCGCGACTGCCGCTGTCCAATACGGATTGCCTTTGGCGAAGAAGATCGCCGCGAGCGCAATGAGGCCCCGCTCGTTGGTCATCTGCTTGGCGAACAGCGACACGTAGCCCAGGGAAAGATAAGCGCCGGCGAGGCCGCAGAACAGGCCGGAGAGCAGCATCGTCTCAAACTTGATTGCGAAGATGTTGATCCCCGCTGCGGACGCTGCATCTTCGGCTTCGCCGACGACTCGCACGCGCAGGCCCCATCTTGTCCGGTAAAGGAAAAAGGCAACGACCGGCACCAGAAGGTACGCAAGGTAGACGAGTAGCGTATGGCCGCTGAGCGGAGGGCCGACGATCGGCAAATCGGCGATCACAGGGATGCGCAAGGGGGGGAAGGTCGGAATCCGGTCGGAGGAGAAGACGCCTTCCTGGCCGAGCACGCCTTTGAGCAAGAGCGCCGTCAAACCATAGGCCAGAAACGTCACGGCAATGCCGGCGATGAAAATATTGGCTCGCAGACGGAGGTTGAAGACGGCGAGGAGCGCGGCGAGCACAATGGCGCTGATGCAGCCGCCGATCACGCCGAGCGTGAGGCTTTCGGTGGCGTATGCGACCGCGATCGCGGCGAAGGCCGCGACGATCATGAAGCCGTCGAGCGCGATGTTGAGGATGCCGGCCTGATATGTGAGGAGGCCGCCCAGCGCCGCGTAAATGAGCGGTGTCGAGATGCGGATGGCGGAATAGGCGAGGTCGGAATCCATGAGGCTGCGCCTGCCGTCTAGCGATCCGGCGGCGTGCGGCGCGCAAGCCACGAAAAGGAGAACTGCGCCGCAAGCACGAGGACAATGATGAATTGCAGGACCTGGACGAGATATTTGCTCACGCCTGTCATCATCTGCAGAACCACACTTCCCGCGTTCATGGCGCCGAACAGAAAGGCGGCGAAGATGACGCCGATGGGGCTGTTCTTGGCGAGCATCGCGACCGCGATGCCGTCGAAGCCATAGCCGGGAGAGAAGTTGTCGTAATAGGCTTTGTAGACGCCGAGCACCTGCTCGGCGCCGGCCAGCCCGGCGATGCCGCCGCTCACAAGAAAGACGGCGAGCGCGTTGCGGCCGACATCTATGCCGCCGTAATAAGCGAAGCGCGGATTAAGCCCGAGGATTTTCCACTCGAAGCCGCGCACGGTCGCCGAATTCATGAAGGTGACGACGCCACACGCGACGAGCGCGATGAAGATGCCGGCGTTGAGCTGAGAGAACAACGAGAAGTTCGGCAGGATCGCGGTGTCATGGATGTCCGGCAGCTTGTTTGTCGGTCCTGGGGCTTTCAGCGCCCGCGCCGAGACATAACCGGTCAAGAGCAGCGCGATCGGGTTCATCATAAGGCAGACTACGAGTTCGTTTACGCTGAGGTAGACGCGCAAGAGCGCCGGGACCGCTGCCCACAGCGCTCCGCCTAGAAATGCAGCGGTCACGCAAAGCGGGATGTGCAGCGGGGCTGGGAGGGAAACGGCGTAGCCGAGAATTCCGGCCGCCAGCGCGCCCATCAGCATCTGCCCCTCGGCGCCGATGTTCCATAGGCCGGCGCGGAAGGACAAGGCGACGGCGAGGCCGGTGAAGATGAGCGGCGTCGTCAGCTGCAACGCAACAGAGAGATTTGGCCAGCCGACAAGCCCGCCCTCAACGAGAATTGCGTAGACATAAATGGGGTTTTGGCCAACCACCGCGACCAGAATCGCGCCGACCGCGATTGCGATGACAACGGCGACAGCCGGACTTAATAGTGGGCGGAACAGCGCCGCCATTACCGCGGAAGCGCGTCGTCGGAGCGCCGGCAGCGCCTCAGTGGACATGACCCTTCCGCTCCCCGGATTCAAATTCCGGGGACGCTTCGACGTCCTCGTGCAAGCCACCCATCAGCCGGCCGACCGCTTCGACGTCCGTTTTGTCCGCGACGAGATCGGCGACTATGCGTCCTCGATACATGACGAGAATGCGATCGGTGAGCGAGAAGAGTTCATCGAGATCCGCAGAAATGACAAAAACAGCGCGGCCGGATTCACGCATCTCGACAAGGACGCGGTGGATCGCCTCGATTGCGCCGATATCGACACCGCGGGAAGGCTGTTCGGCGATCACGACCCGCGCCTGTCGCGTCAACTCGCGCGCCAGCTGGACTTTCTGCTGATTGCCTCCGGAGAGTGAGCCGGCGAGGGTGCTTTCGCGAGCGCCGCGTACGTCGAATCGCCGGATAAGTTCGCCGGCTCGTCGTCGAGCGGCATTGGCCATCAGCGCCACCCCGCGCGAGAACTCGGGGAGATGCCCGACGGTCAGGTTCTCCCACGCCTGACTGGTGAGGGAGAGCCCCACCCGCTCGCGGTCTGCGGGGATGTAGGCAAGCCCTGCCGCGCGCCGCGCCCGTGGATCGGCGTGCTCGGTAACCGCTCCACAAATTCCGACTCGGCCCGAGACAGGGCGACGCATGCCCGCGATGCACTGAACGAGCTCGTCCTGGCCGTTGCCCTGCACTCCGGCAAGCCCAACGATTTCGCCCGCGCGAACAAAAAACGAGACGCCGTCGACCGCGGTCTCATCGCGGTCGCCGATGGCCGTAAGTCGCTCGACGCTGAGGAGCCGATCCTCCGACGGATCGGCCTTCGTCTTATGAACGCGCAGAAGGACCGAGCGGCCAACCATCAGGCTTGCCAAGTGATGTGCAGTGACGCCCTGGTTGGGCTCGGTCGAAATGATGCGCCCGTGCCGCATGACGGAGATGCGGTCGGAGACAGCGATCACCTCGCGCAGTTTGTGGGTGATGAAGATGATCGACCGGCCATGCTCGGCGAGACGTCGCATCGTTGTGAAGAGTTCGCGCGTCTCCTGAGGGGTCAGGACGGCGGTCGGCTCGTCGAGGATCATAATCTCGGCGTCCCGGTAGAGGGCCTTCAAGATCTCGACCCGCTGACGAAGCCCGACGGGGAGTGCGCCCACGATTGACCGCGGGTCGAGCCCGAGGCCGAAGCGACGGCCGAGCTCGGCCGTCTCCTGCTCGGCCTTAGTCCTGTCGATGCGGTCAAGCGACTTCAGCGGCTCGGCGCCGAGAATGATGTTCTCGGCCACAGTGAACGAGGGCGCCAGCTTGAAATGCTGGTGCACCATGCCGATCCCAGCGGCTATCGCTTGCGCGGGCCCCACAAATTGGACTGGCTCGCCGCGCAGATGGATGTCGCCTCGGTCGCGTGGGAGAAGGCCATAGAGGATGTTCATGAGCGTCGTCTTGCCGGCGCCGTTCTCGCCGACCAACGCGTGGATCTCCCCGGCGCGCACCGTCAGCGACGCGTCATGGATCGCGACGAGCTCATCGAACCGCTTCGCGATATGGCTCATGGCGATGACGTCGCCGTCGGCGCCCACCGCTTTGCCCTCCATTTGCAGCGGACCGGCTCGGGAACCGGCCCGCTTTCATAGCCTACTTGGCGTTCGCGATTGAGGGCGGGGTCGCCATCGGCGGCTTGCCCATTTCCTTGGTTCCGGGCTTGAGGTCGAAGTAGTTGGGGACAACGATATCCCCTGAGATCACCTTCTGGCGTAGCTCGTCGACCTGCTTGAGCACGTCGTTCGGGATGAGTCCCTTGTTGTATTGGTCCATCGCAGCATCAACGCCGCCTTCCTTGAGGCCGTAATAGCGGACCGTGCCGCCCCTGAACGACCCGTCGACGACCGACTTGATCATATCGAAGGCCTGCGTGTCGACGCGCTTCACCATCGAGGTCAGGACGTGCCCTGGCGCCATATAGTTCTGGTTCGAGTCGACGCCGATTGCGAACGTGTTCGAGCTCTTGGCGGCGTCGATCACACCGGCGCTGGTCGCGCCCGCGACAGCGAAGTTGATGTCCGAGCCCTGGTTAACGAGCGCGAGCGTATACTCCTTGCCGGCCGCAGGGTCGGTGAAAGTACCGGAATAGCTTTCGAGCACCTTGACTTCCGGCTTGGCCATCTTCGCCCCGTAGTAGTAGCCGACGAAGAACCGGTGGATGATCGGGATATCCTTGCCGCCGACGAACCCGATGGTGGCGGTTTTCGTCACCTTGGCGGCGATGACGCCGACCAGGAACGAGCCCTCCCAGTCCTTGGTGACGCTTGAGACGACGTTCGGAGCAATCGGGTCGGGGCCGACGTCGACGAGGCCGAACTTCTGCTGCGGGAAAGCGGCCGCCACCGCTTTCATCGGCTTGATCATGTCGAACGACGAGCCGATAATGATATCGAAGCCTTGGCCCGCCGCGCGCGACAGCGTCGACTGGAACTCGGAGATGCTCCGCGGCTGGATGATGACGTAGTCGATCCCAAGCTCCTTGACCGCGCGCTTCATGCCCTGGTCCATCATGTCGTTGAAGGACCGGTCGCCCATTCCGGATTCGGAGGTCACGAAGGCGACCTTGATCTTCGCTTCCGCTCTGGCTCCCGCGCCAAAGACGAACACCATCGCGAGTAGCGCCAACGCGCCGAGCCTGACGACCAAATTCGGCATTTCACTCTCCCTCTGCTGTCGTCGCTTCACGCGACTTCCTTTGTACCGACGCTTGCTCCCATCTCGGATCGCACGCGCCTGACCTCCTCCATAAACGCCTGGACCTTGGCGGCCGCGAGCCTGCCGAAGGAGTCGTTCGAATCCTTCAGGGACGAGCTCACGATGACACCGTCCGCGACGCGGTCGACTTCAGCGAAATTCTTCGCATTGACGCCGCCGCCGACAAGGATGGGGGCGGCGCCGATGCACTTCCGCGCCGCATCGATGAACGCAAGCGTCTGCCCGTAGCCCTTGCCGGTCAGCACGAGACCGTCCGCGCCGCCGAGGCGGATCGCGAATTCGGCGTCCTCGGCGAATCCGCCGCTTGCCATGGGAACGCCTGTGCGATCATGCACGTCGGCGAAGATCGCGACGTGGCTCGCGTCGCAGGCGTTCCGCGCGCGGATCGCGGCAAAGGCCTGGCCACTCTCGATCCCGAACGGCGTCGCCATCGCTCCAACGTAGACTTTGATCCTGACAAAATCGGCGCCGGCGCCGGAAGCAACCGCAAACATCGCTTCGGCGTCGTTCTCCAGGAGATTGAGTCCGACCGGACGCCCGATCCGGCGGGCCTCCGCAACAACGCGTGTCATCCATGCGATCTGGGCGGGCGCGGCGCGCGCGGCGACCGGCAGATCTCCCAGATTCTGCACCATCAGCGCGTCGACGTCATGATCGGAGAGAACACGCGCCTCGCTCAGCGCCTCGTCAAGGATCTCGTTGATATGGCCGCCGCGATACCTCGAGCTGCCCGGCAGCGGGCGGAGCTGGACCATGCCGATCACCGGCTTGGCGCCTGCCCTGATCAGAGAGAGGAGCTCGCTCATTCCCGGAATCCCGATCTGGCGGCTTCAGCCGAATGGAAGATCTGCCGGAAATTGACCTGCTGCCGCTTCGGATTATGGAAGCCCAGGAACGGGATCTTCTGTTCGTGGGCGATCTGGCAAGAGAGATGCTCGAAAGGCGCCTTGTAGACAAAGGGCGTGAGCGACTCCGGAATGTCGGGCGGCATGACGAAAAGGATGTCGGCGACCCGTCGCGCCTCCTCGTCACCCCGCGCAGCGATTACGATCACGCGCGAGCCCATCTCTTTGGCCGCGGTTGCTTGCTCGAGGCCTCGACTCCGGCCGCCTCCCGGCGGCAGAAGGATGAAGGTGTCCGTGTCCTCGTCGGTGGTGAAGTACTCCTCGTGCGCCCACTCCTCGAGCTCGGAGGCGTGGCAAGGCCGCGTCAGAGCTTCGTGCCACTTCGCCATGCCGAAATAGGCCGTCGCGAAATTCGGGCCACCGCCCACGATGACCGTCTTTCGGTTTGGCGGGAAGCTCGCTGCCAACTCGGCTGCGATCGAGCTCGTTGTCTCATCGGCGGTCGCCATAGCATCGGCAATCCGGTGGAACTGGTCGACGAGAGCCCGCGAGCGTTTGGCGTCGAGACTGCCGACGCGTTCACCGAGCGCAATGCCGGCAACGCAGAGCCCGAGCATGCTCGCGGTATAGGTGACGGTGCCCGGCGTGACCACGCGTGTTCCGTCCGGCCGTTCCTTGATGTTGGGAGTGGCGTTGACCTTGACGAGCGTCTCCGCGCTTTCCGCGAGACGGTTGGTCGCGCTGACCGTCACGGCGAAGGTCCAGGCGCCGCGTTCGCGGGCAAGCCTTACTCCCTCGATTGTTCGAGAGACCGCGCCGGAATTCGAGACTCCGAACACGAACGCGTCCGTGGGGACATAGGAAACGAGGTAACGGGAGAATTCGAGCGATTCGACTGGCTCGATCATCCGATTTGTGGCATCCATCATGAAGCTGCGAGCGGCGATCGCCGCGCAATAGCTGTCGCCGCAACCGATGCTGAAACCGACGCCAATGTTCCGTTTCGGATGCTCGGCGAGCGCCTTCCGCATCGCGTCGAGCATCGCGTCGATATTGTCGCGAACGAAGCCGGGCTGCATCGCCATTTCCTGCAGCATCACCTTCTTTTCTTCGTCCAATAACGCCTCCTCCTGCCTTCTGTTCGAAACGGCTCAAAGCGGCCTTGCCTCGATCCTCGCGGCAACCCGACGGAGTCGGGCTTCAGCGTCCTTTAGTGAGGCCGAGAGGAGCGCCGAGGATCCGACGCCCTCTACGGCATAGGATGCCGAGACGGCGGCGCGCGTCAGCGCCTCACGCAGGTTGCGCTCGCGGGAGAAGCCGACCAAGGCGCCGCCGCAGAAGGCGTCTCCCGCCCCGGTCTCGTCGACCGCTCGTTCCGTCGCCGCCGGGGACGCGAGGTAGTCGGCCGCGTTCTTCTCGTGCGCGATCGCCCCCGCGGCGCCGCACTTGACGATGATGACCGGCGTCCCAGGCGAGAGCCCGCGCAGCGCCTTCAACGCATCGATTGGGGTTCGTCCGGGAAAGATCTCGGCAACGTCCTGACGACTCGGCATGAAGAGGTCGACAAGTCCCATCAATCGAGCGACCTCGGAATGGGGAATTTCCGCGAGCTTCCTGTCGTCAAGATCGATGGAAACGAGTTGCACCGACCTCGCGCGCAAGGCGGAGGCGAGATCGAGGTGCCGGCTCCAGGGTAAGGGAGCAAGATGACAGAAAGCATATGGCCCTTCTCCCAGATCGCCGACGCCCGGACTGAAATCCAGCCAGTTCCGCATCCCCGAACGGAATGTGAACTGCCTCGTTCCGTCCTCTTCATAGAGCCCCCAGTTGCGTAGCGTCCTTGTGATCGTGCGACAACGGCTGAGGTCGATTCGCTCCTTGAGCTTAGCGGCCGGATAGTCGGGCCCCATCGGTGCGACAACCTCTGGGCGTTCGCCCCAGACGGCCATGCCGAGCGCCGAATAGATCGAGTTGCCACCGGGAATGCGCCACATGGTCGATCCGTCGGCGAAGACAAGATCGTCGATGGTGACGTTGCCGAACGCGAAGAACCGGGCCCCGCTCACGTCGGCAACCCTGCGCGGGCAACGGTGAACTGGACGATGTCGGAGTTGTGATAGTTGACCGCGAAGAGCACGGGCCGCCCGGCCGGGTCATAGTGCGGCTCACGCAGCTGGAGCAGGGGAGTGCCCTTTCGCACCTTCAGTAGCGCAGCCTGTGCTGCGTCGGCGACAATTGCGGCGATCACCACGCTCGAACGGGCGAGAGTGATCCCGCAGCGATCGCGAAGGAACTCGTAGAGAGAGCCGCCGGAAAATTCCTTGAGACGCTGAAAGTCCTGCAAATTGTCGAGGCGGGCATATTCGAGCGCGATCGAAAGCGGCGTTCCATCGATGAGCCGCACGCGCTTGATCAGGCCGACCGGCGTCCCTGATGGCATCTCGAGCGCCTCGGCGACGTCGGCCGGGGCCCGCGCCAGCGCCACACTCAGGTCGCGGTCGCCTGGCCTTCCGCCGACTGACCGGATGAGCTCGGTGAACGAGCGCATCGAGTCGAGACGGCTCCAGATCAGCCGACGCTCATCGACGACGAACGCGCCGATGCCGTGCTTGATGTCGATTAGGCCTTCGCGCACAAGAATCCGCAGCGCCTCGCGCAGCGTCGCCCGGCTGATCTCGAGGCTCTTGGCGAGGGCGATCTCGCTCATCAGACGAGAGCCAGGCTTCAATTCGCCCGACCTGATCTGGTCACGAAGCGCGTCGGCCACGCGTTTGACAAGGACATCGCGGGACGCGTTTCGCCCCCGAATCCGATCTGTCAGATTGGTGATGAGTTGGCGTTCCACGCCGTTGCGCTCCAATACTGACGGGTAGGGTTGCGCTTCGAACACGTCCGCGTCAAGAGGTTGTCAGACCTCAGATGTCTGACGGGAGGCAGTTCGTGTTGCACATCTAAGCTATGCCGGCGGCGGGCGTATCCCGGTGGTCAGGACGAGGAGGCGGGATCGGTACACGTAGCGCGGCGGCCGCGGGCAAGAAGAGGTATCCGGCCGCTTGTCAGCCACTGGGAGGCGAACACGCCTGCTCTATGTGCCGGGCATCGTCGTGTCCGGCAGCTTCGAAGCATAGTCACGAATGCCCTCGGCAAGGGCAAAACGTGGCCGCCAGCCCAGATCGACCGCGATCAGGCTGATGTCGAAGCCGGCCTGAGCGTCGCTGACAATATCGCTGCCCGGCACGAGTTCGATGCTGGCCTCGTGAAGCACGGCGCCAGCCACCGTCACCACCTCGGGCATGGTCATCGGCGCCCCGGCATCGACGTTGTAGGCGAGGTGCGGCAGGTAGTCCGCTTCGAGCGCGGCGATCAGCGCTGACGCAACATCGTTGACATAGACATAGTGGAACAGGAATTCCGGATCGCAAGGAATGACCGTCGTGCGGCCGTCCTTGACGTCGAGGACTATGTCGCGGATGAAGCAATTCGCACGGCGATAGGGCCCGTACACCCGGCTCGGCCGCAAGCTCACTGCGCTCAGGCCATACTCGGCGACGAAACCACGCACCAGCGCTTCGCCGGCGACTTTGCTCGCGCCATAGACGGAGGTCGGCGCGAGCGGCGTCGTCTCGCTGATGATACCCTCGCCGACATTGCCGTAGACGCCGATCGAGGAGCAGAAGACGAAACGGCGAAGATCGTGGCGGCGAGCGATGTCGAGGAGCCGCGCGGTAGCGGCGATATTCGTATCGACGATGGTGAGCGGATCGCTTTTGGCCAGCATCGGGCCGGAGATCGCCCCGCAATGGATGATTGCCTCGATCGACCGCGATCGGACGATCCGCTCGAGCGCGGCCGTGTCGGCGAACGGCGCAATCAGAAGGGCCTTGTCGCCGCGCCCATAGTCGGTCGCATCGCAGGCTGTGACCGCATGATGCGCCTCGGCAAGCAGATGGCGAAGCGCCATTCCGATCAAGCCGGCGCCGCCGGTGACGAGAACCCGCATGGCCCCCCCGTTAGAACGCGACCATACCGCCGTCGACGCTAAGATCGGCCGCGGTGATGAAGGAGGAGCCTTCCGAGCACAGGAACAGAATCGCCGCGGCGACCTCGTCCGCTTCGGCAAAGCGGCTGATCGGCGTCAACTGCAGAAAAGCGGTGCGTTGCTCATCGGTGACGTTCTTCTGAATGGCGGTCATGGTGGTGCCCGGCGACACCGAATTGATCTGGATGTTGTCGGCCGCGTATTGCACGCCGGCTTGTCGCGTTAGAGCCAGTACGGCGCCCTTGGAGGCGCAATAGGCCGAAGCATCGCGGAGCCCGATATGCGCCGCGGTCGAGGCCACATTGCAGATCTTCCCCTTTTTCTTCGCGACCATGATTGGCAAGACTGCCCGCATGCCGAGCCACACGCCTTTGGCGTTGATCGCCATGATGCGATCGAAGACCTCCTCGCCGGCATCGGCGGCGGTGTCGCCCGGCATGGCAATGCCTGCGTTGTTGACGAGGATGTCGATCGTGCCGAACCGCGCCGTGAGGGCCTCGATGGCACGCCGCCAGGCCTGAGCGTCACGCACGTCCATGGTCACCGCTAGCGCGGCGCCGCCGGCTTCCATGATTGCGTTGGCCGTCTCATCCGCCGCCGCGATGTCGAGGATGGCGACCACTGCGCCGCCCGCCGCGAGTCCCAGCGCTGTCGCGCGCCCGATGCCGCTGGCTGCGCCAGTCACGACGGCAACGAGGCCGGTGAAGTCGTAATGCGCCGGCTCGATCATGCCTCTGCCCTTCTCGACCGGCCTATTCGCCGCGCCAGGCCGGCTTCTCCTTCGCCAGGAACGCAGCAACCCCCGCCTTGAAATCGGCGCTGCCATAGACCAGGCGGATGAGGTCGTCGCCCTCCGGCAGGGCGGCCACCGTCAGGCGGCGGATCGCCTCGCGCGTCGCGCGGACGGTGAGCGGGGCGCTCTCGGCAAGACGACGGCACACGCTGTCGATGCGCGCGTCCATCTCATCGCGGCCGACAAGCTCGGCAAAGCGGTAGTCGCTGACCTCGGCGGCGGTCAGCATCTCGGCCTGAAGCAGCATGCGACGGGTGAGCGCCGCGCCGAACGCGGCGATGAGACGGGCGACGTTGGCCATCGACAAGCAGTTGCCGACCGTCCGGGCGATGGGTGCGCCGAAGCGGGCCTCTGGCGTGGCGAAGCGGAAGTCACAGGCGGTCGTGATCATCAAGCCGGCGCCAGCAGCGACGCCGTGAACGGCCGCAATCGTCGGCGCCGGCAGGCTTTCGAGCATCTCGATCGCCGCATCGATCCGACGCTCGTAGGCAATGCCGTCCTCGGCGCCAGCGAAATGCGCGAACTGGCTGATGTCGGTGCCGGCGACGAAAGCGGCATCGCCGGATCCCCTGAATACAACGGCGTGTAGCGAGCGATCGGTGGCGATAGTCGCGCAGATGCGATGAAGCTCGTCATACATCGCAAAGGTCAGGGCGTTGCGCGCCTCCGGCCGATCGAAGACGACCGTTGCGACGCCCTCGCTGACTGTGTAGCGAACGGCGCCGTTGCTCATCCGGCGACGGCTCCGCTCCTAAAAAGCTCCTGGCGGGCGGCCTCGTCGTAGCCGAGCTCGGCGAGAATCGCGTCGCTATGCTCGCCGAGAAGCGGAGGCGGCCGCCGCACCCGCTGCCGGGTGAGACTAACCTTTACTGGGAAGCCGATCGACTTCACCTTGCCTTCCACTGGATGGTCGATCTCCATCACCGCCTCGCGCGCCCGCGCGTGCTCGCTGCCGAGCGTTTCGGCATAGTTGAGAATCGGGCCGGCCGGGATGCCGACGCCGAGGAGGAGGTCGATCCATTCGGCTGCCGGCCGCCTGAGGAGTGTCTTTTCGAGATCCTCGATCAGGACGATCCGGTTGGCGAGGCGATCAGCAATGGTCTTGTAGCGTGAATCGTCGAGAAGCTCGCGCCGCTCGATGACTTCGCACAGGCTCTGCCACAGTCGGTCGCTGTTGGCGCCCATGACGAAGTAGCCGTCGCTGGCGCGTACGGCCTGATAGGGCGCGCTCATTCGGTTGCCCGTGCCGAGCCGGGAAGGAATCTTGCCGGTACCCCAGTACTCGCTGATGTCCCAGATGGCGAAGGCGATCGCGGCTTCGAACAGCGAGGCGTCGACATGCTGGCCCTGGCCCGTCTTGGTCGCGCCAATGTAGGTGCAGAGGATGGCGTACAAGGCAAATAGGGCACAGCCGATGTCGGCGACCGGGACCCCCGCCTTGGTGGGCGGCTGATCCGGGTGGCCGGTGATGCTCATGACGCCGCCCATCGCCTGCGCAATCAGATCGAAGCCAGGGCGCTGCGCCCATGGGCCCGTCTGTCCGAAGCCGGAAATGCTCGCATAGACGAGGCGCGGATTGATCGTCTTCAGTGTCTCGTAGTCGATGCCGAGGCGCTTGGTCGCGCCGGGCCTGTAGTTCTCCACCAGGATGTCGGCTCGCTCGACCAAGCGATAGAAGACATTTCGCGCGGACTCTTCCTTGAGGTTGAGGGCGAGGCTGCGCTTGTTGCGGTTCATGTTGATGAAACCGAGGCTGTCGCTGCCCTTCAGCCTGAAGCCCATTGCGTGACGCGCCTGATCGCCGCCGTCGATCGGCTCGATCTTGATCACGTCGGCGCCCATGTCGCCCAACAGCATCGAGCAGAACGGCCCCGCCATCACCTGGCTGACATCGAGGACGCGGACGCCTGCCAGCGGCAAGTCGCCGGCTTCGCTTGCATCAGTGTCCGGCCCCGCGCGCGCGTGGCCGTCTTTTGCTGGCGCGTCGTTCGCCATCCCGAGCCTCCTCGCGCAGTTTCAATACATCATGCAAAATCGGAGATGCGGAGGCAAGCGTGAGCTGGCGGCAACGGTCCAGCGCCGGGCTTTCCCCTTGCCGGTCATCCGGCCATTCTGGCCGGCTGCCGTGGGGATGGCGCAAAGCGGCTCTCGCTCAGCGAAGGCGACGCTCGACCTGTGGATGCCAGTCGATGATCCGCCGCGAGATCACTTCGAAGAGCGAAAAGCTGACGCCGGCATAGAAGATGATCAGGAAGGTCACCACCAGGACGCGGCCAGTATAGGCGAACTGCAAGGCATAGGTGACAATGACGCCGAGGCCGCTTTGCGCGCCGAGGAGCTCGCCGGCGACGATCAGGCTCCAGGCCAGGCCGAGGCTGAGCAGCACCGAGGACCGGATCTCCGGAAAGATGGCCGGCAGCAGGATGTATCGGAATACTGCGGCGCGGCTGGCGCCGACGGTCGCCGCCCGCTCGAAGTAGACGTTCGGCACGTTGGTTGCCGCATTCGTGGCGCCGATGAACATGATCACTGTCACGCCATAGGCGACGAAAAGGACGATCCCGACAGTCGACGCGCCGAACCATAGGTTGAAGAGCGGGATCATTGCCAGGAAGGGCGTCATGCGGAGAATGTGAACCGTCGGTGCGATCAACCGCCGCGCCAGGTCGGATGTGGCGACCACGAGGCCGAGCGCAACGCCGACGATGAGGCCGGCGCCGACACCGAGGATGAGGCGGGCGAATGTGATCGCAGACGCCTCCGCGAGTGCGAGGAATGCGGCTGCGTAGGTGGGCGGGCCGCCGTTGGCCGGCGAGGGCACGCCGAAGCTGCCGTCCCAGTAGTCGGACATCCGCAGGAGGGAATTGCGGACGAGATAACTCCAGCCCGGCACGAGCGGCTCGCCATAGCTGCCCTTTGCCGTCACCAAGATCGACAGGAGCTCCCAGCTGGCGACGAGGACGGCAAGCACCGTCAGCCCAGCGCGCAGGCGGACGAGCAGCGACGGCCTTCCTCCCGCGCTCATTCGAGGCCGATGTGATGAAGGAGCACATGCTTCAGGGCGAGGCCGTGCTCAGTAGCGATGACGTCATCGGTCCGCGGCATCGGCAGATCGATCGAGCAGTCCGCGGCAATGGCGCCGTTGCCGATGACGATGACACGCGTGCCGAGCGTCATCGCCTCGTCGACGTCATGGGTGACGAAAAGGACTGTCTTCCCGGTGCTCCGCCAGAGATCGTGGAGGACGACCTGCAGCTGCCGGCGTGTCACGTAGTCGAGTGCGCCGAACGGCTCGTCGGCGAGCAGGATCGGCGGGTCGTTGGCGAAGACCGCGGCGATCGCCACGCGCGCACGCATACCGCCGGAGAGTTCGCGCGGCCACACTTTCGCCACAGACGACAACCCGACCAGCCCGAGATATTTCGTGACAATGCGATCGCGCTCGCTCTTCTTCACGCCGCGCATGCGCAGGCCGAAATCGACATTGTCTGTAACCCGCATCCACGGGAACACCGCATCCCGTTGGAAGATCACGCCGCGATCGATGCCCGGGCTGACAACTGGGCGGCCCAGTACGCGCACCTCGCCCTGCTTGGTCGGAAGGAATCCGGCGATGAGATTGAGGAGGGTTGTCTTGCCGTGACCCGAACGCCCGAGGATACAGACGAACTCGCCGGCCGACACATCAAGCGAGATGTCGTGCAGGGCCGTCACCATAGTCCCGTCGGCGCGCGCAAAGCTATGGCTGAGGCCGCGGATCGAGACTATGGCTTCGCGCTTGCCAGAGCTTTCGCGTGAGTCAGGTTTGTTCATGGCAAGCGACGTCATCGCGCCCAGCGTGTAATGCGACGGGCGAGGAGCACAAGCAGAGCGTCGGTCGCGATCGCCACGACCGCGACGATCACTACGCAGGCAAGCAGGCCTGAGACGTTGTTGAGGTTGGTGAGCGCTTTAATCGCCTGGCCGATGCCGCTCGGCGCGCCAAGGATTTCGGCGAACACTTCCAGGCCCCAGGCGCTGGCAAGGGTGATCCGCAAACCGCCAACAAGCTCGGGGATCGAGCCTGGAATGAAAATATGGCGAAGACGTTGCGAAAGCGTCGCGCCAAAGGTCATCGCCGAGCGCTCGTAAATCGGGTCGAGATTCTCCACCGCTTTTTGGCTGAAAAGCATCATCATCACGGCGCTGTAGAAGGCGACGAGGAGGATCTGGGTGAACGGGACGATGCCGAACCAGAGGAGAAAGAGTGGCGCGGCGACGAGGACCGGCACCGTCCCCATGACCAGCACGATCGGGTCGATCGCCGCACGGAGCGGCCGGATGAAGACACTGGCAACCCCGAGAAGGATCCCGCTCGCTGCGCCGGCGGAGAGCCCGATCAAGACATTCTTCAGCGTGTAGAGCATCAGCAGCCCATAGCCGGCGTCACCGAGCCCGAAGACGTCGAGCCTCGGCGAGAAGACAAAGTTGGCGACGAGATCCTCCGCCGCCTTCGCGGGCGAGACCAGTCGGCTCTCGGGCATCAGCGCCGCCGCACCCGTCCACACCGCAAGAAATATGGCGATCCCCGCGACGGCGACGAGAAATCGCCCAATCTCCAGTCGCCAGAGAGGCAGCTGATCGCCACCGACAGGGCCTGCCACCGCCGGCAGATCTGGATCGGCTGCCGCCATCGGCGCGGCGGCTAATGCGCCGCCTCGCGCAGGAGGCGATAGGAATCGAGATAGTCGAACCACGCGTAGTACTGCTTCGCCTTGTCGACCAGCGCCTGCTTGTCGGCGGAGAGTGAGCCTCTCTCAACCTCGGTCATCAGCTTGTCCGACCGCGCCTTCAGCTCAACGAGGTCATGATAGACGTCGCAAGCCCAGATAACGTCGTCGGCATCGTAATGACCCTTGGGCAATGCGCCCTTGTCGACGTTGAATTTCACCGCGGCGTCGAACGCCGTCCGATAGTAGAGGGCGGACTTGTCGTTGTCGCAATAGTTCTTCTGGAAGTCGAAGTTAGAAAGCGGGCTGAGCGTGTCAATTGTGAGCTTCAAGCCGGCGATGTCGAGACTCGTGCCGGCGAAGGCGTTGACGTAGTCCAGCATCGAGGCGAGCGTCTTCTGCGGGTCGGCCTGCTCGGCTGCGATGATCCGAAACATGACCGAGACGAAGCGAAGCACCGTCTCCGGGTTCTTCTGAGCCCAGTCAGCGTCGGTCGCCACACCGGGTGTACCGACCAGCGCCGCTGTCGGCGAGCCCGGGCCGGCAGGCATATAGGTCAAGACGTCGATCGGGCTGACCAGCGGCAGCCAGCCGGCGCCGCGCAGTTGTGCGGTGAAGGGCGCGCCCGTGGGCGAGGCGAAAAGGATCTGCTTGCTGGTTGCGAGCTGCAGCGCATTCGAATCGGGCGTGACGATCAGCTGCGTATCCTTCTTCATGTCGAGACCGCCGAGCTTGAACACGGTGTCGAGGAAGATGCGGTTGTCCACCACCGGCGCGGTCACGAATTTCTGGCCCTTGAGCTGCGCCATGGTCTTTTTCATGGCCTCCTCGAACGAGAGGCCCTCGCTCATGAAATCCTTGACGGTCTTCGCCTTGGTGTCGGGATGGGCGAGCACGGCGAAGCCCTGGAACAGGTCCGTCAGCGCGATGAAGCGGATGTTCTTGACCGAATCCATCGTCGCGATCACGTCCGGCGGATAGAGCGCCTGGGTGTCGATCTGCTTGTTGACGAGGAGCGGAATCGCCTGGTCGGGCAGGACCTTGCGTCCATACGGAGCCGGCGTGATGGTCATGCCGACGTCGCCATAGAAGCCCTGCTTGATGCCGGCGACGAAGATGAGGTCATTGGCGTAGGGCCGCATGCCGAGGCTGACCTCGACCTTGGGCACGTCGACGCCCGGCGAGGCCTTGTCAGGGTCGAAGCCGATCCCCTTCCCGCTGGCGAGAGCCGACAACGAGCCGGCAAGGAAAAGGGCCGCGACGCATCCATACGCAAGTAACCTCATATCGACACGCATTGAGATCCTCCCTTTTGGTGCGTCTTCGCCGCCGGTAGATCGCGCCGGCGCGGTTGGGCATTGGTTGAAACTTGGAAGAAGCCGGATTTGAAACCGCAGGCGCGAGCTTCTCCACTCCGGAGACCTCGAGCCGTCTGTCGCCGGCCCCACCCTCGCCCACCAACGGCGCCCAATCGAAATGTCGAGTGGAACATGCAATCTCCTGCCTAGCCGATCCGGCAAGGTATGCCCAGTCTTGCATTATTTGTATACCATGCCCGGGGGCGACGCGGAGGACAACCGCCACTCGCAATTGTTCTGAGACGGCGGGGGATCAGGTGTTAAAGGGACAAGCAAGATGCAGGCCGATGTTCACCGCTTCCCGCTGCCCGATCCCGGGGATGTTTCCGGGCTGGCCAGCGCGATCGCTGCGGGCAAGATCGAGCCGAAGCACATCGTCGCGGTGATCGGCAAGACCCATGGCAACGGCCTCGTCAACGACTATACCCGCGGTTACCTCTCGCTAGCGCTGAAGCACGTAATCGCTGACGGCCTCGGCGCCTCGATCGAGGAGGTCGCCGAGCGCATCCCACTTATCTTTTCCGGCGGGGTCGAGGGGGTCTTGTCGCCGCACTACGCCGTGCTCACGGTCGACCCCGCGCGCTCACGGAGCGGGGAGGGCGCCGGGTTGGCAATCGGTGTGGCTAGCACGCCAGCGTTGCAACCCACCGATATCGGGCGGGAGCGGCAGATCACGCTCACCGCCGCCGCGGTGCGGGAGGCGATGGCGCGAGCAGAAATCGCTCGGCCAGATGACGTTCATTTCGTCCAGATCAAGGGACCTGCCTTTACGGCCGCAGACATCGTCGCCGCGGAGGGGTCCGGCGGCGCCTGCGCAAGCGACAATCCAGGCAGGCTCATGGCCTTCGGGCGCGCCGCCTCCGCCTTCGGCGTGGTGAGGGCGCTCGAAGAGGCGGGCGCGAATGCCGCGACCGAGTCTGCGGTCCTCAAGGATTTCGCCGTCTTCTCTTCGGTTGCTAGCGCTTCCGCCGGCGTCGAGGTCGACAAGAACGAGGTGGTAGTGATCGGTACGAGCGCCGCCTGGACAGGACCGCTCACGATCGCGCACCTCACCATGCGCGACGCGCTCGACATCGGCAGCGTCACCGCCCTCCTTGGGCGCATGGGTTTTGCGCCGCGGCCGCAGATCGAGGCGCGCAAGGCAAAGCGGATCCGCGCCGCTTTCGTCAAATGCGAGGCGCAGCGCGACGGCATGATCCGCGGGCGTCCGCACACCATGCTCAATGACGGCGACATCGATCAGCAGCGCCACATCCGCGGCGCGGTTGGCGCCATCGTCGCGAGCGTCCTCAACGACACCGCAATTTTCGTCTCGGGCGGCGCCGAGCATCAAGGCCCCGATGGCGGCGGTCTCGTCGCTGTGATCGCGGAGAAGCCGTGAGCGGCAGCATGCCTGCTCTTTTCAGAAGAGGCCGCTCGACGATCTCACGGCGGACGGCAAGGTGCAGGCAATCGGCCGCGGCCGGGCGCGACGCCGGGTTTCCCGACAGCCTTGTTACTCCCTGCCGGGCCGCCGGCCGGCTAGGATGTCCTCATGAAAAGAACAGCCGCGACAATCATCCATGAATACGGCCCCTACCCCGATGTCACACAGGTGGGTGGGGTCAGCTTTGACGGCGTCAATATCTGGATTGCGACCGGCGGCGCTCTGAAGGCAATCGATCCGTCGAGCGGGCAAGCGGTCCGCGCGCTGGATGTCCCTGCGCACGCGGGGACCGCCTTCGACGGCCGACACCTGTACCAAATCTCGGGGGAACGCATCCAGAAGGTCGATCCGACGACCGGGCGCGTGGTCGCCACCGTCCCGACGCCCGAGGGCGGCGCCTCGGGAATGGCCTGGGCTGAAGGGAGGCTCTGGGTCGGCCAGCATCGCAAACGCAAGATCCATCAGATCGATCCGCAGACCGGCGCGATTCTACGAACCATCGAGTCGAACCGCTTCGTCACCGGCGTCACCTGGGTCGACGGCGAACTCTGGCACGGGACCTGGGAAAATGACGAGAGCGAATTGAGGCGAGTCGACCCCGAAACGGGAAAGGTTCAGGAAACGCTCCAAATGCCCGCGGGGTCGGGTGTGTCCGGGCTCGAGTCTGACGGCAGTGATCGGTTCTTCTGTGGAGGCGGAAGCAGTGGGAAGGTCAGAGTCGTCCGCCGGCCTGAGCGATCCAGAGCGCAGTGATTGCTCCTACGGGAAAACGCGTCGCGCGCCAACCGGTAGCCAGTCGAATTCGATGAGGTGATTTGGATGCCAACCGGCATTCCGAGGACCGAGCCGTATACATCTGCCTCCGGCCGACGCCGAGCGTTCCCTGGCGGCCCCGGTAGGCCGAGCGCCGTGCTTCGCAACGGTCTGCAGGGGCTCCGATGAATGCGTGCTCTGGGCGGAAATGACGTGTTCTGGCGTAACGCCGGAGGTTCGCTGTCCGGGCTCGTGGACGGGGAAATTCCGCCCACCCGAACAATCCCCTTTCTCGGCCCGGGAGGCCGCGCGCGACGCGCAGCGGCGGCGCCCGACTTTACTTCGCCGTCCCGACCGGCCCGACCGAACCAGGCCGGCGCGGCTTTTTCATCAGCCGCGGCGAGGCGCAGGCCAAGGGGCCGAGGGTGCGCACGAGGCCAGAATATTCGCGTCTCCACTCATCGTATTCGTCCGGAAGCACCCCGGCCAGCCGCATCGCCTCGGCGACAGACCGGCCGTCCTCGGTGAGCGCCTCGATCTCTCGAAGCCTCTCGACGATCTCGCCCGGACTAAATTTCCGCCTGGCCATTTCCCGCGCTCCGCATACGGCCGACCGCCATCCGCAGCGTCATCATGCGCTCGGCCGCCTCTCCGGAAATTGGCCGCCGGATTAAGCTTCCTCAATGAAGAACCCGGCAGCCGGCGCCTTCGCTAAGGGTCTGTTTCAAAAGTCATTGACCTCATCCTGAGGCGCCCTTTGCCAAAGCAAAGGGCCTCGAAGGATGCTCCAGAGGGCGCTTGCGGCGCCGCCCACGCCGCTGGATCGTCCTTCGAGGCCCCTTCGGGGCGCCTCAGAACGAGGGTGGTGGGTTTTTGAAACAAACAACTATCGGGCCGGCTTCACGCTCCCGGCGAACTTCGCCTTGAGCGCCGCGACCACGTTCGGCGGAGCGAAGGGGGAGGCGTCGCCGCCCATCGAGGCGATCTGGCGGACCAGCGTCGCGGTGATCGGCCTGACCGGCGAGGACGACGGCAGGAACACCGTGCGCAACTCCGGCGCCATTGCGCCGTTCATGCCGGCCATCTGCATCTCGTAGTTGAAGTCCGTCGAGTCGCGCAACCCCCGCACGATCAGCGTCGCCCCCGCGGCGCGCGCGGCCTCGACCGCGAGCCCGGTGAAGCTCGTGACCTCGAGCGCGCATCCCGCTCTCTTGACGATCGGCGCGGCCGCCTCGCGGATGAGATCGAGCCGCTCCTCGATGGTGAACAGGCTCGCCTTGTTCGGGTTGGAGCCGACGCCGATCACCAGCCGATCGCAGAAAGCCGCGGCGTGCTCGATCACGTCGAGATGCCCATTGGTCATCGGGTCGAAGGAGCCGGAGAAGAAGCCGGTGCGGATCATGCGGGAAAAGCCCTAAGCAAGATCCACCGGCTCGCCCCGTGCTGCTTCGGAGGGTGCGCGTCCCGTGCACCTGGGCGGCGAGACGCCGCCCCTCCGATTCACCGCGATCTCCGTGGGGCAACTCATGAAACTCTGCTTAGCCCGGCCTGCGCGCCGCTACAAGAGCGGCCGTTGCGCAAACGCCCGCCCGCGTGCGAGCCTCGCAGCGCTGGCGAGAACGGAGGCAGCTCACCATGGACGCCGACCAACTGCGCACGCTCCAGGCGCCGCTCAAGGAGCGCTACCGCGCCGAGCCCGAGGCCGCACGCATCACGCTCAAGGCGAGCGGGACGCTCGAATCGGCTGCGATCGCCTGCAAGGTCGAGACCGGACGGGCGATCGTCGCGGCGGGCCTTCATCCGGCGACCGGCGGCAGCGGCGCGGAACTGTGCTCGGGCGACATGCTGCTCGAGGCGCTGGTCGCCTGCGCCGGGGTGACCATGAAGGCGGTCGCGACCGCCCTCGGCGTCGAGCTGCGCAGCGGGCGTGTGCTGGCCGAAGGCGATCTCGATTTTCGCGGCACGCTCGGGGTGGCGAAAGACGCGCCGGTCGGCTTTTCCGACATCCGCCTCATCTTCGAGCTCGAGACCGGCGCGCCGCAGGACCAGCTCGACACGCTGCTCAAGCTGACGGAACGCTACTGCGTGGTGCTGCAGACGCTGCGCCATTCGCCGGCGGTGCAAGCGAGGCTCGAGCGCGCTTAGCCCGCGCCGCATTCCGGTGGCGGAGGCGCCAACAGTTCGGCGCATTGACACGGTAACGGACGACCCGGCCCCGCTGGAGCGCTTGACCCTGTCGGGGCTGCGCCGAGGCAAGAGTCACGTGTCATGGGAGGAGCGGATGCGGTTCGCGCAGACTCGAGCGTCCCTGAAGCGGCCGTGCTTGGCGGTCGCCGTCATCGCCGGTATGGGACCGATCGTCGTGGCGACGGCGCCCGAGGCGGCCGCGGCCGAGGCCGGGGCCATCCTTCCGGTGACGCCTTGCGCGGCGTTGGAGAAATCCGATCTGACGCCTCTGGACGCCCGGATCACCACGGCCGCGACGGTCACGCGCAACGGCCACCCGTTCTGCGACGTCAAGGGCTATATCAGCCCGGTGACCCAGTTCGAGGCGCTCCTGCCCCAGGACACCTGGCGCGGCGACTACCTGCAGCAGGGCTGCGGCGGGCTCTGCGGCAAGGCGAGCGACGTCAGCCTCGACGATCCGTCGCGGACGAGCGGCTACCAGGCGCCCTATGCCCCGCTATCGAACGGCGAGATGGTCGTCGCGGCGGACGATCAAGGGCACGAGGCGCCGAGCAACGCCGACGCGCTGTGGGCGCGCAACGACCTCAGGCTGCGCGCGGTGTTCGGCTACGGCTCCGAGCATCAGCTGGCGCGAACGATGAAGGCCGTCATGCGCGCCTTCTATGGGCGCGGGCCGACCTATTCCTATTTCAGCGGGGTCTCCGACGGCGGGCATGAAGCTCTGGTCCTGGCGCAGCGCTATCCGGCGGACTTCGACGGGATCATCGCCGGCGCTCCCGCCAACAACTGGGCGCCGCTCGCCGGCCTGGTCGCGCCCTGGGTCGCCGCGGTCAACCGGAACGCGCAGGGCGGGCAGGTCTTGACCGCCGAGAAGCTTCCTGCGCTGCACGCCGCCGTCATGGCCGCTTGCGCCGACGAGCATGGCGTGATCGAGGACCCGCGCGCCTGCACGTTCGATCCCGCCAGCGTGCGGTGCCCCGGTGGCGCGGACCGGCAGGACTGCCTGACCGACGACGAGGTCCGCGTGGTCCGCGACGAGTATCGCGGGCCATCCGACAAGGACGGTCATGGCCTGTTCGACGGCGGACAGCCCTACGGCTCGGAGCTGGCGTGGGCCGGCTGGCTGGTCATGCCGGCGGCGGACGCCGCGGCGCCCAGCGACACCTACGCGGCGCAGATCGGTCTCGCCTACCTGAACGACTTGGCCTTCTGGCCGAATCCTCGCGGCGGCTACACTCTGGACACCGTGCCGTTCACCGTCGCGATGCACGACAAACTCGAGCAGCTCGGCGGTATCTACAATGCAACCGACCCGGATCTCGGCGCCTTCCGCGCGCACGGCGGCAAGATCATCATCTATCACAGCTGGGCGGACCAAGCGATCCCGCCTTTCGCGACGCTCGACTACTACCGGGCCGTCGTGCGCCAGGCCGGAGGCCTGCCGGCCGCGAAGTCTTTCAGCCGGCTCTACATGATTCCCGGCCTCTACCATTGTCCGTGTGGACAGCCGGTCGACGGCGACCCCGCGACCACCGTTCAGTTCATGCCGGAGCTGGTCGCCTGGGTCGAGCATGGAGACGCGCCCGGCGCGATCGCCCTGCCCGTCACGGCGCAGACCGCCGGCGCGCATCTGACATCCATCGGGGTCGATCCATTCGACCCGCTGAAGCCTGCGCCAAACAACAATGGGCTCAACAGCAACTACAAATACATCGGCGAGAGCAGCGACTACCGGCCAGGCAACGCGCTGTGGCGCCCCGAGCGAAGACAACCTCCCAACCTGCTCGAGCGCTGACGCCTGCGCCCTTCCCTATTGCACGGGAACCTCGATCAGGCTCGGCCCATCGCGGGTCAGCGCCTCTGCGATCGCCGAAGCGATCGCGGCGCGGTCGCCGGCGCGCGCGGCCGGCACGCCCATCGAGGCCGAGAGCGCCTCGAAGTCGATCGCCGGACCGGTGATCTCCATGCCGACGAAGCGGCCGGCGGCGGCGTTGGCGTAGCCGAGGCCTTTCGCGACATTCTGCAAGACGCCGTAACGGCGGTTGTTGAACACGAAGAAGATCACCCGCGCGCGGTAATGCGCCGCGCTCCACAGCGCCTGCGGCGAATACATCGCCCCGCCGTCGCCGACCAGCGAGGCGACCCAGCCGGCGCCTGCGAGCGATGCGCCGACGGCGGCCGGCATGTTGCAGCCGAGCACCCCGCCGCGGGCGAAGAAATAGCGGCCGGGCCGGGTGATCAGGAGCTCCTGCACCCGGCCGAAGGTCGCTGCCGAATCGTTGGCGATCAGCGCGTCCTCGGGCAGCGCGTCGAGCGCCGCCAGGACCGCGGCGTCGGCGCTCATGGGCGAGCCGCGGTCGGCCAGAATTTCCGCCCGCGCCGCCTCCATGGCGGCGCGCTTGCGGGCGGCCTGCTCCGCGAGCCGCGCCTCGACCTTTCGCCGGTCGACGAGCTCGGCGAGCCGCCTCGCCGCCGCGGCGAGTGTCGCGCCGATGTCCCCGAGAAGCGCCATGTCGGCGGCTTGCTCGCGGCCGAACGCCTCCGGATTGTCGGCGACATGCAGGACGGCGACGCCTTCCGGAACCGGTTCGGCCTCGCGATAAGGATAGGCGACGAAGGCTCGCCCGCCGATCAGCACGATCGCCCGCACGGTCTCGAAATGCTCGCGCATGACGGCGAAGTCCGGCTTCATCACGCCCGCCCAGGCGGGGTGGGTGGAGGGAAAGGCCGTCCGCGAGGTGAGCTGCGTGCCCCAGACCGGAAAGGCGCCCGCCTCGGCGAAGGCGATCAGCCCGGCGCTGACCGACGCCGGCAGGTCGTCGCCGAGAAGGACGATCACTTGGTCGGGATCGAGCGCGGCGAGACGCTCGGCGAGACGTGCCGCGTCGGGCGAAGCGCCGAGGCGCGGAGCCGAGGACGCGGGCGGGGTTTTTCCGCTCACCTCCTGGTCAAGCACGTCCATCGGCAGCGACAGGAACACCGGCCCGGACGGGGGAGTCCGTGCGATGGCGAAGGCCCGCCTGAGCGCCTGACCGACATCCTCGCCGCGGCGCACTTCCTGCGCCCATTTGGTCACCGGGTGAGCGAGCGCGACGAGGTCGCCCGAAAGCCAGGGCTCCGTCATCAGATGGCGGGTATCCTGCTGCCCCGCGGTGACGACGAGCGGCGTCTCGCTCGCCTTGGAGGCGGTGAGCACGCCCATCGCGTTGCCTAAGCCCCCCATCGCATGCAGGTTGACGAAACCCACCCGTCCGGACGCCAGCGCCCAACCGTCCGCCATACCGACCGCCGTCGCCTCCTGCAGGCCGAGCACGTAGGCGATGTCGGGCGCGTCGACGAGCGCGTCCATGAGCGGCATCTCGGTCGAGCCGGGATTGCCGAAGACATGCGTGACGCCCTCGTCGCGCAGGATGTCGAGGAGAACGTCGCGGGCGCGTCGGGTCATGGGAGCATGCTTCCCGCATTCTTGATCGAGCCTTGGAAGAGTTCTTCACGCATGCGCTTCGCCGACGACGCGAATGCGGCCGTGCGCGCGGTTGCGCGGCTTGGCTTTCACTGTGATGTCCACGTCTTGGCCAAGCGCCGTCAGGAGGCGCATCAGCCGCTCGCTGGAAAAGTTCGCGAGCCGTCCGTTGAGGAGCGCCGACACTTTCGGCTGATCGACGCCCATGACCGCAGCCGCCGCGACCTGGGTCAAACGTCGACGCTTTATGACCTGGCGAATATGGCTTGCGAGCTGCGCCTTCGTCAGTTCCTCTTCCGCTTCCGGCAAACCGATGTCTGCGAAGACGTTGCCGCTGCTTTCTGTTACTGGGATTTCGGCTTCTCCCTTCTTGACCATTGCTCGTAGTCCTCTCTCGCTCGCTTGAGCCGTTGTTCGATCAAGTCCAGATCCGCCTTGGACGTGGCGACGCCGCGCTTGGCTTTCTTCTGGAAAGCGTGCAGCACATACACTGCTTTCGCGAAGCGGACGGTATAGACGGCGGGAGACGTGTCTCCGTCGAAATCGTCCATGATCTCCAGCACCCCGGCATCGCCGAACCCGCTGAGCGGCTTGGCGTAGGGCGCCTTGCGACCGATCTGGGCTTCCCACAGAGCTCCGCCGACCCTACGCCGAACCTCCGCTGGGAAGCCGCTCAAGCCTTCCTTGCTGCTGCCGGCCCAACGCACCGGCCTGGGTTCGTCTTCGCTGACGGCCTCGCCATTGTCTAGATCGTCCCAAAGTATATGCTGGATCAGGCATAGCTTCAACCCATCGAGTCAGGCAAGGAAGGCGCGCTTCTGCTGGATTTGGCTGGTGAGCGCCCGCGTTCGGCCTATTACGTCGTCGCGTTGTTCCTGGAAGCCGCCCTGCAATCGGCAAGACGCGCCGACGTCGATAGAAGGTGGTAAGCAGGGGCCGCAACCGCTTCACTTTCACCGACCGAAAGGACGGCGATGCGCGAACCCCCTGACCCTGTCGACACAACGTTTCGGCGGCTCCTGAACCGCGAGATCCTCCTCAGCGAGCGGCGGCGCATGCTCAGCCTGGCCGCCTTGCTGGCTGTCATCCTCGCCCTGATCCTGCTGGCGGCGATTTTCCTCCCCGGCCTGGTCAGGTCGATCTACCATGATCGACTCCCAGTGCGCCTTGCATTGACGGCTTTCCCGCCATTCATCGCCTATGAGCTGCTCGCGGCCGCCTTGCTCACCGTCCTCATCCGTCGCGGCCGAAATTTTCCGGTCGTCGGGCGCTATGCGAACGCTCTGATCGAAACCAGCTTTCCAACTCTGCTCATCTATCTCCTCGCCGGATACATCTCCGCCCCCGTCATCTTCGGCGCCTGGCCGGCGCTGCTCTATTTTCTCTTCATCATTCTCTCGACCCTGCGCCTCGATTTTGCTCTTTCGGCCTTCACCGGAGCGGTCGCCGCGGTCGAGCTTTTCGCGCTCGCCTTTGTCATGCTGCACCCCGTCTGGCGATCCGACGACCTGAACTTCGGCATTGCCTACCATCTGACGCGGTGCGCCGTCCTTTTCGTGGCCGGTCTGCTGGCCGGGGCCGTCGGGGTGACGATCAAGAGCCATTTCGAGCGGGCGCTCGCGGCCGCCTCCGCCCGCGACCAGGTGACCAACCTGTTCGGTCAGCACGTCTCGCCACGGGTGGTCGAGCGGCTTCTCGCCATCGGCGCCGCCGAGCTCAGCGAGATGCGGCGGGTTTGCGTCATGTTCGTCGACATTCGCGGCTTCACCCAGGCAGCGCGCAGCCGCACGCCGACCGAGGTCGTCGCCCGCCTCGACGCCGTTTTCGAGATCCTGGTCGACACCGTCGATCGGCACAATGGCGTCGTGAACAAGTTCCTGGGCGACGGCCTGCTCGCCATCTTCGGCGCGCCGATCGACGATCCTCTCGAGGCGGTGAACGCCGTCGCGGCGGCGCGCGAGATCCTGCGCGCAATTGGCGCAAGCAACGCCGGCGCCGCCTGGCCGATCCGCCTCGGCATAGGCATCCATATCGGCCAGGCGGTGGCCGGAACCGTCGGCTCGCCGCGCCGCAAGGAATATACCGTCGTCGGCGACACGGTGAACCTGGCGTCGCGCCTCGAAAGCCTGAACAAAGAGGTCGGTTCAGAGCTCCTCGTCTCCGACGCCGTGCGTGAGGCGGCGGGAGATGCGATCGGCGACGCTCGTCTGGTCGGACCCGTCTCCGTGCGCGGCTATGCCGAGCCGGTTACAATCTGGCGGCTCGCCTAGAAGGGAGCGGGCGCCGGTCTGGTACGAAGTCTTCGTAACCGGGACTGCAAGGATTTTGTTCGATGATGCGGCGGTCACCCTGGTCAGGCGGCCCGGGTCGTCGCGAAGGCGCCCCGGGCCGTCGTCGAAGTCTAACTGTTACCCCTCAAGGCGTGATGTCGTGGCCGAGGTAGCAGTGCACGTGCGCGGTGTCGTGGGGCAACTCGCCGAGGTTCAGATACACGATGTTGTCCGAGTTCGGCGTGTGGTCCAAGCCGGCCAAGCGGCGCATGCGGTAGGCGATGGCGTGGTCGGCGCAGGCCGTGTCGCCGCTGACCCCGAGCCCGCCGATCACCTGCCCGTTCTTATAGAGCGCAACCCCGCCGCCAAACGTGATGATGCCGCCGGGCACCTGCCCAATTCCGGTCCCTTGCGCCTGAAACGCCGGGTTGAAGGGATTCGAATTGTTCAGGCCGAATAAGGAGCCGGCCGGGAAGTTGGTTACTGCCGTGTTCGTGTTCGCCGGCTGGACGAACGAGTAGAGATTGGCCGTCGAAAGGGCGAGCTCGCTGCTGCTGAAGTCATTGGCGGTGCTCGCCTTGGCGATGGCGATCGAACGGCTGCCGGGCCAGGCGTCGGGATCGCTGCGGATGACCGAGCAGAGGACGCCCTTCCGATCGACCACCGCCGACCACATTTTGTTCGGCGAGAACAAGCCTCCGTTCGCGTCGGAAGACTGCACAACCGTCGCGAGCTGGTGCTGCACCTTATCTACGACATCGCCTGAGATGCCGCAGTTGCCGTCGGCGAGAACCGGTGTTGAAACCAAAAGCCCTGCCGCAGCGGCGATCAAGCATAGCCTCATTGTCGTGCCTCCCTGTCATTTTCCCGGCGTCCCGCGCCGCAATGGCAGCCCGATTTCGCCGCAACATTGCAACAATGCGTCACATCCGTGGCGCAAAAATGGCAACGCAACCGAGCCGAGAGTATTTCTGCAAATATTTTTTAGTTGCACGCCTTGAAGCGGCCATAAGCGACGAAGGGAAAGCTCGACCGGCTTTTTCAGACGAACTTGACGAACGTGCCGCCGTGATTGTCGTTCGACAGCGCGAAGTCGCCGGTGACGTAGTTCCCGAGCAACGTCAGCTTCGCCACCTGTGCGCCGTCCGAGACGGTGAGCGTTCCGCTGGTCAGGCCTCCGGCCTCATGGTACGACAACACTTCTCCGGCGCTGTAGGCGAAGCCGCCGAGGTCGAACTTGTCGTTGGCGGAGAAGCCGCCGATCGTCGCGTGGAACCCGCCCAGGTTATAGAGCGCCAGATCGCCTGCGCCGGAGAACAGGACTTCCTGCCCTTTCGAAACGATTCCGGAAATATTGGCCGTTGCGCTGTGGGCGATGGTCAGGCCGTTCGACACGAAGCCGCCTGACGAGACCGTCAAAACGCCGTGGTAGACCTCGCCGTCGCTGAACTCGCCGCCCTGGTAGACAAAAGCCGCGCCGCCGCTGCCGACGAACGAGGCGCTGGCGACGCCGCCCGACGAGACATAGAGGCGGCCGCCGCTTTCGACCGTTTCGGCGGAGCCGAGGCCTCCGGAGGACAGCGTTTCCGCGCCATAGACCTCACCGTCCTCCTCGGTGGCGCCCGCCAGGATCTTTTCGGCGCCGCCCTTCAAGATGTCCGCGTTGTCGGCGAAGCCGCGTATCGTCTGCACGCCGCCCGACTCGACAGTGTCGGTGGACGCCGAGCCGCCCGCAGAAACGACCTCCGTTCCATAGATCAGGCTATAATATTCGTAGCCGCCGTTGAGGATGGTCTCGGTCCCGCCCTTGTAAACTGTCGCGCTGGTGATTTCGCCTCCGTTGGACACGAAGACCTTTCCGCCGCTGTCGACGGACGACGCGCTGTCGACCCCGCCGGGGACATAGAGCTGTCCGCCGCTATAGACCGTCTCGCCGTAGCCCGAGCCGCCCGCAAAGATGTGCTCGACGCCGAGGACGGAGTTGTCGTCCTCGGAGGCGCCCGCAGAGACGTTCAGAACCCCGCCGTGCGAGATGGTCGCCGCGAAGGCGGAGCCGCGGACTTGCTCCAAGCCGCCCGAATGAACCGCATCGAAGCCCGCCGTGCCGCCCGAAGAGACGATCTCGAGCCCGTAGACTGTACTGTAGTCTTCGGCACCCCCGGAAAAGATGTTCTGGACGCCGCCCGTGAGGATCGTCGTGACCTCGGCGAAGCCGGAGACATTCTGCTCGCCGCCCGACGAGATGATATCGAAATATGCCGCGCCGCCCGAGGCGACGGTTTGGCGCCCGCCGTTGAAGAGCGTCGTTCCGCTGTCGGCGCCGCCCGATTCGACATACTCATGGCCGCCGGAGGAAACCGCGCCACCCGAGGCGCGACCGTAATCGTACTGCGCACCCCCCGACGAGACGCTGTCGTCATAGGCCGCGCCGCCCGCAAGGACGATTTGCTTTCCGCCTTGCGAGATGACCGAAGCGCTGTCGACGCCGCTGGATTCCACGGTTTCGACACCGCCGGACAGGATATCGGCGCCGTGGACGACGCCGCCGGACTCCACGTATTGGGCGCCGGTCGACGCAATGGCGGCAGAATAAGAGGCGCCGTAGACATATTGGACGCCGCCGCTGCCGATGGAGGTCGACGAGTCGACGCCGCCCGCATAGGTCGATTCGACCCCTCCGGCGCCGATCGTGGCGCTGATGGACTTTCCGCCGGTCAAGACATCCATCGCGCCGCCGGATTCCACCTCCGAACGGCGGGCGGTCCCGCCGGAGGCGACCTCCTGGAAGCCGCCGGAGGCGATATCGGTTGCCGAGCCGAGTCCGCCGCCATAGACGATCTGGCCGCCGCCGCCAGACAGGTAGGTGTGATAAGCGTGGCCGCCGGACAGGTACTGATCGCCCTGGGCGGTCACCGCGGAGACGTTAGAGGCTACGCCGCCGGTGAAGACGAACTGATCCCAGGCGTCGTCGGTCCCGAACGCATATCCTCCCGAGGAGACGTATTGAGCGGCAAAGGCGACGATAACCGCGTCATAGGACGAGCCGTAGACAGTCTGGACGCCGCCGCTGCCGATATAGGTGTTGAAATCTTCGCCGCCTACCTCGGTATATTCCACCCCGCCGGAGTCGATCGTGGCGCCGTCGGAATATCCGCCGGTCGAAACGTACATCGCGCCGCCGGAGTCGACGATGCTGAAATCGGCGCTCCCGCCGGAGTCGACATATTGCAAGCCGCCCGAGCCGAGGTAGGCCTGGTAGCCGGACCCGCCGCTATAGACGTATTGGGCGCCGGCGGACACATCTGTGTAGTCGGCTTCGCCGCCGGACACATATTGAGCGCCGCCGTAGACAAGAACGGAAACGGTCTCGCCGCCAGCGTAGACGAATTCGCTCCCTCCGTCGATGGTCGCGGAGGCAATTCCGCCAGACTCGACATATTGGTTCGCGGTGAATGTTATCGCGGCCAGGTAGGACTCGCCGTACACGTACTGCGCGCCGCCTGGGCCGACATAAATTGCGGAATCGTAGCCGCCCGAATCGGTCGATTCCGTGCCGCCTGAGGCGACCTGGGTGTCGTCCGCCTCCCCTTCAAGCCCGACGGTCTGGTTGCCGCCAGAATAGACGAAGGTCTCCGACCCCACCCCGTGGAGGGCGACATATTGACTGCCGCCGTTGGACAAGACGGTGGAGTAAGCGACGCCTCCGTAGACCGTCTGTTCGCTGCCGCCGGTCAGCGCCGAGGCGTAATAGGCTGAGCCGCCGCCGTAGACGAGCTGGCCGCCGAGAATGTCGGCTTCGAAAGAATAACCGCCCGATTCGATGGTCTGGCTGCCGTACAGCGCAATCGTGTCGTTGTAGGAATAGCCATAGACATACTGAAAGCCGCCGCCTTCGATATAGGTATAGCGATCCTGACCGTCGGCGTAGGTATACCCCACGCCGCCGGAGAAAATCTGGGCGTCCTCTGCGTATCCGCCGCTTCCGATGTCGATCGCGCCGCCCGAGTAGATGAGGGCGTTGTCGGTGTACCCGCCGCCATAGGCGGACTCCGCCCCGCCGGAATAGATGAAGGAGTCGCCGTCGGAGCCGCCGCTCCAGACATATTCGATGCCCCCCGAGACGACAGTCTCGAAAGCGTAACCGCCGCCGTAGACGAACTGGTAGCCGTAGGAGTACGCGGTCGTGAAGTAGGCCGAAGTCGGCGCGGACACGTAGAAGGAGTGTCCACTGCTGACGACCGTATCATAAACGATCGACATCTCGGATCCCCTGGGTCAGTCGGGTTTTGACCTTGGAACAAAGCCATGGCTCACGCCGCCGCTGCCGGTGAAACCGGCGCCGCCTCGCGCGCGGAGAGCGACGATGTCGGTTGTCAAGGCCATCGGAACGACGAACGTCGTGCGCCCCGGGAGCCTTTCCGCTGCGGTCGCCGAGGCCGACGCCGTCAGCGTCGGCGCAGCCGCGGGAAGAGCCGGCCCTCTCCATCGATGCGCTCCCTCCTGCATCGCCAAGGTTGGCCGGATTGTGCGCTATTTTCGCCCACGCTGCGTCCTCCGATCGGAGGATGCGATATTCCAAGGCCCGGGCTACGATTCACGCCAAAGCGGATTCGCGAAGCTTGCGACGATCTTGACCAGGTCGGCTTGCCGCCGGACGCCCGTCTTTTCGTAGAGACGGGTGAGGTGAGTCTTGACGGTTGTCTCGGCTATTCCGAGAGCCTCGGCAATCTCGGGGACGCCTCCGATCTGGACTACGGCAAGTATTATGCGCAATTCGGCCGGCGTCAGGCGATAGGTCTTGGCGATGACCTCGGGCGACGATAGCGTTTGAAACGTTGCTTCAGCGATGAAGAGCGCCGCGACCGCGGCATAGACCTGTCCGGCGCGCCGGCGTGCGCCTCGGGTCAGCGGCAGGACATGGGCGACGAAATGCTCGTTGTCCCGCGTCGTCAGCGGCAGGGCGAGGCCTTTGCCGCCGAGTGATGCGTCTCCGTGATTGGCGGCGGCGAAGACGGTCCGGAATTCGCGATCGGTCGCGGTGTCGGTCGCGGACAGCTTTCCATCCCGCGCCCAAATCGGGTCACCCGCCGCTAGCAGCGAAAGGGCGCGCGGGTTGGCGTGAACGATGCGGCCATCCGCGTCGACCAGCAACATGGCGGCGCTCAAGCCGTCAAATATGTCGGCGAACGTCGCCGCTTCTGCTGATTTGAGCTCAATCACCCTGCCGATCAGAACGGCGCGCCGAAGATGCGGCGCGATGAGCCGCATCCGCCGGTGAGCCTCTTCATCGAAGACGCCGTCGCGCGCAGGCGAAAGACGCTCACTGACGCGACCCTCGTTGCCGATCTGTCGAGCGCGGTCGTCATGCCGTCTACAAATCCATAGGACTTGAACAGCTCGCGATAGATGCGCGACTGCAAGAATTCCTCGTACGGCATGATGTCCGCCGTCGCCCTAGGCTCGCCGACCGCTGCGACGTAATGGTCGATGGCGCAGGGATCGAGCTTACTGTACTTCTCGTTGTAGAGCCGAGTCATGCTCGGCTCGATGCCCCCGTCCTGATAGAAGACGTTGACAGCCCTGTTGACGATATCCTTGCTTTCGAGCGCCGCGGCCGAGCCTCGGACGAAGCAGGATATCTGTTTGAGAACGCCGGGCCAGAGCGACGGGTCGAGCGTCGCGTCGTAGATATCGCCTATGAGGCCGGAGAGGGATGCCAGTTCATCCATGGCGGATGCTCCTGCCGACGAGACGGGACATACATGCTCGCGCTGCGCGTCCTTGGAGGATGCGAAGGTTCACGAGACCAAGGAACTGGAGAATCCGGCGACGAGCTTGACGAGATCGGCCTGGCGGGCGGCGCCCGTTTTTTCATAAACCCGGCCGAGATGGGTCTTGACCGTCGAGGCCGCAATGCCGAGCACCTCGGCGACTTCCGGCACGCCGCCAATATCAACGATGGCGAAAAGGACGCGCAGCTCGGCCATCGTGAGCCCATACGCCTCGGCTATCGCGGCCGGCGGCGAAGCGGATTCCAGGCTCGCCTTATGAATGAAGATGGCGACTACCGCGCGGTATGTCCGTCCCGTCTGCCGGCGCGCGCGCGACGTCAGCGGTAGGGCGTGAGCGACATAGCGGTCGCCGGTTTTTCCCATCAAGGGCAGCGCAATCCCCTCTCCGCCGATTGCGGCATCCCCTTTGGCGGCGGCGAGGAGAACACCACGCAACCGCTGGTCCGCTTGACCTGCGCTCGCGGCCAGCGCGCCATTTACGGCCCGGATGACGTCTCCCTGCGAAAAGAGCACATGGGCGGCGGCATTGGCGTGAACGATGCGGCCGCCCGCATCAACCAGGATGACCGCCGCGCGCAGACGATCCAGAGTGTTGGAAAACATCTCTGCTTCGTCCCGCTTGAAATCAATCACTTTGGAGATGAGCACGGCCCGCCGAATATGGGGCGCCAGCAGTCGCATCCGGGCGCGCGTGGCTTCATCGACGACGCCATTCCGTATGTGGCGGAAGACCCCGAACATGGCGGCCTTCCCGGATGACTTTTCCAAGGAGATGCTAATGAAATCGATCAGGCCTTGCGGCTCGGCCCATTCGCGGTAGAAGCGCGTCTGAAGAAACTCGTCATAAGGAATGAGGTCGGCCGTCGCGATTGGCTCCTCCACATTCGTAAAAAAGCGCGGGATGGTTATCGGGTTCAGTTTTACGTATTTGCTGAAATAGAGGTCTTTGTAATAGGCGGGGATGCCGCCATCGTGGAAATAGACGTCGCCCTCAGTGTTCGCTGCGTCTTCCCAGAATACGGCAGACGAGGCTCCCTGGACGAAAAGCGATAGCCTCCTCAAAACGTCCGGCCAAATCGTCCGATCCAGCACTGTGTCATAAATCGCGCCGACAATATCCAGCAACTCTCCGGTGTCCGGCGCAACGGAACCTCGCGGGGCCTCTGTCTCCATTTTACCTCGAAAAATCGAGTCGCTTGTGCGGGCTCTAACGGTGGGTCTGCGAACTTCCCACTGTCCTGAGGAGGCCGAGATCGACCAGACGATACATAGCCTATTACCTGCTATCAAATGAATGACAGCGGTGCGCCGGGAACTTTTTTCGACAGGCGCCGGCCGGAAAAGTTCTTGCCAAGCGGACCGCTAATGTTCTATGTATGTTCTAAAGCGCTTCAGTGAGGAGGTGGCGGAGTTGACCGGTCTCATCGAATTCGTTCAGCAAGCGTCCCTGCCGCGTCCGACCGCGGACTCACCGGAAGGACGCCCAAAAATTTTTTCTGGGCCCGCAGCTCGCGTAAGCCCTTGATAAAGCCCGATTCACGGAAACGAAGGAAAGCAAATGGAAGGAAAAGGAAGCGGCTTTGCGGGCTTGATCGGCTTGAATTCGCCCCCGCCGGCTCGTCTTGGCGCCTGTTTGGAAATGCCGGGCGGAGGTGGAAGGCCGCGGCCTACGTCCGCGGGCGCCATTCCCGGCCGCTTTTTTGAGTTGGACCGCTGACAACCCATTGAAAAGTCTCGAATCGGACGAAAAAATCCAAAGGAATCCAAAAGAATCCAAGTCCGATTCCTTGGTCCGGCTTGGTCCGGCTTGGTCCGGCTTGGTTTGACTTTGGTTCTGCTTGGAGGAATTTGGCCGATTGGCGCAAGCGGAGTCGGCCGGTCGCGCGAGGATCTGGCGCCAACCAGACCCAGCTTGGCAGTTACCGTCGGCCGCAAAAGGCGCCGCAACGTGCTGATAAAGCTCGATTCGCGGCCGGAGATGGCGAGCCTGCGCGGCCGAGCGGCCGGGTCACTCCCCCTCCTCTTCGCCCTCCGTCTCGGGAACGCGGTCGACCGACACGACCCGCTCTCCCTCGGCGGTGTCGAACACGATCACCCCCTGCGTCGCGCGGCCGGCGATGCGGATGCCGTCGACCGGCACGCGGATGAGCTGGCCGCCGTCGGTCACCAGCATGATCTCGTCCTTGTCCTCGACCGGGAAGGAGGCGACGAGCGATCCGTTGCGCTCGTTGACCGCCATGGCGACGATGCCTTTGCCGCCGCGCCCGGTCACGCGATACTCGTAGGAGACCGTGCGCTTGCCATAGCCGTTCTCCGACACCGTCAGGATCACCTGCTCGGCCGCGCGCATCGCCTCGAACCGCTCGGGCGGGAGCGCCTGGCCGTTGGGCTCGGCTCCGCTCTCGGCCTCGCCCTCCGTCTCGACACCCTCCTCGGCGGCCTCCCCGGCCATCGCCCGGCGCTGCTTGAGATAGGCGGCGCGTTCGGCGGGCGTCGCCTCGAAGGACTTGAGAATGGCGAGCGAGATCACGCTGTCGCCCTTCTCGAGCGCGATGCCGCGCACGCCCATCGAGTCGCGTCCCTTGAACACGCGCACGTCGCCGACCGCGAACCTGATGCACTGCCCGCGCGCGGTCGTAAGCAGGACGTCCTGCCTGTCGCCGCAGATCTGCACGTCGACGATCCGCTCGCCCTCGTCGAGGCGCATGGCGAGCTTGCCGTTGCGGTTGACCTGGGTGAAGTCGGAAAGCTTGTTGCGCCGCACGGTGCCGCGCGTGGTGGCGAACATCACGTCGAGCGATTCCCACGTCGCCTCGTCCTCCGGCAGCGGCATGATGGTGGTGATGCGCTCGTCCGTTTCGAGCGGCAAGAGGTTGACCAGCGCCTTGCCGCGCGCCTGGGGCGCCGCGAGCGGTAGGCGCCAAACCTTCTCCTTGTAGACCTGCCCGGCCGAGGAGAAGAACAGCACCGGCTGATGGGTCGAGGCGACGAACAGGCGGGCGACGAAATCCTCCTCCCGCGTCGCCATGGCCCCGCGACCCTTGCCGCCGCGGCGCTGAGCCCGGTAGGTCGAGAGCGGCGCGCGCTTGATGTAGCCGGCGTGGCTGACCAGCACGACCATGTCCTCGCGCTGGATCAGGTCCTCGTCGTCCATGTCCGCGTCGCTGTCGAGAATCTCGGCGCGGCGCGGAGTGGCGAAATCGGTCTTCACCTTGACGAGCTCGTCGCGGATGATCCCCATCAGACGCGCCCGCGAACCCAGGATGTCGAGATAGTCGGCGATCTCCGCCGCGAGCCGGTTGAGCGCCTCGGCAATCTCGTCGCGGCCGAGGGCGGTGAGACGCGCGAGGCGCAGCTCGAGGATCGCACGCGCCTGCTCTTCCGACAGGCGGATCGAGCCGTCCGCGTCGAGGACGTGGCGGGGATCGGCGATGAGGGCGATAAGCGGCGCCATGTCGCGCGCGGGCCATGCGCGCTCCATCAGAGAGGCACGCGCGGCGGCGGAATCGGGCGACGTCCGGATGAGGCGGATCACTTCGTCGATATTGGCGACCGCGATGGCCAGCCCGACCTGGAGGTGGGCGCCGTCGCGCGCCTTGGCGAGCAGGTGCTTGGTGCGGCGGGTGACGACCTCCTCGCGAAAATCGAGGAAGGCGCGCAGCATGTCGGCGAGCCTCATCGTCTCCGGCCGGCCGCCGTTCAGCGCGATCATGTTCGCGCCGAAGCTCGACTGCATCGCGGTGAACCGCCAGAGCTGGTTCAGCACGACGTCGGCGACCGCGTCGCGCCTTAGCTCGATGACGATGCGCATGCCTTCGCGATCGGACTCGTCGCGCAGGTCGGCGATCCCCTCGATCCGCTTCTCGCGCACGAGCTCGGCGATTCTCTCGATCAGGGTCGCCTTGTTGACCTGATAGGGAATCTCGCTGACGATCAGGGCCTCGCGGTCCTTGCGCAATTCCTCGACCTTCACCTTGGCGCGCATGGTGATCGAGCCGCGCCCGGTCGCGTAGGCCGCGCGGATGCCGGCGCGGCCTAGAATCGTCGCGCCGGTCGGGAAATCGGGCCCGGGGATCAGCTCCATCAGCTCGTCGAGCGTGATGTCGGGCTTGTCCATCATGGCGATCAGCGCGTCGATCGTCTCGCCGAGGTTGTGCGGCGGGATGTTGGTCGCCATGCCGACGGCGATGCCGCCGGCGCCGTTGACCAGCAGGTTCGGGAACCGCGCGGGAAGGACGACCGGCTCCTGCTCCTTCTCGTCGTAGTTGGGCCTGAAATCGACGGCGTCCTCGTCGAGATCGTCGAGCATCGTCATCGCGATGCGGTCGAGCCGAGACTCGGTGTAGCGGTCGGCCGCCGGCGGATCGCCATCGACCGATCCGAAATTTCCCTGGCCGTCGATGAGCGGGACGCGCATGGAAAAATCCTGCGCCATGCGCACCAGCGCGTCGTAGATCGCAAGATTGCCGTGCGGATGGAACTTGCCCATCGTCTCGCCGACCGTACGCGCCGACTTGTTGTATGGACGGTCTGGCGTGAAGTTGAGCTCGTGCATCGCGTAGAGGATGCGGCGGTGGACCGGCTTCAGGCCGTCCCGCGCGTCCGGCAGCGCGCGGCTCACGATCACGCTCATGGCGTAATCGAGATAAGAGCGCTTCATCTCGTCGAGGATCGAGACAGGCTTGATGTCGGCCGGGCCCTCGGGACCCGGCCTTTCGTCGCGGATGTCGCTCAATTCGCTCCCTCGGATCGGACGGGACGGGTCTAGCCGATTCCGACGGCCGGCGCCACAGAAACACGCCCTTCGAACCGGACCGTGTTTCTATGGAAATCAATGCTTTATCTTCAGGGTCGCCTCGAGGGCGAACGCGGCGAAAAGGGGACGGTCCGGCTGCGCGGTCGCAAACGAGCGTGTTGACAGGATCGCCGCAATCGGGGCGGAGTTGCCGGCGCGCCGCGCGCGGGGCGCGGCGGGAGGCGCTCTCTCATGACCATCGCCATCTGGTGCATCTTCATCGCCGCGACCCTGCCCTATGTCGCGTTCGGCTTCGTCAAAGGGCTCGATCCGAACAAGCCGCGCTACCACGTCAGCGATCTGGATGGACGATCGGTTCGAGCCTATGGCGCGCACCTCAACGGCCTCGAGACCTTTCCGTGGTTCGCCGCGGCAGTAATCGTGGCGCATTTGGTCGGCGGTCCGAGCCGGATCGCTGATGTCCTCGCGGTCGTCTACGTCCTTGTCCGCATTGGGCACATGGCGGCCTACGTTTCCGGCCGGCAGCCGCTGCGATCGGCGGCGTTCGGCATAGCCCAACTGGTTGCGCTGGCGATCTTCGTCTCGCCGCTGTTCCGCTGACGGCCGATCAGGGCACGAGAGGCGCGAGCGCCGTTCAGTTGCGCTGGATCAATGCGGCCGGCGGAAGAGGGGCAGCCTAGCG
>DASRSL010000073.1:0-1748 GCA_035656495.1 Roseiarcus sp.
GTCGCTCATGGGCTAGCTTGCCGTCGGCTTTGCGTGCATAGCGATCAGCCCCTCCTTACTCGGCGATTTCTCCTCAAAAATCACGCGCTGAGCGTTCGCAGTTCGCCGCGCGCAAGGCCCCACAGTGTGCGGGCGAGCAGAGCGAGGATGACGAGGGTCGAAAAGGCGAGCAGAACTAGTACCTCGGCACAGAGGTTTTGACTCTTTGAGGTCGCTTTAGATTTGTGGGCTTTGGATAGGCGCGCCCCATTTTGGTGCGCGCCTTTTCGGTTGTGAAGCTCCAGTTGATGCGGGCGCGGGCTGCATTGCGCTTCTTCTCCCAGGCTTCGACCTCGGCGATGAGGAGTTGATAGCTTTCGATACGACGGTCCAGGCATTGACCGGCGAGGACGCCGATCTCGATTTCGACCATGTTGAGCCAGCTGGCGTGCTTGGGAACGTAGTGGAACTCGATGCGACGAAGCAGGCGCCGCGCCTCCTCGGCCGGAAAGGCTTGATAGAAGGCGCCGACCGAATGGGTCGACAGATTGTCGAGTACGACGCGGATAAGTTCGGCCTTCGCATAGTGGATGTCGGCGAGTTCGCGCATGCAGACGGCGAAGTCGATCGCCGTGCGACGCTCGGTGACTTTCACCTTGCGCCAGGGACGGTTGGCGTCGAGGAACACGAACAGATTGGCGGTTCCATTGCGCCGGTACTCGCAGTCGTAGCGCTCGATCCGCCCAGGTTCGGGCGGGATCGGCCGGCGCACCTCGCCGATCAGCGGGATCGGGCTCTCGTCGAAGCAGATCACGGGCCGCCGAGGGTCGGGCGCCTCGGCATAGAGATCGAGCACGTCCTCCATGCGAGCGACGTAGTCGGCGTCGACCTGCGGGATACACCACATCTTCCGTCGCCACGGCTTGAGATCGGCGTCGGCCAAGCGGCGACGCACCGTCTCGCGCGAAAGACTCTCATGCGCAGTCAACTTGACCATCTCGCCGGCGAGCAGGTCAAGCGTCCATCGGGCGCGGCCCGCCGGCGGGGTTGCGCAGGCGGTCGCCACCAGCAGAGCTTCCTCCTTGCCGGACAACTTGCGTTCGGCGCCGGGGCGCGGCTCCTCGCTTAGCGCCCGCTCCAGATTGCCTTCCACGAACCGCCGTTTGGTCCGGTAAACCGTCGAACCGCCGACGCCCACGCTGGCGGCAATCTCCTCGTCGCCGATGCCGGCGTCCGCCGCCAGCAGGATCTGCGCTCGCTTGAGCTTGCGCGCCCTCTGTCGACCGCCGCCCAGTAGAGTTCTAAGATCATCGCGCTCGCATGGGGTCAGGGTCACGCGATAGCGTATGTTCATGGCAGCCTCCTGTTCAGAGGCGCAGTCGAATCGATAGATGAATCAAATGTCTGGCGGACCCAAACCCGGCTTCACGCCCACCCAGGGCCAGTATCTGGCCTTCATCGACGCATACACACGCGTCAACCTCAGACCGCCCGCCGAAGCCGACATTCAGCGCCGCTTCGGAGTCTCCCCGCCGTCCGTCCACCAAATGGTTCTGGCGCTCGAACGCGCCGGCCTCATCCGCCGCCAACCAGGGACGCCGCGCAGCATCGAGGTGCTCGTCCCGCCGGAAAGCCTACCGGTCTTGGAAATGGCCGACCAACCGGTCAAATCCTCTGTGCAGAGGTACTAGTCGCGATCACGAAGACCGGCCGGCGGTCGCTTGTCTCCGGTCCCGTCGCACAGCGATACGCCCGCGGCGAGAGCGCCA